>NZ_QTLM01000006.1:35258-235287 GCF_003602695.1 Bacteroides sp. AM07-18
AAGTTCCGTCTGGACTTGGCAAACAAATAGAAAAACAAGAGATAATATAAAGTTATAAACCTTTAAAAAGAGAAAATGCCTATGGAAAAAGAAACAATCCTGCAAGTTGAATAGTCTCACTATTCGGTCCTTATTACCCTTACCCTAAATTTAAGAAGTATTTAATTAACAACAAATCATCAATCATTTATGAATGAAGATCACAAAAAACGAGGACTAACACATAGCAAACTCCTCACAGCAGTGGCAATCAGCTCACTGTTATTAAGCAGCGGCAACGTGATGGCTGCACAAGCCAATCCTGATAATTCGCTTGGCGTAACAGAACAATTACAAGCTATCACTATCAGCGGTTTAGTTGTCGATGCAGCCGGCGAACCGATTATCGGTGCCAGCGTAGTAGAAAAAGGGACTACCAACGGCGGAATTACCGACTTAGACGGTAAGTTTACATTGACCATAACACCGGGAGCAACACTAAAAATATCATTTGTGGGCTATCAGACACAAGAAGTGAAGGCAGCCAAAACGATGAGAATAACTCTGAAAGAAGATACCGAGATGCTGGATGAAGTAGTAGTAGTAGGCTACGGTGTACAAAAGAAGGCTAACTTGACAGGAGCAGTTTCTACAGTGGACTTAAACAAGACAATGGCAGGTCGTCCACAACAAGATGTAGCCAAAGCATTGCAAGGGGCTGTTCCGGGACTAAGCATTCTCACCACAAGTGGTGCCATCGACGAGACAGCCTCCATGCGTATACGTGGTTTGGGGACATTGAGTAATGGAGAAGTCAGCAATCCACTCATTGTAGTGGACGGCGTTCCGATGGATGACATTTCTTTCCTCGATACGCAAGACATCGAAAATATTTCCGTACTGAAGGACGCTTCCGCTTCCTCCATTTATGGAACGCGCGCCGCTTTCGGTGTGATTCTAATCAATACCAAGAGCGCAAAGCCTAGCGAAAAGGTTACCATCAATTACAGCAACAATTTTGCATGGGATCAAGCTACTTACCTGCCGGACTATCCCGATGTACCCACACAATTAAAGATGGGTATCGAAGCCAGTATGAACGGTGGTGCCGGTATGCCTGAATTGTTCGGTATGTATTTCGACAAATTGTTACCTTACGCCGAAAAGTGGCAGCAACAGAACGGCGGCAAGACCGGCTACCGTCCTATGAACCTCTACCAAAGCGATAGTAACGTGGGTGACTATATCGTATTGGACGGCACTCCTTTTTATTATGCTGACTGGGATGTACAGGACATCTACTTCAACAAAGCTGCTCCTTCCATGAGCCACAATGTTTCTATACAAGGAACATCTGGTAAGACCAATTACTACCTATCTTTCGGCTACAACGAAAAGCAAGGACAGATGAAGATTCACCCGGACGAACTAAAAAAGTACAATGCCTCAGTCAATGTCACCACTAATGTTTACGACTGGCTACAGGTGGGTGCACGCATCAACTATAGTCGTAAGAACTATAAACGCCCGGACACATGGGCCAACACCTACCAATATTTGTGGCGTTGGGGTTCTTATTTCATTCCTTCGGGCACAATCGACGGCTATGACACACGCGTCATGGCCATGCAGAAGCAAGCTGCCGATCGTGAAGTGACAACAGACCTGACCCGTATGAACACCTTCTTGAAAGCTGAAATCGTTAAAGGACTGACCCTTAATGCAGACTTTACATATGCCATTCAGAATATGAACAGCGGTTCGCAGGACAACTCCGTTTACGGCATCAATTGGAGCGGGAAACCGGTACCCTCTTACATCGTCACTAAAGGCAATAGCGGCATCTGGAGAGACTTTTCCAAACAGAACACATGGACGGCCAACGCATACGTAAACTATACCAAAACATTTGCCAAAAAACACAACCTGAATGTAATGGCAGGTGTCAACGCAGAAGAAGAGGAATACAAATATCTGTATGGTACCCGCAATGTGATGTACGATCAAGAGGGATACCCCGAACTGAATATGGCTGGCAAGGATGGACAAGATTTGAGTTGGAATCATACATCCCGCGCTTCTGCCGGTTATTTCGGCCGTATCAATTATGACTACAAAGGCATTTATTTATTGGAACTGAACGGACGTTACGACGGTTCTTCCCGTTTCCCCCATACCGACCAGTGGGCCTTCTTCCCTTCTGCATCCATCGGCTACCGCTTCTCCGAAGAAGCCTACTTCGCCCCACTGAAACATATTGTCAGCAATGGTAAGTTGCGTGCTTCTTTTGGCGAAATCGGCAACGAGGCTGTGGGCGACTACATGTTCGAACAATTAATAAGCCAACGGTTGAACAATAAAAGTACCGGCTATATCTATTGGATTGAAAACAATAATGCCAACGCTAATCTCCTGACCATGTATAACATGCCGGATTTGGTATCAAGTACTTTGACCTGGGAGCGTATCCGCACCCTCAATATAGGTCTTGACCTGGGTCTCTTGAATGACGAACTGACTATAGGTTTCGACTGGTTCCAACGTGAGAATCGTGACATGCTGGCACCGGCACAAGTATTGCCGAACACTCTGGGTGCTTCTGCTCCTTATGAAAATGCCGGTACCTTACGTACACGTGGATGGGAGTTGAACTTGAACTGGCGCCATACCTTCGGCGACTTCGACGTATATGCCAACTTCAACATCGGTGACTCCAAGACTAAAGTAACAAAGTGGGACAATGATTCCAAACTGCTCAGCACCTATTACACCGGTAAAACCTACGGTGACATTTTCGGTTTTGAAACCGACCGTTACTTCGAGGAAAAAGACTTCACCAGCCAAAATGCAGACGGCTCATGGAATTATGCAAACGGCATTGCAAGCCAGGCAGGACTGGAATCCGGTAATTTCCATTACGGCCCGGGAGACGTCAAGTTCAAGGATTTAGACGGCAATGGCAAGATTGACGGTGGAAAAGGCACAGCAGACGACCACGGCGATTTGAAAGTCATCGGAAACTCTATGCCACGCTACGAATACAGCTTCCATTTAGGCGGAGCGTGGAAAGGTATCGACCTTGACCTCTACTTCCAAGGTGTAGGCAAACGTGAGGACTGGACGACTTCTTCCCTAAACCTTCCCGCCATGGTACATGCCGACGTAGCCATCTATTCCCACCAAACAAGCTATAACAAAGTGCTTTGGAATTCAGACTATACCGCCATTACCGGTTATGAGGTAAATCAAGGCAACCGTTATCCACGTCTTTATCGTGGTACAAATAATAGTGGAGGTACCGTATCCGGTATAGCTAACGGCTGCAACAACTACTATCCCCAATCCCGCTATTTGACAGACATGTCCTATCTTCGTCTGAAGAACGTAACTGTGGGATATACCCTTCCGAAAGAGTGGACACGCAAAGCCTACATTGAGAAAGCACGTATCTACTTCAGTGGCAGCAACCTCTTTCTGCTCCACAAAGGGAATGACCTTCCAGTCGACCCCGAAATCAGTACAGGCAATGGACTTACAGCTGGTGGATGGGGACGTATAGCTCCTATTACACGCACATTCTCATTTGGAGTCCAGGTAACATTATAACAACCTCAAAAACTTAAGAACAATGAAGAAATTATTTATATATGGGGTCACAGCGCTGGCGATGTTAACCGGTTGCAACGATTTGCTGGACAAATCCCCCTTGGATACCTTCACGAATACTCCGGCATACTGGAGCAACACCGATAATTTGGATAATCAGTGCAATACTTTTTATAACAACTTTACCGGCTTTGGCAACGGAGCCAGTGGAGGATGGTTCTACTTCAAAACAATAAGCGATGACCAGGTAGATGCAGAAAGCCATAACTGGACTTACACTAACGTGGTCGCATCTTCCACAAACTGGTCAGCCCCTTTCACAGAAATCCGACGCGCCAACTATATCATTGCCGGTGTACAGTCTTCCTCTCTTGATGAAGCAACAAAGGCCCACTATGAAGGTCTTGCACGCATGAACCGTGCGTGGGAATACTATCAGTTGGTCCGTATGTACGGCGATGTTCAATGGATAGACAAAGTTATCGACCCAGCCGACAACGAAGCCCTCTACGGACCACGCACCGACCGGGATGAAGTGATGGACCATGTGCTGGCAGACATCAATTATGCGTGCGAACACATTACCGCAAACAGCAATCGGCAACGTTTCAGCACCGACATGGCATATGCCATGAAAGCAGACATCACCTTATATGAAGGTACATACTGCAAATATCGCACTCAAGCAGAGAATGGCAAAGCCGCTGATGAGAGCCGCGCCAACAAATACTTGCAAGAATGTGTATCAGCCTGCGAATATCTTATGGCCAAAAACTACTCTCTAAGTAACAGTTACAAAGCCAACTATAATTCTGTCAGCCTGGCAAGCAATCCGGAAATGATTTTCTACAAGCCTTATGCACAAAGTTCGTTAAGGCACTCCACCATTGACTACACAATCAATACAAGTGGTACGCACGGCATTTCAAAGGACGCATTCGACAGTTTCCTTTTCCTTGATGGAAAACCGTTGGCAACAACCTCGAAAAACAAGGACGATGCAGCCGTATTGGATGCAGACAAAAATTACTCTATAAGAGAGGTTTTGGCCGTACGCGACAAGCGCCTGTCCGAAATTCTTGACCCGGTACTTTCTTTCAGAGGCCACGCCTACAGCCGTGCCGGTGTAGCAGCCTTCACCACATCGACCGGTTATGGCATCGCCAAGTATGATAACCCCGAAGAATTGAGTGTTAGCGACCGAAACAACATCGGCTACCAATACACCGACTGCCCGCTCTATTGGATTTCAGTTATTTATCTGAACTTTGCAGAAGCCAAAGCCGAAATGGGTTCTCTCACACAAGACGATCTCAACAACTCCATAAACAAGCTTCAGGCTCGTGCCGGCCTGCCGGCTATGACAACTACTCCAGATGCCGATCCTGCCAATAATATGGGAGTAAGCAATCTGATTTGGGAGATACGCCGCTGTCGCCGTTGCGAACTGATTATGGATAACTGGTACCGATATTGGGATTTAATCCGTTGGCACCAGCTCGACAAATTGGATTCAACCAAGTACCCGAACACCATGTTGGGCGCCAACGTAAGCAATGTGCCTGACTGTGAAGAAGCGACCAAGAACGGATATATAGATGCCTCCGATGCACAAATCCGTACTTATGAAGCCAAACATTATTTCTACCCGATTCCAACTACACAGTTGACCCTGAATAAAAACATGAAGCAGAATCCGGGTTGGTAATCAACTAAAAACAGCATATCGCGCTGTACCTCGTTTGGATTTAATTAAAGCGTTCATACATTCCATGTATCTAAATACAAATGTATGGACGCTTTTGTTATTCCCTTTAAAAGGTGTATAGAAACACGAATAGCACCTTCTAAAAGGAACCATAAATCAATATCATATACTTTCCCTTCGTTCATAACATACTAACAAGAAACATATCATGAAAAAGAAGAACATATTTTTCGTACTACTAATCTGCTTCATCAATAGTAGTTGCAACAAAGAAGAACAAACAGACGAGTTACAAGATAAGGATTTCTATTCTGATGTCACAACACGTGCTTCCTACATAAGCGGTACTATTACGGGCGAAATGAACCCCTATGTTAGTGATGGTTACTACACTTATGATTTAAGTATTCCTATACAAAAACAATCTGTAGGTATAAGAATTTCAGCAGTCGGTGGAGAAGCACGATTCAAAACAAACTACCAAGAACGATTCGAGAGTACATGGGTAACCCAAATTCCAGCAGGAAAAAACCATTTTCCAATAAATGTATTATGGACTAAAGCAGGTAGTAATTCTACCCTGATGGTACGTCCTGAAAAAAGTACAATCGAACTTACCGCAGATCTAAGAAACATCAATGTCAAAATGAAACCTATGCCAATCAATGCCCCTTCAACATTTGAATTGGGAGATACGATAACACTTTGGTGCAATTATTCCATAAACAAAGATACGGGCATAAAGTGGACTTACGATAAAAATCTATTCGCTGAAGTCTCTCAAAGTGCATCTGTCACACAAAGTAGATTCCAAATAAATTTGAAATCAAAGCAAGCCTTCAAGAACAGCGATGTCGGAGTAGAAGTCCATGATTTCTACATAAATTCTATCGGAGCAAAAGAGTATTTCATGGCTCGGAAAAGCAATATCAGTTTTCCCAATATGGGTCCTCAAATAGATGGCTACAGAAATATTGAACAATATAAAGAATACATATATTCCATCAATGACAGCAAGGCACATACATTTTATTGGACCGGGAAGAATATCAAGATAGTAAGTGGTCAGAACAGCTCTACGGTAACAATCGTACCGACACAACCCGGTAACGCAAGTGTCAAAGTGAGCTACAAATATAAAAATCAAACCGATAATTTTACCAATGAGCTACCTTTGAGTGTATCTAAGACATCAATGCAACTGATTGGCCCTGACGTAATCTGTGACAACGGGACATTCAGTATCAAGAATTTTCCCACAAAAGCAACAGTGGATTGGATTGTTGGCAACGATTTATATTCGCAATTAAATCAGGCATCACCTGCTATCACCCTGAATAATTTAGGGACACCCGGAGGCAGTTCCATTTATACGACCTTAACCGCAATAGTACACACAAAGGAATACACTGTTCAGTTTTCCAAACCAATTACTTTCAATGTATCAGGAATACAAGAAAATGACCATGACATTATATATGGCTATCTGTCACAAAGCGGAGGTGAATGCGGATTGAATCCTATTCCTGAAGGTGCGCATGATTTTCATTGGAGTGTTGACTGCGATTGGGAGGTAGACATGCAAGGATATTATTTCACTACTTTCAGCAGTCGGAACAGTCATGAAATTGAACGAGTTTGCGTAACGGTTGATTTCATAAATGCATGTGGAACCAGAACATACATATATAACTATTTCGACATCGGCTCAACAAATTCAGGAACTTATTCCACACCTAAAAACAGCCTTTCTCCAAAATAGCCCCAGACAGCTTTCACGAAAAAGCCCCCATCCATTTGCTCGTTACACAAAAGAAGCTTATATTTGCTTACTTAAAAACAGACAGCTATCATGGTACAGCAAGACATACGATGGATACAGCGTTTTGAATATACCCACGAACTGGCCTGGAAAGTGATGAAGGACTATGCAGAATATCAGGGGTATACCGACATCCGCAGCTCCCGTGATGCCATACGCAAAGCCCTTGAAATGGGATTGATTGATGACAAGCAATGGACGGAGACTATAGAAGCCCGAAATCTGACATCGCACAATCATGACAACGATGTAGTCTCTGAAGAGAAAATGCAATCCTTGAATACACCATCCTTATTCGATTGAGCTATGTACGGATTGACCGACAATGAACTGGAAAAGCTATGCAATCTCTTCCGGAAACATGAAGAAATAGAGCAGGCTGTTTTGTACGGCTCACGAGCCAAAGGAAATTTCAAGCCTTTTTCCGACATAGACATCACGCTGATGGGAGACAGACTTACGTATAATACTTTAAGCAGCCTTTCCGATGAAATAGACGACCTGCTTTTGCCTTACAGCGTAGACCTTTCCATCTATGGCAAATTAAAGAATGCCGACCTTTTGGAACATATACACCGTATGGGAATACCCATATTCAGCCGCCCATCAAACTAAACTAAATTTCACACATCCACCCTCACCACCCTCACCTTTCGCACGCATCGCCCTATTCATCGGCATTCAAGAGGTGGGTGAGAGCAAATTTAAAAAGTGAGGGCAAAATTTGCCCTCACCACAAGATTTCTTCGTTCAAAGTTATAAGTCACTCATTCTTACCGTAATATCCTGAAACGGGTACATAAATCGGTTGCAGCATTGTTCCCTCATTCTTCAACTTTCCTTCGGTGCGCAGCCGACGGATATGCCGCATGGCAGTAGTACGCATCATGCCGCAAACGCTTTGAAAGTCATTCCGTGTCATAAAAGGGCGAGTGGCGAAATAGTTGGTCAGCCGACGGTCTATCTCTTTATCCGTCAGTTTAGCCGAATGCTCGTTTGCCTTCAAAGCCTTTGCCTTGATGGTACCAATTTCATTTTTCAGTTTCTGGTCAGCACGAAATTTCACACCCGCCATCTTCACCTTCGTCAACTTACGCTTGGTAGCAGCCACTACCCGTTCGGTCGTGGTGAGCGACACGCGAAAGTAGCCGATGCCGTCGAGATGCACCTGCCTTCCTTCGGCAAGTTCCCTGCCCATGACGTGCGACACAGCATCGAGCACAGCCGTCACATCGGTTTCTGTCAATGAGCAACGTGCCTGGATGTCCCGCCGCAATTCATCGGTAGACCTGCTCCCATTTAGGCGGAGACGGGGATGAAGGATTTTATCTTCCGGAGATTTGTCGTACGAGTCCGGATTCTCGTACCAATCAAACAAAATAGCCATAGTTCAAACTGCGTTAAAGGGTTACATTATACGATAAAGCACTGCACGGAACACGTGCGAAGTACGTACGCAGTCTGTTGAAGTACAAAGGTTATATCACAGCCCAGCCCGTGAGCAGAACCGTTCACTGTAGTGAGCTGCTCCGTTCACTAATATGAACAAGAAAGACCACTTTAGTGGACTGTTCATAAACTCTGGTGTAAAAGTAGACAAAACTATGGGGATAAGCAAAGAAACGAACACCTTTTATAAAAGAAACATATAGACATTCCACCCCAAAAAAGAAGCCAATCGGAAAATAATCCTTGAAAAGCTTGTATCCCCCCCCTTTCCCGGCGTATCTTTACAAGAATATTACATACACGATAAAGAATGAAAATCACACTGATCAGAGAGGAACGCGAAAGCGGAAAAGAGGCCGTCAGCACACAAAAAACGGACATGTTGATGGAAAAGCTGAAAACCGAGAACAAGACCGGATACATTACGGAGCTGCGTAGCATCATCCCGCATTTGAAAGGGACCAACGCCCGATATGAGCATATCGACAGACTGCCGCGTCTCTATCCCGCCGTAGAAATGACCCGCACCAAAGCAGGAGAACACCGGATAAAGACCTACAACGGGCTGGTACTACTGGAAGTAAACAATCTGGCCGGGGTGGCCGAAGCCGAACTGGTGAAACAACAAGCCGCCCTGCTGCCGCAAACCTTTGCCGCCTTCTGTGGCTCCAGCGGACGAAGTGCCAAAATATGGGTACGCTTCACCCTGCCCGACGGAGGGCTTCCAAAGAATGAAGACGATATCGCCTTATTCCACGCCCACGCCTACCGCCTGGCAGTGAAGTGCTACCAACCCCTTCTCCCTTTCCCCATCACCCTCCAGGCTCCTTCACTCCTACAAAGCTGCCGGATGACCGTGGACGAACAGCCCTATTATAGCCCCACCGCCGTGGCCTTCTGCCTGGAACAGCCCTGCGCCCTGCCCTCGGAAGACAACTACCGCCAACGGAAACAGCAGGAAAGCAATCCGTTGCTGAGAATGACTCCCGGCTACGAAGTGGCGGACACATGCAACCTGCTCTTCGAGGCCGCCCTCGACCGCGCCTTCCGCGATTTGGACAACTGGCGACGGGGCGACGACCTGCGCCCGCTGCTGTCCCGCCTTGCCGAACATTGCTTCAAAGCCGGCATTCCTGAAGAAGAAGCGGTGCGCCAGACACTGGTGCACTACTACCGGGAGGCAGACGAACCCCTTGTACGCCTGACGCTGCATAACCTTTACGGGGAATTGAAAGGCTTCGGCACCCGCAGCAGCCTGAACAAAGACCAGGAAACTGCTTTCCGGCTGGAAGAGTTCATGAAACGCCGCTACGAATTCCGCTACAACACCGTGCTTGGCGACTTGGAATACCGGCAGCGCGACTCCATCCACTTCTACTTCCAGCCTGCCGACCAGCGCGTACGCAGCAGCATTGCCATGAAGGCACTGAAAGAGGGAGTACGTGTGTGGGACCGCGACATCACCCGCTTCCTGTCTTCGGACTACGTGCCGCTATACAACCCCATCGAAGAATATCTCTATAACACCGGACGCTGGGACGGCAAAGACCGCATCCGCGCATTGGCCGACCTCGTGCCCTGCCATAATCCCCACTGGAGGGAACTGTTCTACCGGTGGTTTCTTGGCATGGTGGCACATTGGCGGGGAATCGACAAACAGCACGGCAACAATACCTCGCCCCTGCTCGTAGGTCCGCAAGGTTACCGCAAAAGTACTTTCTGCCGCATCCTATTGCCACCGGAACTGCGTTTCGGCTACACCGACAGTATCGACTTCAAGAGCAAGCAGGAAGCGGAGCGCAGCCTTGGCCGCTTTTTTCTGATTAACATCGACGAATTCGACCAGATAAACGCCAATCAGCAAGGCTTCTTGAAGCACCTCCTGCAAAAACCGGTTGCCAACCTGCGAAAGCCCTACGGTACCACTATTCAGGAAATGCGCCGCTATGCCTCCTTCATCGGGACCAGCAATCTGAAAGACCTGCTGACCGACCCGTCGGGAAGCCGCCGTTTCATCTGCATCGAAGTGACCGGCCCTATCCAGACAAACGTCACTATCAATTATCGCCAGCTCTATGCCCAAGCCATGCACGACATCATGAAGGGTGAACGCTACTGGCTGGACGACACTGACGAAGCAATCGTAAAGGAGTACAACCGGGAATTCGAGCGGGTAGACCCATTGGAAGAACTTTTCCTTTGCCATTTCCGTGGCGCGGAGGAGAGCGAAGAAGGCGAATGGCTCACAGCCATGCAGATTTTCAACGACCTGCAACAGAAAACGAGGGATAAGTTGGCCATCAACCGGATAGCAGCTTTCGGACGCACGCTCCGCAAGCTGGACATCCTCAACAAGAAATCGAACCGGGGAACACTTTATCATCTGGTAAGAATAGAAGAATGAACCGGCACTCCCACCGATTGTACCAAAGTGAGGGCAAACTTGGCCCTCACTCTTTTTATAAAAAGTATTTCCGTAGGCAACTGATGCAGTTCAACCATTATTTAATAAGGTGAACAGTTGACTATTTGCAAATTATGATTGATAATACTAAAAATACCCAAATAAGTGTTTTTGATATTAAAATAAAACGTATCTTTGTTGCAAACAACGTCCTCCTTAATAATACTATTATGAAGAAACTGCTGCTTTTAGCCTTTGTGCTATGTAGTTCTTTACTGTGCCGGGCACAAGAAGAACGAGTTATTTTAGGTGATGAACAGACTTCCGAGTATTTTCCAATCCTAAAAGATAAACGAATTGCCATATTCTCCAATCATACAGGAATGATAGGAGACAAGCATCTGCTGGACATTCTGCTGGAAAACAAGTTCAATGTAGTAGCCATTTTCTCCCCTGAACACGGTTTCAGAGGAGATGCCGACGCAGGCGAACATGTGTCCAGCTCGGTAGACAAGAAGACCGGAGTACCTATCCTCTCGCTGTACGACGGGAAATCCGGGAAACCAAGCGAAGCATCCATGCGCAAGTTCGATATCCTTGTGGTAGACATCCAGGATGTAGGCCTGAGATTCTATACTTATTATGCCTCTATGTGCCGGCTGATGGACGCTTGTGCAGAATACAACCGAAAGGTGCTGATACTGGACCGCCCCAATCCGAACGGACACTACGTGGACGGCCCGATACTGGACATGAAATATAAATCCGGTGTAGGTTGGCTGCCGATTCCCGTGGTGCACGGCATGACGCTGGGCGAACTGGGCCTGATGGTAAACGGCGAACGCTGGTTGCCGGCGTCACGCACTTGCGACCTGACCGTCATTCCCTGCAAGAACTATACGCACCAGACCCTATACAAGCTGCCGATTCCCCCGTCCCCCAATCTGCCGAACATGAAGTCCATCTATCTGTACCCCTCGACCTGCTACTTCGAGGCCACTCCGGTCAGCCTGGGAAGAGGAACCGACCTCCCCTTCCAGGTCTACGGGCATCCCAACATGACGGGCTACAGCTACAGCTTCACCCCGCGCAGTGTTCCCGGAGCCAAGAATCCGCCCCAGCTGGGCAAGCTTTGCCACGGCGTGAACCTGAGCAACATGAGCGACGAGGAAATCTGGAAACGCGGCATTGACTTGAGTTACGTGATAGACGCTTACCGGAATCTGAACATGGACGACCACTTCTTCCGTTCCTTCTTCGAGCTGTTGATAGGCACCGACTACGTGCGCAAAATGATAAAGGAAGGAAAGAGCGCCGAAGAAATCAAGGCAAGATGGAAAGACGACGTGGAGAAATTCAAGGTACAGCGCAAGCCCTATCTGCTCTACGAAGAATAAAGGGATGTACGATTTGACGATTTACGATTTACGATTAAAAAATGAACGTGAATTGGAAGAGAACGTCAGAGCGTACATAGGATAATCAAAGTCGTACATATCATCAAAAGAAGTAATTTCAATCGTAAATCGTAAATCATAAAATCGTAAATAACCTCATGACTCCACTTTCCGTAATCATTACCATCGCTGCCTACTTCGTGATATTGTTCACGGTATCTTATATTGCAGGAAGGAAGGCAGACAATGCCGGCTTCTTTGTGGGTAACCGCAAGTCATCCTGGTATGTCGTGGCGTTCGCCATGGTCGGTTCCGCCATTTCAGGTGTGACCTATGTATCCGTACCCGGCATGGTTGCCGCCAGCAGCTTCGGCTATCTGCAAATGGTGTTGGGCTTCATTGCCGGACAGCTCATCATAGCCTATCTGCTGGTACCGCTGTTCTACAAAATGAACCTGGTATCCATCTACGAATATCTGGAGAACCGTTTCGGCATGTCTTCCTACCGCACGGGTGCCTGGTTCTTCTTCATCTCCAAAATGCTCGGTGCCGCTGTCCGTCTGTTCCTCGTATGCCTGACGTTGCAACTACTGGTATTCGAACCTTTCGGACTGCCTTTCCTGCTGAACGTGGCCATCACGGTGGCACTGGTCTGGTTGTACACTTTCCAGGGTGGCGTAAAGTCTCTTATCTGGACAGACTCTCTGAAGACATTCTGCTTGGTGGTGTCGGTCGTACTCTGCATCTGGTATATCGCTTCCGACCTCAATCTGTCATTTACCGGTATGGTAAGCACCATTGCCGACAGTGACATGTCCCGCATCTTCTTCTTCGACGATGTGAACAGCAAGCAGTACTTTTTCAAGCAGTTCCTCGCCGGCGCTTTCACCATGATTGCCATGACCGGGCTGGACCAGGACATGATGCAGCGCAACCTGAGCTGCAAGAACTTCAAGGACTCACAGAAGAACATGATTACCAGCGTCATTTCGCAGTTCTTCGTCATCCTGCTCTTCCTGATGCTGGGCGTACTGCTCTACATCTTTGCCGCCAACCAGCAGATTGCGGTGGAGAAGAGTGACGAACTATTCCCGCTGATTGCCACCGGCAACTACTTCCCTGCCATTGTGGGCATACTGTTCATCATCGGCCTAATTTCTTCTGCCTATTCAGCCGCAGGCTCGGCACTCACCGCGCTGACCACTTCCTTCACCGTAGACATTCTGGGAACGAAAGGCAAGTCGGAAGAGACGGTTGTGAAGATGCGCAAGAAAGTGCACATCGGCATGGCGGTTGTCATGGGAATCACCATTTTCGTATTCAATCTTCTCAACAACACCAGTGTCATCGACGCTGTATATATTCTGGCAAGCTATACCTACGGTCCTATCCTGGGTCTGTTTGCTTTCGGCATTTTCATGAAACAACAAGTGCGTGACAAGTACATCCCGTTAGTTGCCATCGCCTCCCCGGTTCTCTGCTTCATTCTGCAGAAGAATTCCGAAGCCTGGTTCGGAGGTTATCAATTCAGCTACGAATTGCTGATTTTCAATGCACTGTTCACTTTCATCGGTCTCTGTCTATTGATTAAGAAAGATAAAAAGAACAATTAACTTAATACATCATCTATGAATGTAAGACGTCAGTTTTTACTTAGTCTGCTTGCCGCCTCCCTCTTCCCCCACGCGGGAGGCGCGCAAGGACTTCCGACGGATGTCCGCCAGGCAATCGGGAAATTCTTGGATACCACCGCACGAAAAGAAGTTTCCGTAGGACGTATCAGCATCGACTCAGTGGCTGTGGAAGGAAATACACTGCAACTGTTTGCCAACATGAACTGTGCCTATATTCCTTTCCGTGAGGACAATGTGGCCGAAATCTACCAAGGCGTAAGCGCCCTGCTGCCGGCGGAGTTTGCCAAATACAAGCTGCAAATCCGTACCAACAAGCGCAGTATCGAAGAACTGGTTCCCCAAGCCCTGCGCAGTAAAAAAGACAAAAAGACGAAGACATTCAGCCCCGTCGCTTCCAAGCCTCTGGTTACCGAAGTTTCCTCCCCCTACACCCCCACCAACGGCTTGCATAACCGGCATATCGCCCTATGGCAAAGCCACGGCTGGTACTACGAATCAAAACTCGACCGCTGGGAATGGCAGCGTGCGCGTATCTTCCAGACAGTGGAAGACCTCTACACCCAGAGCTACGTATTGCCCTTCCTCGTACCGATGTTGGAAAATGCCGGTGCCAATGTGCTGCTTCCCCGCGAACGCGATTGCCAGACGGCAGAAGTCATCGTAGACAATGACGGTTGCCTGACCGGCCGTTCCGTCTATACAGAAAATTCCGGTGACAAGCTCTGGAGTCAGGGAGAAGGACAAGGCTTCGCCCACCTGCGCCCCCAATACATAGACTTTGAGAATCCTTTCAAGGAAGGCACCTACCGCGCCATAGAAACCATCAAGAAAGGAAACGCAAGCACCGCCGAATGGATTCCCGAAATCCCTTCGACCGGACAATACGCCGTATACGTCTCTTACCAAACCTTGCCAAACAGCGCGGACGATGCCCTTTACACCGTCTATCACAAAGGCGGCACCACGCAGTTCAAGGTAAACCAGCAAATGGGAGGCGGCACCTGGATTTACCTCGGCACCTTCGGCTTCAATGCCGGTCGGAACAATGAATGCAAAGTCGTTCTGAGCAACCTTTCCTCCAAAGTAGGAAGAATCATCACCGCCGACGCCGTGAAGATTGGCGGCGGTATGGGGAACATCGCCCGCCGCATCTCCAACGAGGGCGCTACGGAAAACCTGAAAAGCTCCGACACCCGCAACCTGCAAAACACCCATACAGGCAACATCCAAGACCGTGTAACCTATTCTCCATTGTCCACTATCAATTATCAACTATCTAACTATCCCCGCTTCTGCGAAGCCGCCCGCTACTGGCTGCAATGGGCAGGCATACCGGACAGCGTATATTCAGAAAGCAACGGAAAGAACGACTATACGGATGACTATAAATGCCGTGGTATCTGGGTGAACTACCTTTCCGGAGGCTCTGCCGTGAATCCGACGGAGAGAGGGCTGAACATCCCCGTCAACATGGCCTTCGCCTTCCACTCCGATGCAGGAACTACACAGAACGATTCCATCATCGGGACACTCGGCATCTACCATACCAACGCCTACAATGAGAAGTTCGCCAACGGAGCATCACGCTATCTGAGCCACGACCTGACAGACTTGATTCAGTCCAACATCGTGCGCGACGTGCGTACCCTCTACGAACCTCAATGGACACGCCGTGGCAAATGGAACCAATCTTACTATGAGGCCCGTGTACCCCGCGTACCTACCATGCTGCTCGAACTGCTTTCCCATCAAAACTTTGCAGACATGCGCTACGGACTGGACCCACGTTTCCGTTTCACCGTAAGCCGCGCCATCTATAAAGGTATGTTGCAGTTCCTCTGCTCACAATACCACATGGATTATGTAGTGCAACCGTTACCGGTAGACCACATGGCCTTGCACATGACCAGCGAGAACGAAGTGGAACTGACCTGGCAACCCGTAGCGGATGCGTTGGAACCAACTGCCGTAGCAGAGAAATACATTGTTTATACCCGTATCGGCGACGGGGATTTCGACAACGGAGTATTGGTGGACGGCAACAGTTACCGAACCACGCTCCCCGCCGGCATGGTATGCAGCTACAAGGTTACCGCTGTCAACAAGGGCGGTGAAAGTTTCCCTTCCGAAATTCTTTCCACCGGACGGGCGTTCAATTCCAAAGGTGCCGTATTGGTGATAAACGGATTCGACCGTATCAGTGCCCCTGCCGACTTTACGGCCCCCGCCCCCGCCGACACCCTCCTTGCCGGATTTCTGGATGAGCAGGACCACGGGGTCCCCTATATCCATGACATCAGCTACATTGGCAAGATGAAGGAATACCGCCGTTCCATTCCCTGGATGGACGACGACGCCTCCGGTTTCGGCGACAGTTATGGAAATTACGAGACCCAAGTCATCGCAGGAAATACGTTCGATTATCCTGCCATACATGGTGCCGCTATCCTGAAAGCGGGATATTCGTTTGTATCGGTTAGTAATGAAAGTCTCTCCCCCGTAGGAAAGGGAGAGAAGAATATTCCGGTGGATATGAGGGAGTATAGGTATGTGGACTTGATACTTGGGAAGCAATGCCAGACCAAGATGGGACGGGGAGGCGTAAAACCGTTGGAGTTCAAGACTTTCAGCAAACCGATGCAGGAGGCTATTGCGGCTTATTGTAAGCAAGGTGGAAATATCTTTGTTTCGGGCGCTTTTGTAGGAACGGATTTATGGGACAACCGCCTTGCAACCGCCGACGAAGCCGACAAGAAATTTGCGATGGAAGTACTGAAATATAAGTGGCGTGTGGGACAAGCGGCTACAATGGGTAAGGTGAAAAGCGTAGCTTCTCCGTTCCCCGCCCTTTCAGGAAACTATACCTATCACAATGAGCTGAATGCCGATTCGTATGTGGTGGAATCACCGGACGCCATTGAACCGGCAACCAAAGATGCGCACACTGTGATGCGGTATTCTGAAAACAACCTAAGTGCCGGTGTGGCTTATCAAGGCAATTACAAGACTTGTGTCTTGGGATTTCCCTTTGAAGCCATACGTACTGATTCTGAAAGAGAGGCACTCATGAATGCTGTACTGACATTCTTCAACGACAACAAGTAATATCAACCAATCATCATCTATGAACAGAAGACTGTTAATAATCGTCCTGATGGCTTACCTGCTCCCCCTGGGGATGCAGGCACAGCAAGGGACATTCCGTTTTGCCCAACTGACGGACATTCATCTGACCCCGAACAATCCGAATCCCACAGAGGACCTGCTGCGTTCCGTGGCACAGATTAATGCCACCGACAGTATCGACTTTGTCCTGGTGACGGGCGACCTGACCGAAGAAGGCGACCGTACTACCATGGAAAAAGTGAAATCGTGCCTTGACTTGCTGAAGGTCCCCTACCACGTAGTCCTAGGCAACCATGAAACGAAATGGAGCGATTCCGGCTGCACCGCTTTCGGAGAAATCTTTGGCGGCGAACGCTTCGAGTTCGAGCATAAGGGATTCCTTTTCCTCGGCTTCAACTCCGGTCCGCTGATGCGTATGGCCTATGGGCATGTAGTGCCGCAAGACATCCGTTGGATGACGGAGGAAATGGAGAAAAACGGCAAAGACAAACCGGTGATACTTGTCACCCACTACCCGCTAATGGAAGGTGATGTGGACAATTGGTATGAGGTGACGGATGCCGTCCGCCCCTACAACGTGCGCTTGTTTATCGGCGGACACTACCACAGCAACCGGGATTTACGTTACGACGGCATTCCGGGCGTACTGATGCGCAGCAACCTGTGCGACAAAGAAGGGAAACCGGGTTACGGCATCTATGAAGTAACCGGGGATTCCATCCGGGTATACACGCAACGTATCGGCGAGCCCAAGAAGCAGTGGACAGCATTCTCGCTGACCGGACAGTATTACGACCGCAACGGAAAGGCAGAGAAATATCCTGACTTCTCGGTCAACAAGGAGTATCCGCAAGTAAAGGAGCAATGGATGGTGCAGACGGGCGCAGGCATTTACTGCTCTCCCGCCGTAGAAAAAGATAAAGTGTTCGTAGGAGACGATATGGGACAGCTGACAGCCTACGCCCTGAAAAACGGTAAAAAGCTATGGAGCTTTGAATCCGGCAAGCGCATTGTCGGTACTCCGGCCGTAAGCGAGGGCATCGTTGTATTCGGGTCTGCTGACCGTCGCATCTACGGATTGAACGCCAAAGACGGCAGCCTGCTCTGGACGGTAGAAGCCGCCGAACCGGTGCTCGGAGCCGTGACCATCGCAGACGGCAGAGCATACATCGGTGCCAGTGACGCCACTTTCCGTGCCATAGACATCCATACGGGAAAAGTAATCTGGGCCTACACCAGCGTGAAGGGCTACATCGAGACCAAGCCGTTGGTGACGGAAGACAAAGTTATCTTCGGCGCATGGGACAATACACTGTATGCCCTGAGCAAGGCAAACGGGCATGAACTATGGAAATGGACGGGCGGACTGACCCGTATGCACTTCTCTCCAGCCGCCGTATGGCCGGTAGCCACCGACGGCAAAGTATTCATTACCGACCCGCAACGCGCCATGACCGCCATAGACATCCATACGGGCAATACCGTGTGGCGCACCTTCCAGTCCATGGTGCGCGAGACCATCGGACTTTCCGAAGACGGTGAACGTATCTATAGCAAAACGATGAACGACAGCATTGTTTGCTATGCAGCTCAAGGAGATACTCCGCGGGAGTTGTGGGCAACCAATGTAGGTTTCGGTTATGAGCATGCCCCCTCCATGCAAGTGGAAAAAGAGGGGGTAATGTTTGGCAGTACCAAAGAAGGACTTATCTTCGCACTGGAAGGAAAAACAGGCAAAGTACTGTGGAAACATAAAATAGGAAATTCACTTATCAGTACCGTAGTTCCGTTGAACGGCCACGAAGTGCTGTTCACGGCAACCAGTGGAGAAGTGGGACTTCTGAGAATTAAAAATTGAGAATTAAAAATTAAAAGATATATCATGAATAAAATCAGTTGCTTTCTTCCCTACGCAGGAAAAGAACAAGTAGAAAAAACAGTGAACAGCCTACAGGCGACAGGACTTATAGAAGAAATCCGGTTAATCACGACCGATACCACTCTGGAATCGCTCCCGGGCTGCGAAATATTGTTTGTTGACATGCCCTACAGCAGTGCAACCCTCAAAGCTATTGCTAATGCAGCCAAAGGAGAATACACATTGCTTTATACCAAAGAGACTACGCTCGAAATGGGTATGTTTGCACTGGAACGTATGATACACATCCTTGAAGATTCAAGCGCCGGTATGGTATATGCCGACCACTACCAAATAGCAGACGGCAAGCAGAGCAACGCTCCGGTAATCGACTACCAATTCGGTTCCTTGAGGGATGACTTCAACTTTGGCTCCCTGCTCCTTTTCAACACCGAAAAACTAAAGGAAGCCGCCGGGCACATGAAGTCTGACTACAACTTCGCCGGACTTTATGATCTGCGCCTGAAATTGAGCCAACATTCAGACTTGGTACATATCAACGAATACTTATACAGCGAGGTGGAAAACGATACCCGCAAGAGCGGCGAAAAGATTTTCGACTATGTAGACCCCAAAAACCGTGACCGCCAGATTGAGATGGAGCAGGCATGTACCGAACATCTGAAAGAAATCGGGGGGTATCTGGCACCGGAGTTCAAGAAGATTGAGTTCTCTGCCGGTAACTTCGAATATGAGGCCTCCGTCATTATTCCGGTACGCAACCGTATCCGTACCATCCGTGACGCCATCAAATCTGTATTGATGCAGAAGACAGACTTTAAATATAATCTTATCATCATCGACAACCATTCCACAGACGGCACTACGGAGGCCATCGATGAATTCAAGGATGACGAACGCGTCATCCATATCATCCCCGAACGTACCGACCTCGGCATCGGCGGCTGCTGGAATATGGGGGTACACCACCCCAAGTGCGGCAAGTTTGCCGTGCAGCTGGACAGCGATGACGTATACAAAGACGAAAATACACTCGCCATCATGGTCCGCGCCTTCTACGAGCAGAACTGCGCCATGGTAGTAGGCACCTATATGATGACGGACTTCAACATGAACATGATTGCTCCGGGCATCATCGACCACAAGGAATGGACTCCGGCAAACGGACGCAACAACGCCCTCCGCATCAACGGTCTGGGTGCCCCGCGCGCCTTCTATACCCCGGTGCTGCGCGAAGTGAAAGTACCCAATACCAGCTATGGCGAAGACTATGCACTGGGACTGAACTTCTCCCGCCAATACCAGATAGGACGTGTGTACGACGTGGTCTACCTCTGCCGCCGTTGGGACGACAATTCCGACGCCTCACTGGACATCGTGAAGATGAACGGACACAACCTTTACAAAGACCGCATCCGTACTTGGGAACTCCAGGCACGCATAGCGATGAACAGGAAAAAGTGATTGTACACCGTAAATCATCAAATAACAGACAACCTCATGAATCAAACGATACACAATCTTCTAACCGAACAACTGGCATCCTGGGAGACGGCACGCAACAACTATGCCGCCCTCTCCGGCGTGCGGGTGAAAGAGCTGAACGTAAACGGCATACCCTATAAGGTGCAGTTCAACCCGGCACGCATCGTTTCCTCCGGTGCCAGGGTGGATGCCAAGTCCATCCAGGAACGGAAATGTTTTCTGTGCCCGGCAAACCTGCCGCCGGTACAGAAAGGCATCCCGTTCAGCGGACATTACAACATCCTGGTGAATCCGTTCCCCATCTTCCCCCGCCACCTGACAATACCGGAACTGGCGCATACGCCCCAACGCATCGCTTCCCGCTTCACCGACATGCTGGAGCTGGCCGGGGCGCTGACGGAATATACCATCTTCTACAACGGTCCCAAGTGTGGTGCCTCTGCCCCCGACCATGCCCATTTCCAGGCAGGAAACAAGGGATTCATGCCCATCGAGAAGGACTGGCGCGGACAGACTGCCGGGAAAATAGCCGATTATAGGAAAGCAGCACTGTGGTATCTTGACGACGCTCCCCGTGCCACACTTGTGATTGAATCCACCTCCAAAGAGGACGCGGCAGACTTGTTCGACATCATTTACCGTTCTCTGGACGTGAAACCCGAAGAAGACGAGCCGATGATGAACGTACTGGTCCTATACGAGGCCGACCGTTGGGTGGTCTTTGTCTTCCCGCGCGAGAAACACCGCCCCGCCTGCTATACTGCCGAAGGAGAAGCCAATCTGTTGAGCAGCCCGGCATCCGTCGACTTGGGAGGTGTCTTTATCACCCCCGTAGAAAAGGATTTCTTGAAAATCACTGCGGAAGACGTGGCGCAGATATTAAGTGAAGTATGCCTCTCTGCCACAGATTTCCACAAGGTACGGCAGCGTATCAGGGAAAAAATATGACTTCTGAAATCCAAGAACTCTAATTTTAAAGAAATACCATTATGAAAGAGCCCAAAGTACAAGTAGGCATTCTGTTTGAACCGCAGATAGAATTCGTTTTGCTGAATCCGTATCGCATGGACGGAACGGAAGTCAGCGGAAAGCAGGTAGTGACCTACGACGAAGGCAAGATTCTCTGGAATGGACGCCGGTATGACGAACTGCTGTTTGAACCGCAACACGAGCAGACCGATGCCTTCGAACTATTGGACGTTACCATCGGCATCAATTTCCATTGGGAGCGCAAGGAAGACCAGCGTTTTCTGGGTGCTCTCAAAATCATCGTTGAGAATGGAAAGCTCACCGGCATCAACGTCATCCATGTAGAAGATTATCTGACCAGCGTCATCTCCTCCGAGATGAGTGCCACCGCTTCTCTGGAGCTGCTCAAGGCACACGCTGTCATCTCCCGAAGCTGGCTACTGGCACAAATACAAAAGAATAAGGAAATCACCGAAGCCCAAGCTAACTACTCGGCCTTTACGCAGACCGACGAAGAGCTGATTCGCTGGTACGACCGAGAAGACCACACACGTTTCGATGTATGCGCCGACGACCATTGTCAGCGCTACCAGGGCATTACACGTGCCTCTACCGATATTGTGAAACAAGCCATCTCCGCTACCCGCGGCCAAGTACTGACATCTGATGGTAAGATTTGCGACGCCCGTTTCTCCAAATGCTGCGGCGGTGCTTTCGAGGAATTCCAATACTGCTGGGAAGACATCAAATACCCCTATCTTGCCCAACAACGAGACAGCAAAACGCACGCCACACTACCCGATTTGACGCAGGAAGTCGAAGCGGACCGCTGGATTCGTACCTCCCCCGAAGCATTCTGCAACACCACCGACAAGAAAATCCTCTCGCAGGTACTCAATAACTATGACCAGGAGACTACGGACTTCTATCGCTGGAAAGTGGAATATACTCAGGAAGAACTTTCAGCCCTCATTCTGAAACGTTCAGGCATTGACTACGGACAAATCATCGACCTTATCCCCATAGCCCGCGGAACCAGCGGACGCCTCTGGAAACTGAAGATTGTGGGAACCAAACGCACACTCACCATCGGCAAGGAACTGGAAATCCGCCGTACGCTCTCCACTTCACACCTCTATAGCTCCGCCTTTGTGGTAGACAAAGAGGAGTTGTCCGCCGAAGGCATTCCCGGACGCTTCATCCTCACCGGCGCCGGTTGGGGGCATGGTGTGGGGCTTTGCCAGATAGGTGCAGCCGTGATGGGCGAGCAAGGGTATAAGTATGATGCAATACTGCTGCACTATTATATAGGTGCCAGCATTGAAAAGCTATATGAATAATCGGATAAAACACAATAAATCAATATCATGAACCATACAAAAAACATATCGCCATGGGCATGGGTACCCACCTTGTACTTTGCACAAGGCATTCCGTATTTCATCGTAAACAACATCTCCGTGATGATGTTTACCAAGATGGGCGTACCGAACGGAGAAATGGCCTTGTTCACAAGCCTGCTTTATCTGCCCTGGACTATCAAACCCTTCTGGAGTCCGTTTGTCGACATCATCAAGACCAAAAGATGGTGGACTCTTTCCATGCAGATTCTGATGTCCGTGGCATTCATCCTGCTGACGCTGTCCATTCCACGGCCGGACGAGGCGACTATGGCAGCCGGAACAACCCCCATCAGCATGTTCAGCATCACGCTGATGCTGTTCATCATCACGGCTTTTGCCTCTGCCACACACGACATTGCCGCCGACGGCTTCTACATGCTGGCACTGAAACAGAGTGACCAGGCAGCCTTCGTTGGCATCCGAAGCACGTTTTACCGGCTCGCCTCTATCTTCGGACAAGGCGTGCTCGTAGCCATTGCCGGCGCCATCGAACTGAGAACCGAAAACATTCCGCTGTCATGGACCATCACGATGCTGGTTACAGCCGTTCTGTTCAGCCTGGTGACGTTCTATCACCTCTTTGCAGTCCCCAAACCCACCTCAGATAAGTCAACACTGGCTGCCGATGCCGCCACTGCAGGAGCCATATTCAGAGAATTCGGACGAACATTCGCCACCTATTTCACCAAACCGGGCGCATTGCTGGCCATCGTGTTCATGTTGCTGTACCGCCTGCCTGAAGCATTCCTCATCAAAATGTGTATGCCTTTCCTGGTTGCCTCCAAAGAATCGGGAGGTCTGGAACTATCGACAGCAGAAGTAGGTATCGTATACGGCACCATCGGAGTCATATTCCTCACCCTGGGCGGTATCCTCGGAGGATTGTTCGCATCACGCATTGGCTTGAAAAAATCCATCTGGTGGATGGCAGGATGCATGACTCTGCCATGCCTGACGTTTGTCTATCTTGCCATTGCCCAGCCCGACAATCTGTTTGCCATCTCCACCGCCATCGCCATCGAGCAATTCGGCTACGGCTTCGGTTTCACGGCCTACATGCTCTACATGATGTACTTCTCCGAAGGTGAATTCAAAACATCCCACTATGCCATCTGTACCGCATTCATGGCACTAAGCATGATGATACCAGGTATGTTTGCGGGATATATCCAGGAGGCTATCGGATATACGGACTTTTTCTGGTTGGTAATGATATGCTGTTTCGCCACGGTTGTTGTCACCATTTTTGCAGACAGAAGGATAGACCCGGAATATGGAAAAAAATGATTAATGGTTAATGATTAATGTTTTGTGAGTAATATTTAGTGATTGGTTATGAAGAGGACTATTATTATATCCTTGCTCTGCCTCCTTTGCGGAGGTGCGATGCAAGCACAGAAGATCAGAATAAAGACCGGTATCGAGGTACTGAAAGAACAGAATTTCCGATGCCTGGAAGGTAAGCGTGTAGGATTGATTACCAACCCGACGGGGGTGGACAACCGGATGAGGTCCACCATTGACATCCTGCACGAGGCGCCCAACGTGAACCTTGTGGCACTCTACGGCCCCGAACACGGCGTGCGCGGCGATGTGCACGCAGGCGACCATGTGACGGACATCAAAGACGCGACTACCGGACTGCCCGTCTATTCGCTTTACGGAAAGACCCGCAAGGCCACGCCGGACATGCTGAAAGATGTGGATGTATTAGTGTATGATATCCAAGACATCGGTTGCCGTTCCTTTACCTACATCAGCACCATGGGACTGGCCATGGAAGCCGCTGCCGAAAACGGCAAGGAATTCATTGTGCTGGACCGGCCCAATCCCGTAGGCGGATTGAAGATTGAAGGCAACTTGGTTGAAGATGATTGCATTTCTTTTGTAAGCCAGTTTAAAATTCCGTACCTTTACGCCCTCACTTGCGGTGAGCTGGCACTGATGCTCAATGGCGAGAAGATGTTGAAGGATGGGGAACAATGTAATCTCCACATAGTGAAGATGAAAGGCTGGAAACGCAAGATGGATTATACCCAAACCGGACTGCAATGGGTTCCCTCCTCTCCACACATTCCACATCCTCATTCTGCATTCTTCTACCCCGTCAGCGGCATTCTGGGCGAACTAGGATATATGTCTATCGGCGTGGGGTATACCATTCCGTTCCAGATGTTTGCCGCACCATGGATGGAAGCGGAAAAGCTGGCCGGAAACCTGAACCGTCTGAACGTACCGGGGGTCATCTTCAGACCGATGTACCTAAAGCCGTTCTATAGTGTAGGCAAAGGCGAGTTGCTGCAAGGTGTGCAAGTGCACATCATGGATTTCGGCAAAGCACCGTTGAGCGACCTGCAATTCCTGGTCATGCAGGAAGTCGCCGCCCTCTATCCTGACCGTGCCGTGTTTGACCATGCCGACAAGGGACGTTTCTCGATGTTCGACAAAGTAAGCGGTTCGCGGCAGATACGCGAGCGCTTCGCGAAGCGGAACCGTTGGGAGGACATACGCGACTACTGGTATAAAGATGCCGAAGACTTCCGTAAGCTGTCGAAAAAGTATTATTTATATAAATAAATTTACAGATAAACAAGGAAGGGAAAAGAGCCTGATACGGAGACTATTTCAGTCGTATACAGAACCACATTCAGTCGTATACTTAAATATATTCAGTATACGACTGAATGTACCCCCTCGTAAGACACGTTTACAGAGCACTTTGAAGCGAAGTGATGCAATATAAAAAAAGTGAACATGAAAGAGCATAGTTACATGGCTTTCCTGCAGGAAGCAAAACAATTCATTCCGCAGGAAAGGATTTACACCGACGAACTTCGCCGGCTGGCTTGGGGTACGGATGCCGGTTTTTACCGACTGATTCCCCAGATTGTAATCCGTTCGAAAGACGAAGATGAAGTTTCACAACTGTTGAAACTGGCGAGCCGCCACGGGCTGCCCGTCACCTTCCGAGCGGCAGGGACCAGTTTGTCGGGTCAAGCCATTAGTGACTCCATCCTCATCGTAGCCGGCAAGAATTGGGAAAAATACAGCATATCCGCCGGCCACGAACAGATAACCCTCCAACCGGGCATCATCGGACAACGTGTGAACGAACTGTTGGCTCCCTACGGCCGTAAGTTTGCACCGGATCCCGCCTCGGTGAAAAGCGCCATGGTAGGCGGTATTGTCATGAACAATGCTTCCGGCATGAACTGCGGTACGCACGCCAATAGCGACAAGGTGCTTGTTTCCGCCCGTATTATCCTAATGGACGGTACCCTGCTGGATACCGGAAATCCCGTCAGCCGCGCCTCCTTCGAAGTGACTCACCGTGACTTCATTCGCCGCATCTGCGAACTGCGCGATGAAATACGTACCAACGAAAAACTGGCCGAACGCATCCGTTACAAATATTCCATCAAAAATGTAACCGGGCTCAATCTGCTGCCCTTCGTCCGTTTCGACGACCCATTCGAAATCATTGCCCACCTCATGGTAGGTTCCGAAGGTACACTGGCGTTCCTTTCGGAAGTGACGATGAAGACTGAATATGATTATCCCTACAAGGCCAGCGCTATGCTCTACTTCAAGACCATCAAAGAAGCGAGCCGCGCTGTGGTAGCCATGAAGAAGCTGGTCGACGAAACCGGCGAATGGACAGTAAAAGGGGCTGAAATGCTAGACTATAAGAGTCTTTCCTCCGTCAACGACCCCGTATTCCTAAAATACAAAGGCGAAGTTGCCTCCTCTGCCCTCCCCGGCGTGGAGCCCGGCGACGAAACCGGGTTGACAGCAGTGCTGACCGAAACCCAAGCCCGTACCCCGGAAGAACTGCAACAGAACATATCCGCCATCGAAGCTTGCCTGCAAGCCTTCACCTCCTATATTCCGGTACGCTTCACCGACCGTCCGGAGGAATATTCCAAATACTGGGGCATCCGTTCCGGCATCTTCCCCTCTGTGGGAGGTACGCGCCAACCGGGAACCACTTGCCTCATCGAGGATATCGCCTTCCACATTGAAGACCTTCCAGAAGCGACGGCAGAACTGCAACAGCTCATAGCCCGTCACGGCTATGACGACGCCTGCATCTACGGCCATGCTCTCGAAGGAAACTATCACTTCATCATCAACCAGTCCTTCAGTACCCAAGCGGAAGTGAAACGCTACGAAGACTTGATGAATGACATCAAGACCTTGGTAGTAGATAAATATGACGGTTCCCTAAAAGCCGAGCATGGTACGGGCCGGAATATGGCTCCCTTTGTCCGCCATGAATGGGGAGATGACGCCTACAAAGCCATGAAAGCCGTCAAAGAGCTGTTTGACCCACAAGGATTGCTAAACCCCGGTGTCATTTTCAATGATGACCCGCAATGCCATATCAAGAACTTCAAGCCGCTGCCTTTATTAGTGATGAGTGACAAGAGACAAGCTACGTCACTCGTAGCTGACAAATGCATCGAGTGCGGTTTCTGCGAAGTCAACTGTCTCTCCTGTGGCTTTACCCTTTCCTCGCGCCAGCGTATCGTGTTGCAGCGCGAAATATCCCGGCTGAAACAAAGCGGCGAGGACCCGACACGCCTTGCACTGCTCGAAAAACAATACCGCTATCCCGGCAACCAGACTTGTGCCGGAGACGGCCTCTGCTCCATGTCGTGCCCGATGGGTATCAATACGGGCGACCTTACCCATATAATCCGCCAGGAAGCATTACCCAAAGGCAGTCTGGGATACAAAGCCGGAGACTTTGTCGCCAATCATTTCGCCGGTGTCAAGAGTACACTGCGTCCCGTATTGTCCTTAGCCAACTTCGGACATTCACTATTAGGGACAAAGGCGATGAGCAATATTACCAAAGGCTTGCACAATGCATTAGGCATACCTCTATGGACGCCGGCTATGCCGAAAAGTTATCAGTTACAAGCTACAAGCACTATGCAGCATAATAGCGCAGCACTTGTAGCTCGTAGCTCTGTAACTCGTAACTACAAAGTCGTTTACTTCCCCAGCTGCATCAACCAAACTATGGGTCTGGCAAAGAAGTCTCCCGTAGAGCAGCCATTGGTAAATAAAATGGTGTCCTTGTTGCAAAAAGCCGGTTACGAAATCATCTTCCCGAAAGACATGGACAAACTTTGCTGTGGCACCATTTGGGAAAGTAAAGGGATGCTGGACATTGCCGACCGCAAGACAGCCGAACTGGAGGCCGCACTTTGGGAAGCCAGCGAACAAGGCAAATACCCCGTCCTCTGTGACCAAAGCCCTTGTCTGCACCGCATGCGCGAATGTATCAAGAAGATGAAACTGTATGAACCTGCAGAATTCATCTATACATTCTTACGTGAGAAGCTGATTTTCACACCTATTAACCGCCCCGTAGCAATCCACATCACCTGCTCCATGCGGAAAATGGGACTGGCAGATACCATTATAGCCCTTGCACGCCTTTGCTCCAGTAAAGTCATCGTGCCGGAAGAAGTAGGTTGCTGCGGTTTTGCCGGAGACCGGGGATTCACCTATCCTGAGCTGAACTCGTACGCCCTACGCAAACTCCGCCCGCAAATAGAAGCGTCCGGAGTGAATATAGGCTACTCTAACAGCCGTACTTGTGAAATCGGATTGACAACAAACTCAGGTATCCCCTATGTATCCATTGCCTATCTGGTAGACGAATGTACAAAGGCAGCTGATAATTAGGATTGATAATTAACTTAACACACAAATATTACAATGAACAGTACAAAAGTAAGTAAACGCATCCTTGCACTCGACATTCTCCGTGGTGTCACCATCGCAGGTATGATTATGGTAAACAACCCCGGTTCGTGGGGACATATCTATGCCCCCTTGCGGCATGCAGAGTGGAACGGTCTGACCCCCACCGACCTCGTCTTTCCCTTCTTCATGTTTATCATGGGAATTTCCACATACATTTCCCTGAAGAAATACAACTTCGAGTTCAGCCACGCCGCCGGCATGAAGATACTGAAACGCACCATCGTCATTTTCCTCATAGGCATGGCTATCGGCTGGTTCTCGCGTTTCTGCTATTACTGGGCTTCAGCTCCGGACGACCTCAGTTTTGGAGAAAAACTATGGGCTTCCGTCTGGACATTCGACCGTATCCGTATCCTGGGTGTCATGCAACGGCTGGCCCTTTGCTACGGAGCAGCCTCCATCATTGCACTAACCATGAAGCATAAACATATACCTTATCTGATTGCCAGCCTATTAATAGGTTACTTCATACTGTTGATGTGTGGCAACGGTTTCGCCTATAATGAAACAAACATTCTTTCCGTGGTAGACCGTGCCATCCTGACCCCTGCACACATGTACAAGGATAACGGCATAGATCCCGAAGGTTTGTTAAGTACTATCCCTGCCATTGCACACGTGTTGCTGGGATTCTGTGTAGGACGGCTGATGCTGGACGGCAACAAGTCGGAAGACCGTGCCTCATTTCTCAATTCGCAGCTTATCACACTGTTTCTGGTAGGTGTTATCCTTACTTTCTCTGGTTTCCTGCTAAGCTACGGTTGCCCCATCAACAAGAAAATATGGTCTCCTACCTACGTATTCGTCACTTGCGGACTGGCATCCAGTTTTCTGGCATTGCTTATCTGGATTATTGATGTGAAAGGCTATAAGAAGTGGAGCATGTTTTTCGAGGCATTCGGTGTGAATCCGCTGTTCATGTATGTATTGGGCGGCGTACTTAGCATACTTTTCGGTAGCATCAGCTTCCCGTGGGGAGACGGCAGCATCAGTATACACGGATTCTTATACAATATAGTCCTCATGCCCGTTTTCGGTGAAACCGCCGGTTCCCTTGCCTTTGCCCTGCTGTTTATCGCCATTAACTGGTGTATCGGCTACCAGTTGTACAAACGAAAAATATATATCAAGATATGAGAATAAGGATGAAGGATGAAGGATTAATGTTTAATGATACCACCTTTATTATATGCAACACCCTAATCCTTAATCCATCATCCCTAATCCTTAATCCTTAAAAACTATTTTATATGATTCTAATAGCAGACAGTGGCTCTACAAAAACCGATTGGTGTGTTGTAGAGAATGGAGTACTTCTCCAACAGATATTCACGAAAGGTACGAACCCTTTCTTTCAGTCGGAAGAGGAGATCAGTAATGAAATAGCAACAGCGCTATTACCTCAGCTGAAAACAAGTGAACTGGATGCCGTATACTTTTATGGTGCAGGATGCGGATTTCCCGACAAGATAAGTATGGTGCACCGTGCCATAACCAAACACCTCAGTGTGAAAAATGAAGTGGAAGTCAATACCGATATGCTGGCTGCCGCACGTGGCCTCTGCGGACATGACTCAGGCATTGCCTGCATCATGGGGACCGGCTCCAACTCATGTTATTATGACGGAAAAAGCATTGTCACCAATGTATCTCCTCTGGGATTCATCTTGGGAGACGAAGGCAGCGGAGCCTGCTTGGGCAAACTGTTGGTAGGCGATATCTTGAAAAATCAGATGACACCCGAGCTGAAAGAGAAATTCCTCAAACAATTCGACCTGACACCTGCTGATATCATCGACCGTGTCTACCGTAAACCTTTCCCCAACCGTTTCCTGGCAAGCTTGTCACCATTTCTTGCACAGAATCTGGGTGAACCTTGTGTACGCGCTCTGGTACTGAACAGCTTTAAGGCATTCCTTAAACGCAATGTCATGCAATATGAAGACTATCAGCATCAAAAAGTACATTTCATCGGTTCCGTAGCCTTCTATTACAAGGAAGTTCTGGCAGAAGCTGCCAAAGAAATGGGTATCCAACTGGGTGCAATCATCAAGAGCCCCATGGAAGGACTCATCAAATATCACAACTGAAAGTGACAAATCGTAAATAGTAAATAGTAAATCGTCAAATAGTAAATAGCCTTATGTTCGTAAAAATCTCAGAGCAACCATCGCTCTACAATGACTTGGAAAAGAAATCAGTCCGTGAAATTCTGGAAGACATCAATACCGAAGACCAGAAAGTGGCGCTTGCCGTACAGAGGGCAATCCCTCAAATAGAAAAGTTGGTAACCCAGATTGTGCCCCGCATGAAACAAGGCGGACGCATCTTCTACATGGGTGCGGGTACCAGTGGACGTCTGGGCGTACTCGACGCTTCGGAAATTCCACCGACTTTCGGTATGCCCCCCACGCTGGTTATCGGCTTGATTGCCGGTGGTGACACTGCATTGAGAAATCCGGTAGAGAATGCCGAAGATGACATTCACCGCGGTTGGGAAGAGTTGACGGAACGCAATATTACAGATAAGGATACGGTCATCGGTATTGCTGCATCCGGTACCACCCCCTACGTGATTGGTGCCATGCACGAGGCACGCGAACACGGCATACTGACCGGCTGTATCACCAGCAACCCGGACTCTCCAATGGCAGCAGAGGCAGATGTAGCCATCGAAATGATTGTAGGGCCTGAATATGTGACGGGAAGCTCACGCATGAAATCGGGAACAGGACAGAAAATGATACTGAATATGATTACTACTTCCGTCATGATACAGTTGGGACGCGTGAAAGGCAACAAAATGGTGAATATGCAGCTCAGTAACAAAAAGCTTGTGGACCGTGGTACCCGTATGATTGTAGAGGAACTCGGACTGGACTATGGCAAAGCCAAGGCGCTGCTGTTGATGCACGGTTCGGTGAAAAAGGCAGTGGATGCGTACCGGATTTAGCTATTACTCACTCTTAAATTCCTTTATTATGAAAGCAATATATTTTTTTCTCTTTTCTCTTTGTCTGCAAGCTGCCACCGCGCAACCCTTGCAACGCGTAGCCCCTGAACAAGTGGGAATGGACTCACGCAAGTTGATGTATGCTGACGAAGCGATTGAAACAGCCATCTCCAACAAGGATATTCCCGGTGCCGTACTTGCTGTAGTACGTAACGGCAAGATGGCCTATCTGAAAGCTTACGGCAACAAGCGTATTTATCCCAATGTGGAGCCTATGACTGCCAATACTATCTTTGATATGGCATCTTGCAGCAAATCCATGTCGACCGCCGTATGTACGATGATACTGGCAGAACGCGGCAAGCTCCGTATGCTGGACCCCGTCAGCCTCTACATACCCCATTTCAAGAATTGGGAAAGCGAAGACGGCAAAGAGAAAAAGGTAATCCGCATTGCCGATTTGATGACACACACTTCCGGTCTTCCTCCCTATGCACCGGTAGCCGAGCTAGAAAAGCAGTACGGTTCTCCCAATCCTGATGGGCTTATGGAATATATTGCTACTTGTAAACGCGACTTCAAGCCGCAGACTGATTTTCAATACAGTTGCCTCAACTTCATCACTTTGCAGCACATTATCGAGACTATAAGCGGACAGAGCCTGCGTGACTTTGCACGTGAAAACCTATTTGATGTACTCGGCATGGAGCATACCGACTATCTGCCTTGCCAACGTGATAAGGATGGTAACTGGATTACGATAGTTGACAAAGGAACGAGAAAACAAGGACACAAGGAAAACAACGTAGCCAATTCTCAATTTTCAATTCGCAATTCTCAATTGAATAACATTGCCCCCACTGAAAAGCAACCTAATGGACAAGTTCTCTGCGGACAAGTTCATGACCCGCTGGCACGTGTCATGAACGGAGGTATCAGCGGTAATGCAGGAGTATTCTCTTGTGCTGATGATATTGCCATACTCTGCGCAGCCCTGCAAAACGGAGGTGAATGGAACGGACGCCGCATCCTGAGTCCGCTGGGTGTAAAAGCCATGCGTACTGTGCCACGCACTACCGCCAGTCTGGGACGCACTCTCGGTTGGGATAATTTTACAGCCTATGCCTCCAACAATGGAGATTTGTTTGGTCCTAATACCTATGGGCATACCGGCTACACGGGTACCTCCATCATTATCGATCCGGACAATGACACTTCCGTCATACTCCTTATCAACGCCGTACATCCGGAAGACGGACACAGCGTAGTTCGCCTGCGTTCATTGGTTGCCAACGCTGTGGCGGCTTCCATCTACCCCATTCCGCGTATTTATACAGACCATTACTACAAACGTTTCCTACAGTTTATGGATGAGCCTGCCATTACAAGCAAGGACATCGTCATGCTTGGCAATAGCCTGACTGAAGGTGGCGGTGACTGGTCTGCCCGTCTTGGTAAGAAGAATGTACGTAATCGCGGCATCATCGGTGATGAAGTGATGGGTATCTATGACCGCCTGCATCAGATACTTCCCGGACATCCCGCCAAGCTGTTCCTGCTTATCGGAGTCAATGACATTTCCCATGACTTGGCACCAGACAGTATTGTAGACATGATTCGCATGACGGTGGAACGCATCCGGAAAGAATCTCCCGACACAAAACTCTACCTACAAAGCCTACTCCCTTTCAATGAAAGTTTCGGCCGATACAAAAAACTGACTGGAAAGACAGATATGGTTCCTGAAATCAACTCCCGTCTGGAGGCGTTTGCCAAAGAGGAAGGCATTGCCTATATCAATCTTTTTCCACTATTTACAGAGAAGGGAACAAATGTACTACGCAGTGAGTTGACCGGCGACGGACTGCATTTGAATGAGGATGGATACAAAATCTGGGTAAAGGCCATTAAGAAGAAAATATAAAACGAACCAGTCTCCGAACGTCTGCCACACTACCAACAGGCTAAAGAAGACATCTCTCCATTAACTAGATTCCCCCTGCCATAGACATCTATAGCAGGGGGAATTCTTATATTCGGGGCGTTTCGGCACACACCCTCTTTTATCTCATTCGGCAAAGCTAACCAGTTGCAAGTCAAACGTCAACAGAGAGCCTCCGGGGATTGTATTTGTAGAATAAGGAGCAGTATAATCATTTATACCATATCCGCTTTGATAAGGGATATACAACATCCACCGCTCACCCATCCGCATAAGCTGCAAGGCAGCTGCCCAACCGGCAACGACACCCGAAACTTCAAAATCCACGAATGAATCAAAAACCGTAGGTTCTTTTACCGGAGGAATAGGTATATCGCGGTCAATAGCACTATAACCGTCAAAGCAACCGTCGAATTCTTCGCCATTCACATAAGTCCCATAATAATAAGCATTCACCTTTGAATGATAACCCGTATACAACGGGCGTTCACCCGTCTCATTCTTCACAAGCTTCTTGCAATAGACATACTGAGCACCTTCAGAAGTGCTTGCAGTCGTCTGTATGGCATACAGTTTCCCGAGTTCCATAGCATCGGCCTGCTCTGCTGTGGCGACATAATTCTCGCCAGTCAGCCTTTTTATCGAGTCAACAAAAGCCTCGCCGCGTTCTCTCCAATTATCATACTTTCCAGCCTCTTCCACTTCTTCACAAGAGATAAAAGCACCCACCAGCAACAGCAAGAAAGGCAAAAACAAAAGGGACTTTTTCATTTACTATTTTACTATTTTACTATTTACTATTTCAGTTTGTTCACGCACCGGTCTATTCCATAACCGCTTTATTGCAAGGTTTTCAGCAACGATGTGATGCTTACACGGTCTGCAATAATATTATTCAGTTCAGAGATAGCCACGCGCTCTTGCTGCATGGTGTCACGATTACGCAGTGTCACACAGTTATCTTCCAAAGTCTGATGATCCACGGTGACACAGTACGGAGTACCAATGGCATCCTGGCGGCGGTAACGCTTACCAATAGAATCTTTCTCATCATACTGACAATGGAAGTGGAACTTCAGATTGTCAATGATTTCGCGCGCTTTTTCGGGCAGACCATCTTTCTTTACCAACGGCATTACGGCCAGTTTCACCGGTGCCAGTGCAGCAGGCAACTTCAAGACAACACGGGATTCACCGCTATCCAACGTCTCTTCACAGTAGGAAGCCGACATGATGCTAAGGAACATGCGGTCTACACCGATACTAGTCTCGATGACATACGGGGTATAGCTTTCGTTGGTTTCCGGATCGAAATACTTGATGTTCTTGCCGGAGAACTTCTCATGCTGGGACAAGTCGAAATTTGTACGGCTGTGAATACCCTCTACTTCCTTGAAACCGAAAGGCATCAAGAACTCAATGTCTGTAGCAGCATTAGCGTAGTGGGCCAGTTTGTCGTGGTCGTGATAACGGTAATGGTCATCACCGAAGCCCAGCGCCTTGTGCCATTTCAGGCGAGTAGCCTTCCAACTCTTGAACCAGTCAAGCTCTGTACCCGGCTTCACAAAGAACTGCATTTCCATCTGCTCGAACTCGCGCATACGGAAGATGAACTGGCGGGCTACAATTTCGTTACGGAAAGCCTTACCAATCTGGGCGATACCGAAAGGAATCTTCATGCGACCGGTTTTCTGTACATTAAGGTAATTTACGAAGATACCTTGTGCCGTTTCCGGGCGAAGGTATATCTTCATGGCACCATCGGCGGTAGACCCCATTTCTGTTGAGAACATCAGATTGAACTGACGTACCTCTGTCCAGTTCTTTGTACCACTGATAGGGCAAACGATTTCTTCGTCAAGGATAATCTGACGGAGTTCGTCCAGATTATTATCGTTCAAAGCCTTGGAAAAACGTTCATGCAAGGCATCACGTTTGGCCTGGTGTTCCAGCACACGACCGTTGGTACTGCGGAACTGAGCCTCATCGAAAGCCTCACCAAAACGCTTGGCAGCTTTGGCCACTTCTTTGTTTATCTTGTCATCGTACTTAGCAAGCTGGTCCTCTATCAACACATCGGCACGATAACGTTTCTTGGAATCGCGGTTGTCAATCAAAGGGTCATTGAAAGCATCTACGTGTCCGCTGGCTTTCCAGATGGTGGGGTGCATAAAGATTGCTGAGTCGATACCGACAATATTTTCGTGCAGCAGCACCATACTCTGCCACCAGTATTGCTTGATGTTATTTTTCAGTTCCACACCCATCTGACCATAGTCATACACAGCTCCCAGTCCATCATAAATCTCGCTGGAAGGGAACACAAAACCATATTCCTTACAGTGTGATACGAGTTTCTTAAAAACGTCTTCTTGTGCCATTTTCTGTTGTATCTAAATTAATTTGAATCTTATTTTCAGCTAAAAAGCGCCACAAAGATAGGGATTTATATCGTAAGTAGGACACGGAGGGTATTAATTTATCTTATTACCAAATAAAAGAAGAAGCTACCTCATAACTCCGAGGCAGCTTCTTTCCCAATTTTACCCAATTACAATTAATTTACCTAAGCACTACAAATCAACCTAATCACAACCAAGAATAATATTATACTCACCTTCAGCGTTTTATCGTATTAACAGTCTCTTGTGGTTTCAATATGTCATTTGTTTTTTCCACAACTGATACCACATCAACATCAAGTACAGCCTTAATATCCTTGGAAGAGGTTCCAATCAAAAACTTATAATTTCCAGCATCCACTACCCATGAAGAAGAAGCTTCATCATAAGAAGCCAAATCCGTAGTGTTCAGTTTCAAAGTGGCAGTAACAGTCTCACCTGGCCTCAATTCCTTAGTTTTGGTAAAAGCTTTAAGTTCTTTTTCCGGTTTGTTCATCTGAAACCTATTGGGAGCGGAGACATAAAGCTGAACAACCTCTTTCCCTGCAAACTTACCAACATTCTTCACATCAATAGAAACAGAATATATACCATTATCAACTTTGACAGACGGATTGACATACTCGAATGTTGTATACGAAAGACCATAGCCGAAAGGATAAGACACTTGCTTTCCGAAACTATCGAAATAGCGATAACCGACAAAAATATCTTCTTCATAATCCGTATAGTCTACATTCTTCACTGAAGATCTTTTGTCCTCCTTATTCCTCACATCTGTATTAGCCCTAGCATCCATAGGAAAATTGGTCGAAGAAGCAACGTCCATCAACTTGTTCGGGAAAGTCATTGTCAACTTACCCGATGGAGATACCTTACCGCTCAACACATCCGTCACACTATTTCCACCCTCCTGTCCTGCCTGCCAAGCCAGCAAAATAGCATCCGGTAGTTTTTTCCAAGAAGCTGTTTCGATTACACCTCCGATATTCAATACCACCACCACTTTCTTCCCAGCAGCATGGAAAGCTTGGCTGACGGACTTCAGCAGTTGCAATTCTTCCTCGCTCAGTTCAAAATCACTGACATTACGGTCTACAAATTCACCGGAAGTACGTCCCAGCGTAACCAATGCAACATCCGCTTTAGCAACTTGTTCTGACAACACCTTTGTAGTAGGGATAAGTTCTGTCGGGCGAGGTACCGGCATAAATCTGGAGAAAGGCTGAGACGAGTCAGGAGTATTTTTCTTATTCTCGGCCTCAATATACTGTTCATAATCGGCCTTCAATGCTTCATCTATCTGGTATCCAGCATTCTTCAAACCATCCAATAATGAGACTGTATAGGCACGATTCACATTACCTGAACCGGTACCTCCTGCTATGAAATCATAGGAAGTACACCCGAAAAGAGCTATATTTCTGACCTTCCTTTCAAATGGCAAGGTTTCGTTATTATTCTTCAACAAAACCATTCCTTCAGTCGCTGACTGGCGGGTAACTGCTGCGTGCGCCTTCAAATCAGGTTTATTGGAATATTTGTATTCTTTAAAATGAGGAGTTTGGAGAATAAGTTCAAGAACACGCTTCACATTACGATTCAGTATGGATTCATCCAATTTTCCGGATTTCACTCCTTCGATAATCATATCATACTGGTTAGCCCTTCCTGGTTGAAGCATATCATTACCTGCTATCATCTGAGTCACGGCATCCTTCCCTCCAAACCAGTCAGTTACCACCATACCCTCGAAATTCCACTCATCACGCAATAAAGTGGACAGCAAGTCTGTATTCTCAGAAGCATAGGTGCCATTAATATGATTGTAGGAGGACATTACTGTCCATGGTGCCGATTCCTTCACTGCAATTTCGAACCCCTTCAAATAGATTTCCCGTAAGGCACGAGGAGTGATACGAGCATCATTAGCATTCCGATTGGTTTCCTGGTTGTTAACAGCAAAATGTTTGATGGAAGTTCCCACTCCGTTGCTCTGTATCCCTCTAACATATGCAGCAGCTATCTTGCCAGACACTAACGGGTCTTCGGAATAATATTCAAAATTACGCCCGCACAAAGGATTCCGATGGATATTCAAAGCAGGAGCCAGTAAAACATCCGCACCATATTCCAACACTTCATTACCAATTGATTTTCCAACTTCCTCTACCAAATCCTGATTCCAAGTAGAAGCAAGTAACGTACCGATAGGAAAATGTGTACAATAATAAGTAGCAGAATCCCCTTCGCGGATAGGATCTATACGTAAACCTGCAGGTCCATCAGCCAACACAATGGCAGGAATTCCCAAACGGGGTATCGGATAAGTAGTACCTGCTGCACCGGGAACCAACTTCTTTGTAGTGCCAATCACCGTACTGTCACCCGAAGTACCCACCATTCCGGTACCGATAACCAAATGTGCCTTTTCTTCCAAAGTCATGGCACCAATAACATCCTCAACGGAATCTTTACCCAGTTGGGGAGCCGCCGGTCCACAAGCGCTCAAAACGCTTGCGACCAACAGCAGACTGAATAGTTGTTTCTTCATGGTGTGTTATGATTTATTTGAACAACTTGGGAGCAAATACAGAGAGATAAATACGCCAGCAAGTCCATACATGCCCACCGGGAGTTTCCATAAACTCATACTTATATCCCTTCTTATCCAAATCGGCGCGATAGGCGGCATTGTTCTTATACAGGAAATCGTCTTTGCCGATACCCAGCCAGTAGAGTTTAGGAGCTTTTTCAAACTGGACAGCCAGCTTCTTGTCCATATCCTGATAAACCGGGCTATTCCGCTGGCCTGCACTCTGGACATTAAGAGCGGCAGAGAACAAACCTACATAATCGAACATATCGGGATAGTTCAAAGAAATATTGGCAGAATGAAAGCCACCCATTGAAAGGCCTGCAATGGCACGGTGTGCCTTGTCTGCCTGCACACGGTAATTACTTTCTACGAACTTCACAATCTCGGGGAAATAGGTTTCAAATGCACCGTCCATGGTTCCGTTCTTCATGTGGTAGGGCTTATAGTAACCCAGGCTGCTTTCACCCGGTGCAGCTTCCATGGCGGCATGTCCATTGGGCATCACGACAATCATCGGTTCAGCCTTGCCTTGTGCTATCAGATTATCGAGAATCTGTGCCGCACGTCCGAAAGTAGTCCATTCGTCTTCATCACCGCCCATGCCATGCAACAAGTAGAGCACAGGATATTTTCTGTTACCGGACTGTTCATAACCCGCCGGTGTGTAGATGTTGATACGGCGATCCATTTTCATGCCATCAGAGTGATACCAACGGTGGGCCAATGTTCCATGAGGCACTTTATTGACCTTATATAAATCAGCCTTGCCATTCCCTACGATGAATACATTGCTTGTTGTGGCAAAGTCACGATAGACATAAACATTGTTGGGGTCTATGGTCGGTACGCCGTCTACCATGAATTCATAACTGTAGAGTTCCGAGTCCAGCGGTTTGGTGGTATAGGTCCAGATTCCTTCGGCATTCTTCGTCATGTCTATCAGGCCTGCGCCCACCATACCGCCAATGTGTTGTCCCTCCGCCCTTTCGGCAAAGTCACCTGCAATCTGTACCTTCTTGGCATCGGGAGCCTTGAAGTTAAAAGTCACTGTGTTGTCTTTATTCACGATTGCAGACTCGAGGTCTTGCGCAACAAACAAGTTCTGCTGGGCAGACATTTGCAGTCCACAAGCTGCCATAAATGCAGCCAATATAATCTTTTTCATTTCAGTTCTTCAAATTAAAGTTCATTGATTCAAGTTCATTCTGCCACTGTAATAATCAGGCGGTGATAGCGGTTCATCTGTGGCGTACCGTTATCCGTAGCTTCCAAAATCAAGTGGATGGTATCACCGGGGTTGGCATCAGCCGGAACAGTAAAAGCTGTATTTGCAGAAGCAGGGTCATCTACCGTTACTTTGCCCCGATATGTACCGGCTGACACATACTGCCACCATTTAATGGTAAGGGCATCCTTATCCGGATCGGTTACAGTGTATTTAAGTTTCAGCTTCTCACCCGGCTTGGCACTCATGGCAAGCGCCCCTTTTATCACCGGCTCATGATTTGCGTCGGCATAGTTTGGAGTGACCGACCATTTAAAGCGGGCAGCCAATCCATTCATTACCGGAGCTGTGAAGTCGGGCAAAGGATAGTGCTCGGCTCTATACTTCATCTGCTCCATGCGCGGAAGATTCTTCACCGAATCGGGAAGGACGGTTCTTCCACCGCACCATCCCCCATAAGTGGGGTCTTCGTGACCACGCAGGCCGTTACCTATCAAATTCAGGAAACAGTAAGTATCGCCTTCAGCCAGATAGGAGCCTTTCGGCTGGATTCCGGTCCAAACCACATAGCCTTGCTTTTTCAATTCATCAACCGTATAACCCGACAAACCGAAGAAATCGAACTTATCACCTTTCACCATCTGCTTACCGTCTCCCCAGACCCGATACATTTCACCGAAAGGACCTTTACTGCGGATGTTCTCCTGCATCCATTCCGGAGAGTAGAAAACCTGATTTTCCTTGGAGGCTCTTAACTGTGCATTATAAGCCAGGCCGACTGTCATCCCCCCCATCTCCATTTGTCTGAGTTCCGGCCAGAAAGGTCGGATATACCGTGCATACGTATCATCCTGATCACCCGAAAGGGAAAGGACCACTTTTCCTATTATCTTCTCACGGATGCCTTTCCAGGCATCGGTATGCTCATAAATATCCTGAATGGACTTCAAGGCACGGGCGATGGTGCTGCCACCTCCCCAAGCATTGATGAATACCGGATCCGTACAATCATCGAGCAATACAGCTTTAATCAGCTCCGACCCCGGAGTGTCCTTGGAAATATCACCGTCGAACTCGATATTACCGATACGCACTTTAGACTTCAGGTATTCGGGAGTCGGATAAGACGGGTCGTGCACTTTCAGATTGGGATATACTTTCTCGTAAGCTTCCACGGCATCGTCAATGAAACGTTCATCCGGATCCCAACGCCAGCTTTCCATAGGTCCGTAGTCTATGCCATTACGGGAATATTCACGTCCAGGCACATACCACTTCGTGCCGTGCCCGTCACCTTTCCAATGGAACTGGCTGCTGGCATAAATCAAGCCTTCCACACGGAAATCCGTACTGAAAAGCAGGAAACGTATCAAAGAGTTCAGGTCATCAAGTTCCGGGTCACAAGTAATGATGACACGCGGTTTTGACGATTTTTCACCGGGCGTCTGCTGTCCGCTCATGCAAACCGGCATCACAGCCATAAGGCCTGATAGGAATAAGCATTTTAATTTATTCATAAACTAAGTTTTATTGATTAATTACCAACCCGGGTTCTGGGTCATATTCTTATTGACATTCATTTCAGTAGCAGGGAACGGAAGCAGTTCATGCTTACCGCTCTTGAAGCCGGCAGAAGCATTTTTCTGTTCATCCCAACTTACACGGCCGTCTTTGTAAAGAGCCGGTCTTTCCTGCCCTCTCTTGGCAAGTACCGTAGCAGCATCACCCCACCGAATCAAATCCTGGTAACGGCAGCCTTCCATCCAAAGCTCCAGACGCTTCTCTTTCTTGATATCATCCATAGAGACGCTGCCCAATGCAGGCAACTGGGCACGGTCACGCACTTTATTCACATATCCGGCAGCCTTACTTGCATTTCCGGACTGAAGACTCGCTTCAGCAGCAAGCAGCAGAACCTCGGCATAACGCATGGCACGGGTATTGTTAGGACAACGCAACCACCAATAGTTGATGACATCTGCTTCATAAACACGGTATTTCCAGCTGAAGTAACCGGCATTGTCCGGCATATAAGCTATGGCATTGCTCAATGAGATACCCATATCCTCCATTTGCCGGTATGTCTTGATAGAGGCATTCAAGCGATAAGTATCTCCCATTTCGACAAACGCATCGTAGCTTTCCTTCGTCGGATTAAAAAATCCCCAGCCGCCATGAGAATAGATTTGAGTAGGCTCATTGAATGCAAGCATGTCTCCACGCCAATGCACATATACCCAAATCATGTTACTCATAATGCCGGTAACATTGTTGGCGTCGTAAACATAATTACTTTCAAACAGACTTTCACAATTCGCCTCGCCTTTGGTAGTCTGGATATTCTCATAATCACTGTAAAGGTCGTACTTCCCGCTATTGATTACCTCATCCAAAACTGTAACAGCAGCACCATAATTCTTCTGGAATACGTATGCCTTGCCCAACAAGGCTTGTGCAAATTGTTTGGTGATACGATAGGTAAAGTTGTCCAAGCTTGTCTTTTCCTCCAAATTGCCACTGTTGACAGCTTCGGTCAAATCTTGGTTCACCAATGCCCAAAGCGCCTCTGTATTACCATTTGCCTGGGAATATTCGTTTGCTTTCAACGGATGGTCCACCAACGGCGGAGTTCCCCAAAGACTGATCAATTCGATGTAGGACATCGCACGGAAAACCTTTGCCTCTGCACGTGCACGAAGCTTAACCTCAGAATCATCGCCTACATACTGCAAAACAATGTTGGCGGCATAAATCACTTTATAAAGATTCGTATACAACGTTTTAATATGGGAAAAATCAGAGTCGAACGTATAAGTCGACAGCAACTGTGCACTGGCAGCCGTCCAGCTTTCCCCTGCCGAATAGCAATCGTCAGAAAGAAGATTCTTCAGCCAGAACGCAGGCGCATAGGTGTCCTTCCAATTGCTATAGCAGGCTATAATGGCTTCTTCCGCATCGGCATCCGTTTTATAGAAATTTTCGAAAGTGCTTACCCCATGCTGCGAAATATCCAGATTGTCCTCACAAGAGGAAAAGAAAGTGCAGCCGGCAAGTAACAGACTTGATAAAATATATTTTGCTTTCATATTTCGTATTGAATTAAAGATTAAAATACTACGTTAAGACCGAGCACGACTTTCTTGCTGGACGGATAAGAGCCCATATCCAAACCCATCGCATTGCCTGTACTCGTAAATTCAGGATCAAATCCGGGATATTTGGTAAATGTGAAGAAGTCGTCTAAAGAACAATACAAACGAAGGTTACTCAAACCCACCTGCTTCAACAAATTCTTAGGCAGGTTATAGCCCAACTGTATCTGCTTGATTTTAAAATATGAACCGTCGAATACAAATTTGGAGCTCTTTAAATACTTATCATAATTGCTGGGATTGGAACGGGCATATTTTGCATTGTCTCCCACAGCAGTCCACCGTCCGTCATAGAATTCCTTCAAGGTATTCGCTTTCATACGGGAAGTACGGTTATAGCCGGCAAACACATCATTGCCATGAGAACCGGAACCAAAGATTGTCAGGTCAAGGCCTTTCCAGGCAGCTGTCAAAGTAATACCATAAGTAAAGTCGGGAATGGCAGAACCGATTTCTGTCTGGTCGGCATCTCCAATAATGTCATCATCATTCTTGTCTTTGAATATTGGGTCACCCGTTTGCGGATCAATACCCGTGCACTCATAACCGCGCATGTACCAAATGGGATGTCCTTCTTCAAAATAATTCATAGTGCCGATACCTGCACTTGTTGTACTGGCAATACGCTCCAATGTTTCATGAAGATAAGTTACTTTATTCTTCAAAGTAGCGATGTTAGCTTTTACACTATAACTGAAATCTTTGATATGATCACGCCATGAGAGTTCAAACTCAAATCCGCTGTTCTTGACATTTCCCGCATTCATAGGTGAAGTAGTGTTACCCACAATCAAAGAAGGAGTAATACCGGTTACAATCAAGTCTTTGGTTTTCTTCTCATAATAGTCAAATCCGAAGCTCAAACGGTCATTCAGCATCCGGAGGTCAATACCCAAGTCTATCTGTTCGGAAGTTTCCCACTTCAAATCATAGTTACCGGTTGCAGATGGCAACGAACCTGTTTCATAAGACACATCACCGGACATTGGATAATTGATTCCAGACAAAATCGTAGCATCATACATATAGTCTGCCAAACCGGCGATACTACCATTCTGTCCCCAGCTTGCACGCAACTTCAAATGAGAGATTGACTTGAGGTTTTCCATAAATTTCTCGTTGGAAAGTACCCAGCCGACAGACACAGCCGGGAAATAGCCCCAACGTTTCTGCAAAGGAAGGATAGACAAGTCGGCTGCATCCGCACGAAGGGTGAATTGGGCAAAATACTTGCCTGCATAGTCATAAGATGCCCGGCCAAAGTAAGAAAGATTGGCATACCTCCGTTTCTCTCCACCACTTACCGTACGGGTGGCAGTACCGGTCCGAAAAGCAAAATAGGCATAATTGGGATCCAACTTGGTAATACCCAAATCAACCTTGTCGCCGGAACGGCTACCATTGATTCCTCCCGTCACTCCAAAGGAAGTATTGGAAGAATAGGACATACCAAGCATCACGTTTACATTGTGCTTATCTGCAAATGTCTTGGTATAGTTGGCAAAGTTTTCCCATTGCCAGTACGTGGTGTTGGAGCTTGTCGCACTTACCGATACATAGTCCTGATAAAGGTCAGAGCAGGTAATGTTAGGCATAACATAGCCGTAGGAATTGCTGTAAGTATAACGGTATCCCAAACGTGAAGTGATGACCAGCTCTTTAATCGGAGTAAAATCCAGATAAGTGGAGCCGCTGAACACAAAACCATCTCTTTTCGTTGTACCACGGTCACGCATAATATACGGATTGATATTATTGGAGTCACCATAAGGGGAAATAGAATAATAATCACCATTGGCATTCTGAAGCAAGGTATGCCCTTGGTTCATATAATTAATCATAGTGTCGGGCAGTTTATCCGGTGTATAGGTAACTGGAGTAAGAGGGTCAAGCTGAATGGCAGACAGCATCAAAGAACCGGTTGCTGAGCCTTCGCTTACAGACTGTACATGATAACGGGAAAATGAATTGTTTGTCGTGAACTTCAACCAATCCTTTACTTTATAATCTGCATTGACAGTGCCGGTAATACGGTCAAAAACGTCCTTATTGCCTACAATGGGACCATTGTTGCTTAAATAAGAAAGCGATGCAAACAGTGAACCATTATCATTGGCCCCTTGGAAATTGACATTGTGACGTTGCATCATGGATGATTCAAACGTTTCTTTCACCCAATCAGTATTTGTCTTTCCATCCCAATACCTATCTATTGTTTCTCTGGGAATAAGATTGCCTTCAGTCATATAATTGACGTATTCCTGAGCATTCAGAATATCAGGAGTACGACCCAAAGACTGGGAGGACAACTGGAAATCATAAGAAATACGGCGGACTCCCTTTTTTGCCTTCCGGGTGGTAATCAAGACAACACCGTTACCGGCCTGGGCGCCATAGATAGCAGCAGAGGCAGCATCCTTCAATACTTCCATACTCTCAATATCGTTCGGATCGAGGTTGCTGATGTCTTTCGTACGCAGACCATCGACTACATACAAAGGATCTGAGCTGGCATTACTGCTATATCCACGGATACGAATGGCGGGATTCGAACCAGGAGCCGCAGATGCAGAAATAATTTGCACACCGGCTGTCTTACCCTGCAAGGCCTGCTCGGCATTGGTAATGGTACGATTTTCAAAATCTTCAGCCTTTACGGAAGAGATGGCCCCCGTTACGGAGCTTTTCTTCTGTACACCATATCCCACTACAACCACTTCATCCAAGGTCTTGTTATCTTCTTTCAGTACTATATTCATAGTACCCGCAGCGGCTTTCTTTTCCTGGGTCACATAACCTATATACGAAAAGACGATAGTGGCGCCCTCATTCACCGACAAGGTATAATTACCATCCAAATCAGTTATGACACCATTTGTCGTACCTTTTTCCAATACACTTACACCAATCATCGGTTCATTAAGTTCATCGGTGATTCTGCCAGATACACTTACATGTTTCTGTGCAAAAACAGATGTCATACCTACCAAAAGGAACAGCACCAAGACCATTAACCTTTTCTGTTTAATTTGTCTTACAATCGTTTTCATTTATTATTATTTTGGGTTAACAATGAATTAAAATATCAGTTTGAAAGCGTAATCAGTACCAGCCCCACAACAAAGAGTACAAACATAGTCGCAATCATAGGTACAGTTCCTTTGGGAGCTCCTTTGAACTCTTTCCATACAAAGAATCCCCAAATCATGGCTACCACCGGTGCGGCATTGCTCAGCGCATAGGCTATGGCCGGATTGGCTGATCCGGCTCCCATAAAGCTGACCACCATACCGCTCATCCAGATAAAGCCGCCCAACATACCGATCAGGTGTGTACGGGTATCACCTTTCAGATAGTCCTTCATTGTGACCTTGTTTCCTTGAGCCGGATGACTCATGGCAAACGTATTGAAAATGGGAGTAGTGATAAGGACACCGGCGGCAAAGCAAAATACGCCGGTATAGGGAGTCAGTGTTCCCGTACCACCCGCAACATACTGGGGATCGAGTGATTTTACAACCAATCCATAGAAAAACATGATGGCCAATCCTGCCACAATAGCCAATAAGATACCTTTTTTAGGGGTGGATGCCTGACTCGCCGACATCTTTCCATAAGCCTTCCCGCAAATGCAGATGGCTACAATGATAACAACTACCCCTATCCAAAGCAATGCCTGGTTTCCGGGGTATACTTCACCGGCCAAAGTTATCAGCAGATAATTAAAAATTATACCGCCTATCCAGGCTAAGCCTCCGCCAATGGGAAACCCTATCGACATACCGGCCACAGCGATGGCTGCCGTCAGAAAGATATTACCGAAATTCCAGACAATACCACCCAACAGTGCATACTTCATACTGTTCCAGTCCATTGCCGCCAAGTCCTCAAAGAAAGTACGGCCTTCACTTCCCAAGCTTCCCAATGTCAGAGCCCCCAACAGAGCCGTGAAAAACAAACCGAAAGCCAAGTCCCAATAGAAAAGCTCGAAACTCCAGCTTTTCGAGGTCACCATCTTCTGCGTATTCGCCCAAGAGCCCCAACAGAGGCAGCAATAGACACAACACAGAATGGCCAAAATATAGTTGTCAACAAGTATCATAATTTATCTTCTGTTGTTTACCGTGTGTTTACTTTTCATTCATGCACATATAGATTCCAGCCCAAATAGTCCTCGATGGCTTCGTTCAGAATTTCCTTCACATCATTGCGAACCATAGCCACATGATGTTCAAAACCATTTTTACAAATATACTTCATCAGAGTCTGCAAGTTATTCACCTTGGTGACAGCTATGCATCCATCCATTCCATACGGGTCATCCGTGATTTCACCAGTACCCAAATAAGCCTTGATAGCGCCTTTTGTATCATCTGTGGAAATACGGAAGAATGTGAAATCACCTTTGGTCACTTTACCATATACGGCACCGAATGTATTGACCTTGCCCAGCGTACGTCCCAAAACGCCCAGTGTACCAAGCTTCAAGTCATTTCTGACAAACGATTTCGGGAAGTTACCGCAATGGGTACATACACATTTGTTCCGGTCTTCTGCAAAATTGTTATTCCAGTCAAGCAATGCCGATTGACCTTGCGCTGCCAATGTCAAAGCATACATGGACACAGCGCCGGCAATATCTACCTCACAAGCGGCAGGAAGTAATTTTTCACCCAGCATACTCATTGTCACACATGCTGCACAACCATAATTTTGTTCCAAAGAGTCCCAACACTGAACAGCAACAGCATCAATCTGATTGGCTTCGATCCAACGTTCTACAGCCACACCGAATTTTGCCTGAAGCACCAGCTTGTCACTATATTCCTTGGGAACTGCCGCATAGCACTTAATTTCTTCAAGCTTCTTCAGCAACTCCGCATCCGTATCCTCAATCTTACGGGCAGCACCGAGTATTTCAGAAAGGTCGACCGGAACGACTGTAATGCCACTCTTCTGTAACAGTTTCTCACTTGCACGTACAGTCTGGAAACCAGCCGGACGAGCACCGATAGCACCGATACGTGCATGGCGCAAGCCATTGACTACACGACAGATACCAGCAAACTTATTGATATCCTTGGCCAGTAATTCGGAGTATATAGAATAGGTGTGTAGCGTGGTATCTGTAAAAGGTATGCCATATTGATACAGATTGTTACAAACAGAAATCTTACCGCAAAAAGCATCACGGCGGCTGTCCAGATCCACCTTGTCGTTCTCGTCGTCACAAGCCTGTACCAAAACGGGGACATTCAAATCGGCCACGCTGATAGCATTGATGATTCCAATCTCAAAGCCAAAGTTGGGCAGGGAAACTATGATACCGTCAATGCGGTCACGATTCTGTCGGAACAGTTCCGCACACTTCAATCCGTCTTCGCGGGTTTCAATACTGCTACTGCCGGTAGGAGTAGCGTCTTCAGGTAAGATCACATAATCATAGCCTTCGTCGGCAAGTGTTTTCAACAATTGTTTGCGAACATCTTTAGCCAATTCTGAATTAAAATAAGCACGAGTGCCGATAATTATACCGAAACACATTCTTTCCTTGTTTTTCATTGTAGATAGTGGGTATTTAAATTATACTTTGAAAATATTTATCTGATTAATTGGTTTACCGCTTTCAACCAGCCTTCACACCATTTTTCTACCTGTGATAGGTTACTTTGCGGCTCTATGCGGTAGCGGCTCCGGCGTAATACGGACACCTGCTCAAAGCTCGTCCATATCTTGCGAGCCATTCCGTTCATTACAACGGCTCCCAAGGCCGAAGCTTCTTCAACATCCGAACAATTGATCGGTACACGTAAGCAGTCGGCCTGGAACTGCATCAGGAATTTATTTTTTGTAGGTCCTCCATCGGCTCTGACTTCTTTCAGCTTTATACCTGCCTGACTGGTCATCGCTCTGACCAAATCATTCACTTGATAGGCTATGGATTCAAGTGCTGCCCTGAGAACATGCGGTTTCCCGGTACCTAAGGTCATCCCTAAAATGGCAGCCTTTACATCCCCTTGCCACCAAGGAGCTCCCAACCCGGCAAAAGCCGGTACGACATACACACCTCCATTGTCTTTTACTGTAGCCGCCAACTCTTCCGCTTCGTCTGGCGAACTAATCATCTGCAATCTCTGTTCTAGCCACTTGATGGTAGCACCAGTACAATGGATATTGCCTTCAAAAGCATAGAATATTTTTCCAAGTGCGGCAAAACCGATGGAAGTGACCAATCCACGGGGAGCAACGGCAGCTTTTTCACCAATATTCACCATCACTGATGAGCCGGTTCCATAAGTGACCTTGCCCAGCCCTTCTTCAAAGCACATCTGACCGGCCAGTGCACCGTGTGAATCCCCCAATACACCGGCTATGACAATAGGATTCTTAAATAATCCTCCCACCGTAGTTTCTCCAAAAACAGCATCACATGGCAGTAATTCAGGCATCATAGTTTCGGGGATGGTAAATAGCTCCAGCAGGTCACTGTCCCATTGCATCGTATGAATATTAAACAAAAGAGTCCTGGAAGCATTGGTATAATCTGTCACATGGCGTTTACCATCAGTCAATTTCCAAATCAGCCACGTATCAATGGTTCCCATCAATAAGTCACCGTTATCAGCAGCCTGACGGGCTCCTTCCACATTGTCAAGTATCCACTTCACACCACTGGCTGAGAAATAAGGATCCAATAGCAAACCGCTTTTCGCCTGTACTATTTCGCTGTACCCACTGGCTTTCAACTCATTACAGATATCAGCACCACGCATGCATTGCCATACCACAGCATTGCATATCGGTTTGCCCGTATGCTTATTCCATACAACCACTGTTTCACGTTGATTGGTGATGGCCAACGAATACATATTGTCTGCCACTTCCTCCTTTATCAGTTCGGCTATACTTTTCTGTACATTCCGATAAATTTCTTCAGCATCATGCTCCACCCATCCGGATTTGGGATAATATTGTTCATGGGTGACATTGACGCGCCTCAGCATTTCACACCTCTCATTGAATAGCATGGCTTTGGTAGCCGAGGTGCTTTGGTCTATTGCAATTATCAGGTTTTCCATTTCAGGTATTATTAAAGGCTAATTGATTTCAAATTTATCGAATCGGAGTTACTTAAGGAAGTCAAGGGCAGTTTTCACGATACCGGATGAGTCGAGTCCATAATGGGCAAAAATTTCCAGGGAGTTCCCATGCACCACATTCTCATCAGGGATACCCAGGATTTTCACCGGTACGGGATGCTCGGATATGATTTCAGTCACCATCGCCCCAAGACCTCCATACTGGCTATGCTCCTCAACCGTGATGATTCGCCCGGTTTCGGAAGCGGCTTTCAAAACAGCTTCCTCATCACAAGGTTTAATAGAGGACATATCCAATACCCGGGCCGAAATACCATATTCGCGTAACTTCAAAGCCGCCTGACGTGTGTGGTATACGGTTTCACCGGTTCCGATAATAGTCAGATCTGTTCCGTCCAGCAACATGTTGGCCTTACCTATGGCAAAATCAAAATCATCATTTTCATAGACATCGGGAACTGCTGCACGACCTACACGTACATAAACCGGTTCGGGATAATCAACCAAAAGCTCAACCAGTTTTTTAGTCTGTCGGGCATCGCAAGGTAACACGATATTCATTCCGGGAAAAGTACGCAGCACGGCAATGTCGTGTAAGCTATGATGGGTAGCCCCCAAAGCTCCGTAAGCTACTCCTCCACTTACTCCCAATATTTTTACGTTGTTCTGGCTATAAGCCAAGTCCACCTTTACCTGTTCCAAGCTACGAGCCACATAAAAACAAGCCGGACCACATACAAACACTTTCTTTCCGCTATGAGCCAACCCGGCTGAAATACCCACAGCATCCTGCTCCGCAATACCACACTCCACGAATTGCTGCGGCAATTCTTTGGCAAAATCATTTAACGTCACCGAGCCACGGGCATCCGTCGTCACAGCAATGATGTCCTTGTCCATCCGAGCCAATGACAACAAAGTGTCGGTGAAACTTTTTCTGCAAGCTATCATATCAATTATATTCTAAATCCTTAATTCTTTCTGATATTTCTTGAATGGCCTGTTCATACTGTTCGTTACTCGGAACCCCATGATGCCATTTAGCTACCCCTTCCATGAAAGATACTCCTTTCCCTTTTGTCGTATGAGCCACCAGCAAATGAGGGTGACGGTTTGCATAATCAATGGAACGGAAAGTCCGGATAATATCTTCCATGTCGTCACCATTCATATCCTTTACCTCCCAGCCGAATGCCGTCCAGCGATCATGGATATCATCAATTCCCATCACATCTTCCGTATTTCCGCTAATCTGCAAATGATTACGGTCTATTATAGCCACCAAATTATCTAATCTATACTGCCGGGCAGCCATTGCTGCTTCGTAGATGGAACCTTCACCCTGTTCACCATCCCCCATCAACACATAGGTTTTATAATCCCTGTTGTCCATTTTGGCAGCTATCGCTATACCTACCCCAACAGACAAACCATGTCCCAAGGCTCCGGTATTCACTTCAATACCCGGAACTCCGATAGTGGGATGTCCCGAAAGGATAGAGCCATATTGTCCCAATGTATCCAAAATGCCTTCTGTTATAAACCCTTTGGATTCCAGCGTCACATACAAAGCCTCCACACAATGCCCCTTGCTCAAAATGAAACGGTCACGCAAATCATCTTTAGGACTGTCCGCATTCACATTCATCACATCAAAGTAAAGAGCCGTAAGAACATTGAGGCAAGACAAATCTCCGCCGATATGACCGGCTTTTGCCTTATAGATAATTTCAATTAATCTTTTTCGATTCCTTTCTGATTGAAGAGTCAATTCTTTTGTTTTCATAGCTTATTTGCTTTCATTTCTTTGCAAAGAAAACAAATAAAAACCACGAAACGAAAGAAAACAAAAGTTTTCCATTGTTTATTAACATGTTTTATAATTAGACCAGGGCGAAAAACGAAACAAATAAATAAAAAAGAGAAAGGAACTACAGTGCAAAAGATAATATATAGAATAAAAAAGAAGAAAAACAGCAAGAATAGACTTTCATTTGACTTTTTCTGACTACCTTTGCGGAAAAATTAAATGATTATACAATGCTCAATACTGTAGACGAAGGAATAGAAGCGGTTCGACAAGGGAAAATAGTGATAGTTGTCGATGATGAAAATAGAGAAAACGAAGGCGATTTTATTGTATCCGGTGAAAAAATAACTCCTGACATTGTTAACTTCATGATTACACACGGAAGAGGGCTTCTTTGTGTACCGCTACCGCGTTCACGTTGCAAAGAACTCCAACTGCCCCCAATGTCGGAAGACAACACTTCCCTTTTAGGCACGCCGTTCACCATGTCCGTCGATCTGAAGGGCTATGGCTGCACAACGGGAGTTTCCGCCTATGACCGCTCCGCTACCATACGTGCTTTGGTTACCGGTAATATAAAGCCCTCGGAACTGGCACGTCCCGGACACATTTTCCCCCTTTACGGACATGAGGACGGAGTATTGGGACGTGACGGACATACAGAAGCATTACTCGACCTGACAAGAATGGCAGGATTGACACCCGGCGGCGCTCTCATTGAAATACTGAACCAGGATGGGACAATGGCCCGCTTGCCACAACTACTTGAAATGGCAAAAAAGTTCCGACTGAAGATTATAGCGATCAAAGATATACAGGATTATCGTAGAAACAACAATATATAAAGTAGATATGGCACTAAACCAAAGAAGAGTCAAGATTCTGGACCTTATCCGCGAAGACGGGCATGCAAAAGTTCAAGAATTAAGCAGGATTTTCAATGTAACGGATGTAACAATCAGACAAGACCTGGAAGCCCTTGAAAAATTAGGGTATATCCAAAGAGAACACGGCGGAGCCTTCCTGAAGGATGTGGGCTCATTTGCAAAAACCGGAAAGGTTTTCAATCAGACCCATATTGAGGAAAAAAGAGAAATAGCCCAAAAAGCAGCGTCGTTTATCAGTGAAGGTGAATGTATCATTCTCGACTCCGGTTCTACTACCACAGAAATAGCCAAACTACTTACACAATACAAAGAGCTGACCGTCATTACCAATGCTCTGAACATAGCACTTATATTGGGCGAAAATCCAGGCATCAACCTCATTGTGACAGGAGGAGAATTCAAAGCACCCACCCTTTCATTGACAGGAAAGATGGCAGCCGATTCACTCAAAGGTTTCCATGCCAACAAACTATTCCTTGCCACAGCAGGAATATCCCCAGACATGAGTCTGACCTATCCGAGCCTCAGCGATCTGATGGTTAAATCGGCCATGATAAAAGCCGCCGAGGAAGTCATTCTGGTAGCTGATTCCTCCAAGATAGGAATTAGTGCATTTGCCAGTTTAGGTTCAATATCTATGGTAAATTCTTTCATCACAGACAGCAATATCTCGGAAGAGAATATCGAAAAGATGAAAGAAAAGAACATAAACCTTCTAATTGGATAACTTAAAAGATTACCCCTTCCAGAAGATATTGAACAGACAATATAGTAACGATTGGAATAAGGAACAATTAGAAGTAAAACTATAAAACATGTTTTTTAGCCAGCCGATACGCTTCCCCGACCACTTCCTTCGGATAACCGCACATCTCGATAATCCGGATGGCATTACGTTCCGTCGCCGGTCCCGGTTTCAGCTTATAATCAAAAGACAAGGTATTGTCGGCAACACATTCACAAAAATGAAACGATTCATATTCGTTCTCAAGTAAGGAAGCCAGTTCAACGTCGTGAGTGGAAGCAAACACGATACTGTTCTTGTGTGCCAAAGCAGATAGCACAGCTTTGGCTATAGCTATCCGTTCCACCGTGTTCGTCCCTTTGAACAACTCATCCAGCAGGAAAAGCTGCCTACGTCCCTTTCCGACCTCCAGCATCTCTCGAACAATCTGTACCTCCTGCAGAAAGAAACTTTTTCCTTCCATCAGACTATCCTCCAGATGGATAGCAGAAAACAATGCGGTATCCATGGGAAAACGAAAACTGCGGGCGAAACAAGTATGGAACACTTGTGCGGAAAGCAGGTTAAGTCCGATAGCACGGATAAAGGTTGTCTTACCAGACATATTGGAGCCGGTAACAAGGACAGAACTGCCACAAAGCGTAATGTCATTGGGGATACAATGCTCTATAAGCGGATGATAAAGGCCCTCTGCATGAAGCGTTTCACCCTCGTCACAAGCTTCCGGAAGAGTATAATAGGGCAGCCCATCCCGAAGCTCGGAAACAGAGCAAAGCGCATCCACCAATCCAAAATAGCGGAAAACCTCTTCAATCTGTTCTTGCCTGCCCTGCAATAGAAAGAAAGCCTTGGAAACCGGAATAACCTCCCGCAGGAAAAACACATTCACCATCTCGATGAAGAAATAAGCAAGAATGGCGATGTCGCTCTCCAGCTTGATACTGAAACGGAAAGTGGAAAGTTGCTTTCGTAACGGACGCAGCGCCTGCAAAGTCTTTTGGATATCCCGATGCACCGATACACACAACGGAATCTGTGCCAGCCTCTCCGCTTGCCTGAGCAGCAGCCATAACTGAGGGATGGAAAAGAAATAGCCCTGAATCCGTGCCTTGCTGCGATAGTGCAATACCATGTTCACCAATACCGATATACACAATAACCCCAGAACGTAAAGCGAAGATGTAACATAAACCATCCCTGACAAAACAAAAGGCACGAACTGCAATATACTTAGCAAACGGTAAAAGCGGCGGGAATATATGGGATGGGAAATGGAAAACAACGATGCAATGGCGCAAGCATCCGGCGTATCCAGTTTCTGCAACTCCGACCGGATTTCTGCACGCAACTCCTTGTCGGCAGAGAGTTCGCGAATCACTTCCTCCTGTTCCGAAATCTCCGAAAGGCGGTTGTAATGCAACAAGTCGTAGAGGTACTGTCGGCCCACACAAGAAGAGGTACGGTCGGCCCATTCGAAAAAGTCATCCAGATTGAGGTCGTCCCAGGTTTTCTGTGACACCAAATGTTCTTTCTCCTTCACCGACCGGTACTCGTGGTATAGCGATATATCCGAAAATGACTGTCCCATCAAAGAATTATTTAGAATGATGCACAAAAATAATGAAAAGCTTGCATTCTATCTAATTTCCTTGCAGCTTTCCCTATATTGTGTTTACTTTGCAGATACAAACACTTTTCGTTACTTCAACATTTAAATTCTAACAAGATGAAGCACACCCTTTTCACATTGGCACTGGTCTTATTGGCTCTGCTGTCAGCATCATGCGGAGATAAGAAGAAAGTAGTATATCAGAACCCACTTCCCATGGCCTTCGGAGACCCGTTCCTCCTGAAAGCTTCCGACGGGAAATTCTATATGTACGGGACGGGGGGAGTACAGAACGGCTTCAAAGTATATTCCTCCGATGACCTGGTGACATGGAAAGATGAGGGTCCCGTCTATCAAGGCGGCACATCCGACTCATGGGCCACCGACTGTTTCTGGGCGCCCGAAGTGTATGAGCGCGACGGCAAATACTACTTATGGTTCAGCGCCAACTGGAAGGAAAACCCCACTCAGGAGCAAGAGAACTTCCGTATCGGCGTAGCCGTAGCCGATAAACCCACCGGGCCTTTCAAAGATTTGTCCGACCGCCCGGTATTCGACCCCGGCTATCCTATCATCGACGCAAACATACTCTTTGACGATGCATCCGGAAAGACCTACCTCTACTACTCCCGCTGCTGCTACAAACATGCCGTCGAGAGCGAAGTCTCAGCATGGGCCAAAACAAAGGGCTGGTTTGACGAGATTGAGGAGAGCTGGATTTACGGCGTGGAGCTGAAACCGGATTTCTCCGGTGTCATCGGAGAGCCGGTAGCATTGCTTTGCCCGCCCAAAACGATGGACGACCCTCAAGCGAAATGGGAGAACCGTTCGGTGACTACACATGAGGTCAACAGACGCTGGACAGAAGGTTCGTATATGGTGAAACACGGGAATCTCTATTACATGCTTTACTCTGCAAACTTCTTCGGAGGAAAGAATTATGCGGTGGGCTATGCAACCTCCCAAAGTCCTTTAGGCCCATTCACAAAGGCTGCCAACAATCCGGTGCTGCAAAAGAACACAGAGCAAGGCGGCATCGTGACCGGAACCGGGCATTGTATGCTCATCGACATTCACAATCGGCTCTACTGTGTCTACCATGGACGCACCGAAACCACCGGTGACGAACGAATGGTATTCATCGACCTCATAGACATCCAACCAGACGGGAAACTGGTAGTCCACGGACCGAATACGGATTTACAGAAAATCACATATTAAAGCTATCAGGCGCAGACTGTACAGCATTTCACGGTTCATTATTCCCCGTGGCTCTCCTATACATTCCGCGCCTGATGAAAATTAAAAAGGACATATCCATACACAACAATCCGCTCCATATTTGTTCCTGACTTCAATTCTATTTTCACCGGTATCCAATACAATGCCTTTCCATTCCAGTACATTTACGGAATCAGGTTTTGCAGTCCCATATGCTTTGCCATTGATATACAATTTGGCAGCTCCGCTATTGCTGAATACTTGCACATCAACGGTTTTGCGGGTTCTGTTTACCAATCGTTTTCCTGCGATATATACAAACTTATCTTCTTGATTCCAGTTTGCCTTATAAAAGTAAAAGGCATCTTTCTTTATTTTCCGGTCGTAAGTCACCAGCCCCTTATCGTTGCGTCCCATAATGGATCCCTCCCTACGGCCTGCCGCCGAAAAGTCGAACATGCACCAGATGAAGTTGCACCACAAGAATTCGCGTTCCTGAAGCTGTTTCCAATTCTCCACATGATAATAAGTCTGCCAGTTTTCGGGATGCCATTGCCCCCACGGTTCCGGATGCCTCAGCGAGTCCTCCTGCTGGAATACGCATGCCCCGGCACCATACTCGCTGATGCCCATCTTCCGCTCCGGATGTGCTGCATGCTCGCGGTCTATCCAGCGCCCCATGTCATCCATGTTGTCGCCATACCAGCCGAAATACTTGTTGAAAGCAATCAGGTCGGTGAATCCGTTGAAGTCGTCATCCTGATTACTGGCTCCCATAGTGGGACGGCTCGGGTCCAACTGACGGGCCAAAGCATGAAGCTCTGCCGCCATACGCGAAGGACGGTCCAGCCAACCGGAATTTATCTCATTGAACAGCCCCCAGAACAAAATGCAGGGGTGATTGTAGTTCTGTAAAATCAGTTCCTTCAATTGCAGGCGCAAGTTTTCATCATAAGCAGGATTATTCACATAAACATTGACAAAAGGAATCTCAGCCCATGCCACCAGTCCCCGCTTGTCCATCTGTTGATGCATGTATTTGGCTTGCGGATAGTGACAAAGACGCACGGCATTGCATCCCATTTCCTGCATCAAGTCCAAATCTTCATCATGGTCTTGCGGATAAAATGCCGAAGCGCGTTCTGCCCTATCCTGATGCCGGTTCACGCCATTCAAGCGATAAGGCTTTCCATTCAGGAAGAAACCTTTCTCCGCATCGGCATGAAAGTAGCGGAAACCTATCTCTTCTTCGCGGCGGTCTATCTCTTTTCCATCCTTACGCAATATCACCACTCCTTTATATAAATAGGGATTCTTCACTCCATCCCACAAATGAGGCCTTTCAAGCACTATGTCCATCATCACCTTTTTATCCTCACCCACCTCTGCACTGGCAACACGGCAAAGCAACTTTTCCTTGTCATATAGTCGAAACTCCACCTCGCAACCGGTCACAGTAGTTTCCCTTGCCGAAAGCAGTGCTTCAATTTTCAAATGGGCCTTTTTCTCCGATACATCGGACTGAGTGAAGAATACACCTGAAGAGGCATAATAAGCAGGTTCTATGCAGACATCCTCCGTCACCAGCAGTTCCACCCCCCGATACAACCCACCAAACATATTGAAGTCGCCGCAAATGGGAGCGACATCCATAGTCTGAGCATTGCTGACACGAATTTCCAATACACTTTCTGTTCCCGGGACCAGGAAATCAGTCAATTCTGCCACAAATGCCGTATAACCACCCTTATGTTGCATCACAAAATGATGGTCGATAAAAATGTCGGCAACCGTCTGTGCAGCCATCACTTTCAAGAAAAAACGTTTGCCCCGATAATGGGCAGGAACAGACAACTTACGACTGTAATTGCATAATCCCCTATAATAATCGGCATTGCCAAACATGCCATCGCCCGCATTCCAAGTGTGAGGCAAAGTAACCTTCACTATTTCCGAAGCAGGTGCCTGAAAACCCCGGTGGAAATTCCATCCTTCATTCAGTGGAATCACCTCTACGGCAAATACACATGTTGACAATATTCCCAAAGAGAATAAAAATAAAATGATGAATCTGTTCATTTTCGATAAAGTATTAGAAGGTTAATCATATTGGCAGGAACCAGTCCTTCCCTGCAAAGGTATGAAATAAATGTTGAATAATAAATGAGAAAAACACTTCAAGACACGCAAGACAACAAACGGATGGCATGTTTAAGACTTATACGACCGCGATGCAACATTACAGACCTATTAATGCAACATATTTACGTTTATTTAAATAAGATATTGCTATCTTTGAGAATTCAATTTCAGATTATATAGTATGTCTTTTACAAACTATTTACACAAATTAGTGTTCCCCCTCATTATTCTGTTACTGGCTTATCTGCCGTTAGCAGGACAAACTCCGTATGTATTTCGCCATCTGAAAGTAGAAAACGGGCTTTCAAACAATAACGTAAAAACCATATTGAAAGACTGTGAAGGCTTTTTATGGATAGGGACCGCCAATGGATTGAACCGATACGACGGATATAGCTTTAAAGTGTATCAACCCAAAGAAAAAGACATCCATTCTTTATTGTCTAACGACATCTGGAACTTACAGGAAGACGGTTTGGGCAATTTGTGGATTGGAAGCGAGGCAAGATATTGTATATACGACCGAGACAAAGACAACTTCATTACCGATATTCCCTCATACCTCCTTAAAATAGGCATCCAGATAAATGGTACCTACAAAGTACATGTTGACAAAAGACACAATTTATGGGTACTGCAAGGCCAAAATGCTTTTTACTTCAATTTTTCTCATAAAACCCTTAAAACATTCAAAATAGAAAACTTTCCAGAAGAAACTCCGGAACTGAGTATCAGCGATGATGGTGAAAACCTATATCTTCTTTGGAATTCGACCTTATTGAAACTAGAGAACAACGCAAAGAAATGTAAACGGGTAGATAACATCAGCTTACCCTCCAACTCTATTATCGAAAAGCACATATACACTGATTATCATGGAGGCATCTGGCTATATTCATATACCGATGAACAAATATTCTATAAGAAAAACATAAAATCGGAATGGAACCAAATCAATCTCCATTCCAAAATAGAGACAAAAAGTAATGCGGTAAGGAGCATACTGGATGACTCGAACGGACATGTCTGGATAGGAACGGACCATAAAGGAGTATTCATTTATGACTACGTAAATGATAACCTTGTCAACCTCCTGAATACCCCTATGTCTTCCACATCCCTTGCTTCCAACAGAATAAATACAATCTACCGTGATGATTCAGGCGTCATTTGGTTAGGAAATTTCAAAAAAGGAGTTTCTTATTATCACGAAAGCTTCCATGAATTTATTGATACCCAGCATAAAGAATGCGGTGATATAGCCTCCATTTTAGAGGATAAGGCCGGAAACATTTGGCTGGGAACAGATGGGAACGGACTTTATGTAAAAGAAAAGCAAAAAGGATTTGCCATTCGCAAACTATCCATCCCCGACATAGCCATCATCAGTCTTCTCGAAGACCATAAAGGACGGATTTGGGCAGGAAGTTATCAAGACGGATTGTTCTGCTATGAGAACAACAGTATTCGCCATTTTACTCCAGAGAACAGCCAACTGCCATACAGTGGCGTATGGAGTATGAAGGAAGACCGATATGGAAACTTATGGATAGGTTATGTACTGGAAACTTTGGTTTGTTTTAATCCGGACGCAAATACTGCGACAAGTTATCTACTACCTGATGGGAATAATATCAATGTACTCAATATCTGTTATGACTATGGAGACAAAATGTATATCGGGACTACATACGGACTCTGTGTAATGGACATCGTGACGAGAAAACCCGAAATGATTTATGCCAATCGAAAAGAGACACAGCCATTCAAGCAGCTCTTCATTTCCACTGTATTCAAGGACGACAGAGATATATTGTGGTTAGCCCATAAACAAGGATTGACTGCCTGGGACTTAAAAAATGATTCACTACACTGGTTCGACGTAAACAACGGATTGTGTGACAATCTCATTAACAGTATAACCCAAGACAATCATGGTAACATGTGGCTTGCAACAAGTAACGGATTGTCTATATTGGAAGTAACCCCAGACACCCAGGAAGGAGTAGACTTTTCTTTCAAGAATCTTTCTACCAGAGACGGATTGCCAGAAAATCATTTCAACTCCCATTCCGCTTGTAAATTGTCCAGCGGAGATTTACTGCTGGGAGGCACCAGTGGCTATACATCTATAAATCCGAACAAGCTGACCGAAAAGAGCCGACCGCTGGCAAAGGTGTATTTTACAAATCTGACCATTGGCAATCAACATATAGAAGTAGACTCAATATATGAAGGGCGTAAACTATTAACAACTGTACTTGGCAGAACCCCATCATTGTCTGTCAGATATGACGATTATTTAATCTCCATCGAATTTGCCGCAGGCGATTTGCTGAATGCTGATAAAATAAGATATGCCTATAAACTGGAAGGATTAAATACCCAATGGTACTATACAAACGAGAACAAAGTAGCTTTCACCACCCTTCCTCCTGGCAATTACAAACTATTGATTAAAGCTTGTAACAGTGACGGTATATGGAATGACGAAGCTAGTGAGTTGAATATAACCGTTTCATCTCCAATATATTTATGTAATGTTGCTATCATCTTATACATATTGTTTGCCATTGGTATAATATCCTATGTAATATACCGATTCAAAAAGCATCACAACATAAGACTGGAGCAACAACGAGCAAAACTGGAGCAAGAACAAAAGTTGCTCCTGAATGAGATGAAGCTAAAGTTCTTTACAAATATAAGCCATGATTTACGTACACCACTGACGCTTATCATTAGCCCGTTACAAATGTTATTGTCAGAAACCCTGGATGACGGAATACGCAAAAAACTAAATACAATCAATAAAAATGCACAACAATTACTTACATCGATAAACTCTCTGCTTGATTTCCGGAAACTGGATGTAGGAGCCGAGACAGCTCATTACAAATCGGGAGATATTGTCAACTTTATCCGCGAGATTTGCAGTACTTTTCAAGAGTATGCTCTTGACCATACCATCAGCTTCTGTTTCATGTGCGAAGTAGAAAACCTGAACATGTCCTTCGATCCGGTTAAAATAAAAAAAGTAATGAACAACTTGTTGTCCAATGCCTTCAAATACACTCCTGATAAAGGAGAAATCAATGTACATCTTTATCGCGAAGATGACAATGTATGCATCTGTGTGGCAGACAACGGACAAGGTATCATAGACAAAGACAAGAAACATATCTTCGAACGTTTTTATCAGGTGCAACAAACTTCGGAAAAAACCGGCAGTGGAATCGGCCTGCATATTGCAAACGAATATGTACATCTACACAAAGGAACAATCTCCGTTACAGACAATTTTCCTAAAGGTTCCGTATTTACCGTTAAATTGCCTATCGTCACATATGCCAGTGAAAAGGAGGAATTACTTCCGGAACTGCTAAACAATGACAAAGCTCCGAATGAACTTCCCGTTCCAAATGCGGAAGAATTGCGGTATACCATCTTGTTGGTGGACGACAACAAGGATTTCTGTAGTTTCATGTCTGAATACCTGTCCGATGAATACGCCATACAGGTTGCCTACAATGGAGCAGAGGCATTGAAGATATTAGAAAAAAACAGTGTCAATATTGTAATAAGCGACATCATGATGCCAGTGATGAATGGAACAGAGCTATGTCGGCAAATCAAAACAAACATGCAATGGTCCCACATTCCCGTTATATTGCTTACAGCCCGTATGGCAGAAGAATACAAAAGTGAAGGATTTGAGCAAGGAGCCGATGACTATATCGTAAAGCCTTTTGACTTCAAATTACTAAAGCTGCGCATCAGGAAATTTATTGAATGGACAGAAAAAAGCCATCGTAAATTCAGTCAGAAAATAGAAGTGACACCTAATGAAATAACAATCACTCCACTAGACGAACAATTTATTGAAAAAGCTATCAAAATAGTAGAAGAGCGCATGAGTGATTCCGACTTCTCTGTGGAAATGTTAGGAGCAGAATTGGGGTTGAGTCGTAGCCATCTCTACAAAAAGCTGATGTGTATCACCGGTAAAGGTCCGGCAGAATTCATCCGGATTATCCGTTTGAAGCGCAGTAAGCAACTTCTAAAGGAAAGCCAGAAACAAATTGCAGAAATTGCCTATGAGGTGGGATTCAGTTCTCCAAAAAGGTTCACTGTAAACTTCAAGAATGAATTTGGAATATCACCATCTGATTACATCCGCAGTCTAAAATGATAACTTGAAACATAAAGGTATGTTATTTGAGACATGATAGACCTATGCTATTATGATAACTTTCCATATTTGCAGTAGCTTTTAATAACAGTTATTTTTAAATCTTAAATTAAAGTATTATGAAGTTACACGCAAATGTATGCTCTCAATGGGAATGGACAAAATTGAGACAATTGCTTGTTATCGTGTTACTAGGTTTGGGTATTGTTTCCACGTATGGACAAACCAAAACAGTATCCGGTATCGTTAAATCAGAATCGGGCGGTGAGCCACTTGTAGGAGCCACCGTCAAAGTGAAAGAAACCAATACGGGCGGCATTACCGACATCGACGGCCGTTACACCATCCAGGCAAATCTGGGACAAACATTGATAGTCTCTTACATCGGCTACCGCACCAAAGAGGTGAAAGTAGAGCGCACCACCCGCATCGACATACTGCTGCAAGAAGACAATGAGATGCTGGACGAAGTAGTAGTAGTGGGATACGGTACGATGAAACGCAGTGACCTGACCGGTTCCGTAGTCAGCGTGACGGGTGACGAACTGAAAAAGTCCGTAGTCACCTCGCTCGACCAAGCTTTGCAAGGACGTGCCGCCGGTGTGCAGGTGACCCAGAATTCCGGAACTCCGGGTGGCGGTATCTCGGTCAGCATCCGTGGTATCAACTCCTTGAACGGCAACGAACCGCTCTACGTTATCGACGGTGTAGCCATCTCAGGCAACAACACCAGCAACAGCAGCGTGCTCAGTTCCATCAACCCTGCAGACATCGTTTCCATGGAAGTATTGAAAGATGCATCGGCCACAGCCATCTATGGTAGCCGCGCCTCCAACGGTGTAGTACTCATCACCACCCGTCAGGGCGAAGAGGGCAAAACGAAGGTCTCCTACGAAGGTTACTATGCCTTGCAACAGCTTCCCAAGAAACTGGAAACACTGACACTCCCCGAATATGCAGTTTACCAGAACCTCCGCGCCGCCACCATCGGCTTCGGTGCACGCGAAGAGTTCAAAGACCCCTCACTCCTCAGCCGCGGTACCGACTGGCAGAATGAAATCTTCCGCACTGCCCCGATGCACAACCATCAGATAAACATCTCCGGAGGTTCGAAGAGCATGAAATACTCGCTCTCCGGCGGCTACATGCAGCAAGACGGTATTGTATTCGGTTCGGACTTTGAGCGTTTCTCTTTCCGCGTCAACATGGACAACGACATCAACAAGTGGCTCACCACCGGCTTGCGCGCCTCCGTAGCCCGTACACAGCAGACCAACAACGTAGACGGTTCGGGTGCCATCTACAATGCCCTGAACCAGCTCCCCGAAGTGCCTGCCCGCAACCCGGACGGCAGTTTCGGCATGCAGACGGAGAACATGTATGGAACTTACTTCTCCAACCCCCTCTCCGACCTTATCCAAAATGAAAACTATAGTCGCAACACACAAGTCTATGTCAACGCCTTTGCCGACATCAAGCTGTGGAAAGGACTCGTATTCCGCACGGAATATGCCGCCAACTTCAATTACAGCAACGACTATAAGTTTACCCCCTCCTACGACTACGAGCACTTCAAGCAGCAGTCGTCAGCAAGCCGTGGAGCCGGCAACGGAAGCAACTGGACATTGAAAACTTACTTTACTTATAATAATACCTTCGGCAAACACGGCCTCTCTGCCATGCTGGGACACGAAGCGCAAGAAAACAAGTACGAGTCGCTGAGCGGCAGCCGTACCAACTTCCTCTTCAACTCCGTACACGAACTGGATGCGGGTGATGCCACAACAGCAAAAGCCAACAGTTCCCGTGGTTCATCCGCCATCGAATCATACTTCGGCCGTCTGAACTACAACTACGACGACCGCTACTTGCTGACCGCTACGCTCCGTGCCGACGGTTCGTCTTCGTTTGCCAAAGAAAGTCGTTGGGGTTGGTTCCCTTCGGTAGCATTGGCTTGGAAAGTCAACAACGAAGCTTTCCTCAAAGATGTGGAAGCCATCAACTCACTGAAACTCCGCCTGGGTTGGGGTGTAGTAGGTAACCAATGGGCGGGTTCCTATGCCTACGGCGTCACCATGGCTTCGGCAGCCTCCATCTGGGGTACTGGTTTCTATGCAGGCAACTATCCTAATCGTGAACTGAAGTGGGAAGAAACAAACTCCTTCAATGTAGGACTCGACCTCGCCCTCTTCAACAACCGCATAGAGTTCATCGCCGATGCTTATTACAAGAAAACGGACAATCTGCTGATGCAAGCTTCTCTTCCTACCTACGTAAGCGGTCTGATTCGTGCACCGTGGGTCAATGCCGGTGCCATGACCAACAAAGGTGTAGAATTTACCCTGAACACGCACAACATCCAGACACGTGATTTCACCTGGACCTCAGGACTCACCTTCTCCATCAACCACAACGAAGTGACGAAGCTCTACTCCGAATCATCCGCTATTTCGGGAATCAACGGTTCGGAAACACTGACCTACACCATGGTGGGCGAACCGGTCGGGCAGTTCTACGGCTATAAAGTAATCGGTATGTTCAAGGAAGAAGGAGATTTCTACAAGAAAGGTGCCGACGGCAACTTCCTGCTCGACGAAACGGGCAACCGCATCCAAGTAGCCATCCCGAAAGACCAGACCATCGGCAAATCGGGCATCTGGGTAGGTGACTACATCTATGAAGACCGCGACAACAACGGTGTAATTGATGAGAAAGACCGCACGTTCCTCGGCAATCCGGCACCCAAATTCACGTTCGGCTTCAACAACTACCTTTCTTATAAAGGATTTGACCTCAACATCTTCCTGAACGGCTCGGTGGGCAACAAGGCTATCAACCTGATTCGCCGCACCTTCACCGATCCCATGCGTAACAGCAACCTGCTGAAAGAAGCTACCGGCATTGCCCAAATCGCCATGCACGACCCCGAAGTGGGCGACGAGGTACTTTCCAATGTTTACGTGGCCAACGCCGATGCAGCCAAAGTACAACGCATCACTACCAGTAGCGCCAACGACAACAACCGTATCTCCGACCGCTTTGTTGAAGACGCTTCCTACCTCCGCATAAAAAACATCTCGCTGGGGTACACCTTCCCACAGAAATGGTTGCGCCGTTTGCAGATAGACCATCTGCGCCTCTACGTCAACATCCAGAACCTCTGTACCATCACAGGCTACAAAGGCTACGATCCCGAAATAGGCGCTTTGAACTACAATGTATTGCTACGTGGTGTGGACGATGCGCGCTATCCTTCGCAACGTATCTATACATTTGGCCTTAACTTCAATTTCTAATGAGCCAGACAAATCATTTATCATTTAAAATCTCAATATAGTTATGAAACACAGATTTCTAACCCTTATATCATCGCTCCTTCTGCTTACGGCATGCAGCGACTCATTTTTGGAACGTGCTCCCGAAGGAAACTACGTAGATGTGACATACTACACTTCCGACGATGCACTCGAACAAGCCACTGCACCGCTTTACAACCGTGCATGGTTCGACCTCAACTCCCGCGCCATCGTGCCGCTGGGCAGTAACCGTGCCAACGATAACTTCAGTCGCTGGGGAGCTCCCGAGTTCACCAACTTCAAGGTGACAGCCCTGAGCGAAAACCTTGCCAATGCATGGACAGGTTTCTACTCGGTCATTACAATGGCCAATGCAGTTATCAGTGATGTGCAGACCAAATGTAGCAACAGCGTAAGCGAACGTGCCAAGCGCACAGCCATTGCCGAAGCCCGCCTGATGCGTGCTTGTGCCTACTTCTACATGGTTCGCCTCTGGGGACCGGTTATCATCATCGAAGACAACGACAAAGTGGTTGCCAATCCCATGCAACCGCTCCACCGTGAAGAAGATGTGCTGGAACTCGTTATTCGTGACCTCACTTATGCAGTCGAGAATCTTCCTGAAGTGGCAACCGCCAAAGGACGTGTCAACGCATGGGGTGCAAAAGGCATGCTTGCCAAAGTCTACCTCGCCCGCTCAGGCTGGAAAGGAGGCACACGCGACAACGCCGACCTGGAGAAAGCCAAGGAACTGGCCGCCGACGTGATAAACAACAGCGGCATCAGCCTTTACGAAAACTATGAAGACCTCTTCAAGTATAAGCACAACAACAATCCCGAATCGCTCATTGCCATGCAGTGGGTGCCACTGGGTGATTGGGGCGTATGCAACACTCTGCTTGCCGACCTCGCCGGCAACAGCAAGATGACCGGCGGTGTAAACGTATGGAGCAGCTATCAGGCAAGTATAGATATGCTCCAGCAATATGAGTTGGGCGACACTATCCGCCGCAACGCCACCTTCTGCACACCGGGTACATACTATTCATACATCTGCATTGCCGACGGTGGTTATACTTACGACGGCGCCACCTCTTGCATTAAAAAAGGTGTACCGGGCGGTCCGGACGACGACAACGACGGTTATATCCAGTCCATGAACTCTCCGCTCAACACCTACATCCTACGCCTTGCCGATGTTTACCTGACCTATGCCGAAGCTTGTCTGGGCAACAGCGAAGAACTGACCGGTGGTCCCGGCCTGGAAGCATTGAACCAGGTGCGCGACCGTGCACGTATCCCCCGCAAGGAACGCGTAACCTTCGAAGACATCATTCGCGAACGCCGCGTAGAGTTCTCGATGGAGTATTGTAACTGGTATGACATGGTATCGTGGTATCACTGGAAACCCGACTACATGCTGAATTACTTCCAGAACCAACACCGCGGCTACACAGTAGACCTCATCGTGAAAGACGAAGACGGTTACCTCCACTTCGGCAAGAAAGAAGGCGACACTTTCCTCGAAGGCATAGAAAATTGGCAGGAACCGGGCGAGAACATCGAAATCCACCACGGCAACATCCTGATGCCTTATCCGGAAAGCGATGTCATCCAGAATCCGCTACTGAACGAAGAACCGGTAGCATACGAATTCAGTGAATAAACCAAGTTATACATTCATTATCTCAAATAACGACTTTAATATGAAATATATACATTTTCCTTTTGTGTTGCTCACCATCCTGTTGGCATGCAACCTTTTCACCGCCTGCAACGATGACGAGGGCGGCGGTGTTCCCGTAATCCACCACATCCGTCTTGTCGACCCAGAGAAGGCCGACAGTACGTTCACCGATGTAAATCCGGGCACCATGATTGTAGTCATCGGCGAAAATCTGAATAATGTGCGGAAAGTGTTCATCAACGAACAAGAAGTTTCGTTCAATAGCAACTACGGCACTTCCACCAGTCTCATCCTCACTATCCCCGGCGAATTGCAACTGACGGGTGCCAACCCCGAACTGAAAGGCGAACTGCGTATCGAGACCTCGCACGGCATTGCCACGTACTCCATGCATGTACTCTCGCCCGCACCCTACATCACCCGTGTAGCCACAACCTTCCCCGTGGAGACGGGCACGCCTCTGCGCATCGTGGGCGGTAACTTCTACGAAATTCAGCGCGTTTATTTCACCACTGCCGTGGACGACATCACCAATGCACCTGTTTCGGTAGAAGTAACGGACTACACGGTAAACAAGAACTTTGACGAAATATCATTCAATGCTCCCGCAGGCCTGATTGATGAAGGCAGTCTGGTAGTGGAGTGCTATACCGCATCCGCATTTACTCCCTTCCGTCGCACAGCCCTCCCACCAAGTATCAGCAAGGTAAGCTCCATGATGCCTATCACGGGTACCACAGTTACCGTACTGGGACAGAATTTTATGGATATCGCCTCCATCACAATGGGCAATCGCTCGGTAGATCTCTCTACTGTTACCGTAAGCGAAGCTAACGATATGCTTACCTTTACCATGCCGCGTGCACCGCAAGGCACTTGCTCACTCGCCATTACCACAATGGGCGGTACTGCCGAAGTTCCGGGCTTCTATCCTTTGGAGAATATAGTATTGAACTATGACAACATCGGTTGGTTCTCCTGGGGCGGGCAAGCTGTACCCGTCACTGCCGACGGTACAGCAGCTCCTTTCTTCTCGGATGGTAAATGCTACAGCATATCAGGGGAACTTTCAGCATGGAATTACTGGTGGGGCCAATTGCAGAACGGTGCCGTATGGGGCATTGACACAGCCTTCCTGCCTACCGATACACCGACTTCCGAACTGGCTTTGCAGTTCGAATGCTTCGTGGCAGTGGAATATGGCGAAGGTCCTGTATTCCGCATCTACCTCAAAGGGAATGAGGCTCACAACTACACGAACTATCGTCCGGTGAGCGACTTCACCGGAAAAACCGAAGTAGGCCAATGGATGCAGTGCAGCATTCCGCTCTCCGAACTGGTAGACGAAACCACTTGGGGCGAGTTCCAAAAACGTGACGGTGACGAGTTGGCACTCCAGATGACAAATCCCAGCGAAAACGGTCCATACAACATCGAAATGTATTTTGATAATTTCCGAGTTGTCAAGATACAATAATTTGAATTAAATTCTGGCACAGGATTACACAAAGTGACACCTTCTTTTAAACTCTTAGACGCTGATTCAATTGAATCAGCGTCTAAAAATAAATACACCGAAATTATTAAAACGAAATTTTACCGATACCATGACACAAATCTTCAAGAAAACCTTATTAACCAGCCTGGTTCTATTTCTGATGACAGCTTGCTCTGACGATAAAAAGGAGCTGAAAATCATCGTAGAGCCTACTTCTTTCCATTTTGAACAAACGGGTGGTAGCAAGAAATTCGGTATCACCCCCAATGAACCAGCCACTTTCCAAAGTTCGGAAGCATGGTGCAAAGTAACCTCGGAAAGCAGCACTCCCGTACAGGCAATCTATAACATAACCGTAGAACCCAACACTACGCCCGACGTGCGCAACGCCATCATCACCGTCAGCGTAAAGGAGCATATACAAGAAATCAACGTGGAGCAGGCGGCCTATATCCAAAGCGATGAACCGGAAAAATACACTGTACGCGAGAATCTCACAACCCACCAACTGATTAACGAAATGGGACTGGGCATCAACCTAGGCAACACGCTGGATGCCGTGGGCGACTGGATAGACCCAAGCAACATTCTCAATTACGAACAAGCATGGGGAAGCCCTATTATCACACAAGAAATCATTGAAGGATATGCCAAAGCGGGCTACTCATCTCTGCGCATACCGGTCAGCTGGGGCAATCTGCTGTCCGACGACTTCAAAGTGCATCCTGACCTGATGGACCGCGTAGAGAAAATCCTAAACTGGACCCTCGACTGTGGCATGGTGGCTATCATCAATATCCACCACGAAAACGAATGGATTAAACAAGTACCCACCGACAGCAAAGCAAAAGAAAAATTCACTTCCATCTGGAAACAGATATGTGAACGCTTCGAAAAGTACGGTGACCACTTACTGTTCGAGCCAATGAATGAAATCGGATACGATGAGATTTGGACTCCGTGGGGCGGTAGTGAAGCCGACAAGGCAAAGGCACTGGGATACGTGAACGACCTCAACCAGCTCTTTGTCGACATAGTAAGAAACAGTGGCGGCAACAACGCCAAACGTCATCTGTTGGTGGAAATCTACAACACCAACTTGGAGTATGCTTACGACCCCTTGTTCAAGATGCCGAATGATCCCGCAAACCGACTTGCTCTTACAGTGCATTACTATACTCCCGCAAACTTTGCCATACTGGGTGGAGGCGAGGTTGTCGATTGGGGTGTAGGCCGGGAAAGCTGGGGAACGGAAGCTGACTTCAAGGAACTGAACGACAATATGGACCTACTGAAGAAGAATTGCGTAGACAAAGGAATCCCCGTCATCATAGGCGAATATTGCGCCGACTCCAGAAACAGAACAAAGGAAGTGATAAGACTCTTCTGTGTTTCCGTAACCGAAGCCATCTACTCGCGCGGCATGTGCCCAATGCTATGGGACACTCCGGGGGGACAATACAACCGACAGACTTGCCAGTTCGACGACCCTCTCTTCTTAGAAGAAATGATGGCTATTCCGGTTAAATATCCACGGAATTAAACAAATATTCATAATCAATAATCAAATAAAAATGAACAGAATCAGCACTTGTTTCGCCAGCCTATTGCTTTCTTGTGCATTGACGGCACAAGCACAGCAATATCAACTGAATTCACCGGACGGAAAACTAATTGTCAACATCGAAGCCGGACAAGCCCTCAACTGGGCGATTGCCCACGACGGTACCACCGTTCTTTTGCCTTCAGACATTGCCATGCAATGCACTGAATCTGAGGGAAAGCCCATTGCTTTCACCTTCGGCAAAGATGTGAAGGTGACCAAAGCTACCCGCACTTCCGTCGACACTTCCTTCCCCACTCCTTTCTACAAAAAGGCGAGTGTGAAGGACACTTATAACCAACTCACGCTGAAATGCCGTAACGGCTATAGCATACAGTTCCGCGCCTACGACGACGGAGCCGCCTATCGTTTTGTTTCCGAACTGCGCAAACCTTTCTGCGTGAAGGACGAGATTGCCGAGTTCAACTTCGACCGCGATTACCACGCTTTCGTGCCCTATATTAACGACAATCGCGCCGGCGAGCGTTACTGCTACTCCTTCGAGTCCTACTACGATGAGGCCCCCCTCTCTCGCATGTACAAAGACTCGCTTGCCATTACTCCGCTGATGGTAGAACTGGAGAACGGAAAGAAAGCCGTCATTATGGAAGCCGGATTGTCCAACTATCCCGGCATGTTCCTCACTGCCAACCCACAGATGCCCCACGGAGTGAAGGCAGAATTCGCCCCCTATCCACTGGAAACAGTCATCGGAGGCTATGACCGCTTGAACCTCGTCCCTACCAAACGTGCCGACGTTATCAGCAAGCCCAACAATGCCCCCTACTTCTGCCCCAACGGGCGTCCCACAGGGAAACAGACCTATCCTTGGCGTGCCGTGCTTGTTGTTACCCACGACACACAACTCGCCAACAACGACATGATGCAACGCCTCGCACCCGAATGCCGCATCGCTGACACATCCTGGATTAAACCCGGAAAAGTGGCATGGGACTGGTGGAATACTTGTAACCTGACCGGCGTGGACTTCAAGGCAGGCATGAATACGCCCACCTATAAGAAATACATCGACTTTGCCGCCGAAAACCAGCTGGAGTATATCATCATCGACGAAGGTTGGAGCGGAAAGGAATCATTAATGGAAGACATCAGTCCCGAAATCAATCTCGAAGAACTGGTGGCATACGGCAACCAAAAGGGCATAGGCATCATCCTCTGGGCAAGCTGGCGCAATCTTACGGGAGGAGGCGACATCTCCCCTGCCGTGGAACAAGTTATCAGCCACTACGCACAAATGGGAATCAAAGGTTTCAAAATTGACTTCTTCGACCGCGACGACCAACTCGCCATCTCTTCTACCGAACAACTCGCAGCATGTGCCGCCAAGCATCACATGTTGCTTGACCTACACGGACTGAAACCCTTCGGCATCCAGCGCGCCTATCCCAACATCCTCAACTTTGAAGGTGTGAAAGGACTGGAAAACAGCAAGTGGGAGCCCATCGTGAACGGTGCACCCTTGCATGACTTCCCGCGCTACGACGTTACCGCCCCCTATCTGCGCCAACTCGCCGGTCCGATGGACTATACGCCGGGAGCTATGGTAAATGCCACCCGTTCCCTGTTCCGCTCCGTCAACGACCACCCCATGAGTCAAGGTACACGTGTACACCAGATGGCTATGTACACCGTCTTCGAAGCACCCTTGCAGATGCTTGCCGACAGTCCCAGCAAATACATGAAGGAACAGGAATGCACCGACTTCATCGCCAAGGTTCCCACTACCTTTGACGAAACCATTGCTCTTGATGGTAAAATAGCCGAATACATCACGATAGCACGCCGCAAAGGAAACACTTGGTTTGTAGGCAGCATGACCAACTGGACTCCGCGTAGCTGCACCATCGACCTCTCCTTCCTCAGCGAAGGCAACTACGAAGCCGAAATCTTTGCCGACGGCATCAATGCCGACCGTGAAGCTACCGACTATAAAAAAGAAGTACGCATCGTCACTGCCAAAGACAAACTCAATGTACAACTGGCACCCGGCGGTGGATGGACAGCACGAATTACAAAAAAATGAATCTGAGAAAACTGTTTCTGCCATTGTGTTCAGTAGCCTTGTGCCTGCAATCCTATGCACAAGACAAATCCTTCCTTAAGGATATGCTCTGGTATATAGACAACCCTTCTGTATTTGAAAAAGGACAAGAGGAAGGACACGCTTGGCATATGCCCGAAAAGAGCATGCTACTGAATGGGACATGGAAGTTTTTCTGGTGCGATACACCGGAAGGGATACCTGCACACTTTTTTAACCCCGAATTCCCGGATAAGCAATGGGGCGACATCAAAGTTCCCTCAAACTGGGAAATGCAAGGTTATGGTGACAAGCTGTTCAGAAATGTATCTGCTCCCTTCGGGGTGAATCCACCACATGCTCCCAAAGAGTATAACCCTACCGGACTATACCGGCGAACATTCAAGGTACCTGCAAGTTGGGCAGCAAAAGACCAGATATTTTTAAGGTTCGAGAAAGTGGCATCCGCTTCTTTTGTATGGGTCAACGGTCATGAAGTGGGCTACAATGAAGGAGCACAAGAACCTGCCGAATACAACATCACTCCTTATTTGAAGCCGGGCGAAAACACGCTGGCTGTCTGTGTACTAAAGTATTCGGACGGCTATTACCTGGAAGGACAAGATTATTGGCGACTGGCCGGAATCTTTGACGACGTATGGTTGTACGCCACACCTGCTGTCAGGATATTCGACTGGCAAGTAATCACAGAGTTTGATAATACGTATACCGATTCGCAGTTAAGTATTCAGGTAAAAATCAAGGACTACCAAAAGAAGCCAAATGAGAATTATGGATTGAAAGCTTACTTAAAGGATAAAAACGGCAAGATTATCTGTAACTTTTCCGCAACTCCATTTGAAATGGACGCTGCGGAAAAGACAATACAGTTGCATACCTTGGTACAAGAACCCCGGAAATGGACAGCCGAGACACCCGAGCTTTATACGCTCGGTCTGGAATTATCCAATCCGGCCGGTCTGCAGAAAGACAAGATAGAAACGGTCATCGGATTCAAAAAGACGGAAATCAAAGACGGTGTTTTTTATCTTAACGGTATCCCACTGAAAGTCAATGCACAAAATTCGCACATGCAGCATCCCGAAGAGGGACATGTCATGGACGAAGCCACCATACGCAAGGATTTTGAATTGTTGAAACAGTTTAATTTCAATGCCGTACGTACCTCTCACTATCCTCCGGTGAATAAGTATTTGGAACTGGCCAATGAATACGGGCTTTATATCATAGACGAGGTGGGCGATGAAGCCCATGCCTCGGAATGGATTTCAAGTCTCCCGGAATACGAAGAGATGTATCGCGAGCGATGCCGCAGAATGGTGTTACGGGACAGAAACCATCCCTGCGTCTTGTTCTGGAGCGCAGGAAACGAAAGCGGTGAAGGTATCAACATTACCCACACCATTGAAGAAGGGAAATCGCTGGACCCCACCCGCTTCTGGATGTATGGCGGAAATGCATTCTCCCATCCGGCAGAAGATATTATCGGACCCCGTTACCCTACTCCTATGGAACTGGAAATGCAGGTAGGCATAGGAGAGGATTCCCGACCATCGTTTATGGATGAATACTTATCGGTTGCAGGCAATGCCGGCGGTGCCCTGGACGATTATTGGGAAGCCATCTACCGACATCCCCGCCTGATAGGAGGGGCCATCTGGGATTTTGTAAGTCCGGGACTGACCGAACGGATAAGGCAAGTGGACGACCTTTCGCCCTTCCATACTCCCGCCCATCTGATGGGAAATGCCCGCTTGGTGAAGGAAGGAAAGAACACGGTGCTGGACTTGAACGGTCACGACCAATGGGTAGAGGTCTATCGTGCAGACAATGTGGAGTTGAACAGTAATGAACTGACACTCACTTGCAGAATCTACCCCCGGAAACTGGTAAGCAGTTGCGGCTCATTCATCACAAAAGGCAATTATCAGTTCGGGCTGCAACAACGCGGTAAAGACAAACTGGAATTTTATATCTATACTGATAAAAAGCATTCCGTATGCGCCTCCTTGCCTACTGACTGGGAATACAACTGGCATCAAGTGACGTGCGTCTACGACGGACAGAAAATGTCCATCTATATAGACGGAGCAGAAAAGGCCTCCACACAAGCATCGGGCAATATCCGGAACTTCCCCTACCCCGTCAACATCGGTCGGAATGCAGAAACACACGGCCAAGAGACTTCGGTCTACATCTGCGATGCTCAAATGGACGAAGTCGGCATTTTCGCCAAGGCACTGACTTCCTCTTTTCACCCGGAAGAAGCCGCTCTGTGGCTAGATTTTGAGCAAGAGACGGAAAATGGTACATTCTACAGTTACGGCATCGGTGCACGTACGTACGGCAGCATCTGGCCCGACCGTAGCGTACAGCCCGAAATGTGGCAAATGAAGAAAACCGGACAACCTCTTTCTTTTTCCATGTCGGATGTGACAGAGGGAGTCGTTGAGTTATGGAATCGCAATCATTATACAAATGCTTCCCGATATGCCATACGATGGGAATTGAAAGAAGATGACAAGGTTATTCAATCGGGCGACTTGGCACTCTCAACAGCACCGCTTAGTCGTGAACTGGTGCACATACCTTATAAGAAGCCTGCCCTGATTCCCGGCAAAGAATACCGCCTGATGCTTCATGCCGTCCTGAAAAAAGATGAATTGTGGGCAAAAGCCGGACATGAGGTGGCATGGGAAGAACTTGAACTGCCTTGGAGCCTGCCATGCTCTTCGGAAGAAAAGGTTCAAGGCATACCTTCCTATTCACTTTCGGAGAAAGAATTGATTGTCTCCGGAGAGGGCTTCAAATATGTTTTCAACCGTACTGACGGACAACTGACGTCGATGGTTGTTCAAGATATGGAACTGCTGGAGTCACCGCTCCGGCTGAATCTTTGGCGTGCCCCGCTGGCCAATGAGCTGGACAACTGGAATGCTTCCAGTGCCCGCTCCTCCAACTGGAAAGAAGGTTACGGATACACGGTAGCCACAGAAATGTATTCTGCAGGGATTGACCGCCTGACACATCAGCCCCTCTCTTTTTCGGTGTCCGAAACCACCGAAGGCGTACATATACACATCATTGATGCGGAATTGATGGGCAAAGGAGAAAAAGAGAAAAAAGACCTCTACATCGAAGGAGTACAGAACAACGGCATCATCAACCACTATGAGTATATTATCAATAGTGAAGGGACGATAGAGATACGCCATGTATTGAAGCCTGAAGGGAAAATGCCGCTTTGGTTTCCTCGTATAGGACTTACGCTGACCGTAAGCGATGCGCTCGACCAAGTGAAATGGTACGGCCGAGGACCGCAAGAGAACTATCCGGACCGGAAAACCGGCTATCCGACGGGGATATATGCCTCTACCGTACAAGCTATGTACGAGCCCTATCTAATGCCACAAGATTACGGATTGCGGACAGATGTACGCTGGTTGCAACTGACTACGGACAAAGGCATCGGCCTTCAATTCAAGATGAACGAATGGTTTAACTTCAACATTTATCCGTACAGCACGGATAACCTGACGAAAGCGATGTATACCTACCAATTGCAGAAGCAGAAAGGCATGACCCTGAATCTCGATTATGCCACTACCGGGGTCGGTTGTACAGCCCGCGGTGTATTCGGTGCTTACAAAGCGATGCCGCAGGAATATCGGAGAACCATCAGCATAAAACCTATGATGAAATAAAAACATTGTATCGGACTGGTAAGATTATGAAAAACAAAAATTACTTTATTCTATTAGTGTTGTTTTTAAGCGCTCTACAAATAAAAGCGCAGTATTCATTCGACAACGTGCTTTATGGCGCAGCCTATTATCATGAGTATATGCCCTATGAGCGACTGGATGAAGATATCCGGCTGATGAAAAGAGCCGGCCTGACAGTAGTGCGCGTTGGAGAATCTGCCTGGGGAGTATTTGAGCCGCAAGACGGAACCTTTGAATTTGAATGGATGGACCGCATTCTGGACAAGATGCATGCAGCAGGAATCAAAGTCATCTTGGGAACTCCCACCTATTCCATTCCTGCATGGCTGGCATACAAACACCCGGAAGTGCTGGCAGAACACGCTAAAGGGAACAAAGCCTATTATGGAATCAGACAGAACATGGATTTTACAAACCCGACCTACCAATTCTATTGCGAACGGATTATCCGCAAGATGCTGGAAAGATATGCACAGCATCCGGCAGTCATCGGGTATCAAGTGGACAACGAAACAGAAGCGCGCGGAGTAAACAACAGAGACTATTTCTTCGGATTCAGGAACTACATCAAACAGAAATTCAACAATGACCTGAACCTGCTTGCCAAGGAATGGGGAATGAACTACTGGGGAATGAACATCAACACCTGGGAAGAGTTCTATCCGCGCGATGGAGTGACAAGCCCTTCGTACAAGAATGAATGGGAGCGCTATAACCGGAAGGAAGTGGCCGATTTCCTGAATTGGCAGTGCGACCTTGTAAATGAATACAAGCGTAAAGACCAATTTGTTACTCACTGCTTTATGCCCGACTTCCATAATATAGACCAAGTGGAAAGTTTCAGGCAAATGCAATATCCTGCCATCAATGTCTATCACGATGTACAGGATAAACAAGACGGCCAGCGCATCGCTTATGCCGGTGACTTCGTGCGCACCGTAGCCGACAACAATTACATCGTCATGGAAACCAACGCACAAGGCATCGGCTGGGATGCCCGCACCCAGTTTCCTCCATACGACAACCAGTTGCGGCAGAATGTGTACGCACATTATGCTTCCGGAGCCAATATGGTGGAATACTGGCACTGGTCTACCCTGCACTATGGGCAGGAGACATACTGGCGCGGCGTGCTGGGCCATGACATCCAACCCAACCGCATATACAAGGAATTCACCACCACCGCCAAAGAGTTGGAAAGAATAGGCAGCCACATCGTGAACTTGAAAAAGAAAAACCGAGCAGCTATCCTCTACAGTCATGATTCTTATCATGCTCTCGGCTTCATGCCCTACACTTACAAGAGCAATTATCCCATTGATATGGTGCATAAAGCCCTCTATTTCCAAAACATAGAAACGGACATCATCCCTTGTGACAAGACAACCGATTTCAGCGGATATGACATGCTTGTCATTCCCCCTTTGTATGTGGCTACCGACCAATTACTATTAGCCATTGATGAATTCGTACAGTCCGGCGGACACGTGGTAATGATGCACAAAAGCGGTTACTGCAATGAGCACTCCGCAGTTCGGGCCACCTTGGCTCCCGGGCCGCTACGCAAAGCCTGCGGCTTCCATTACCAAGAATTCTCCACTATCGGTGACTTATCATTAAAGGATAACCCCTTTCAATTAGAGGGAAAGAACCAGATAAGCGACTGGTATGAATTCCTGATTCCCGAGACAGCCACCCCGTTGGCTTATGCAGAGCATCCATTCTTCGGCAAATGGCCCGTTGTCACCGAAAACAAGTATGGCAAAGGCAAACTGACCTACATAGGAGCCTACCCTTCGCAGGAATTGCTGAATGCCATCGTGCGAAAGGCAGCCATCCATGCCGGTATCATCTCTTCAGAGAGCGACGTGTTCCCCATCATACAGCGTTCGGGAATAAACAAAGCCGGAAAAGCCATCCGTTACTTCTTCAATTACAGCAGCGAGAGCAAAGAAATCACTCATAACTATCCGACGTCCAAAGAGCTGATTTCCGGCAAGACTGTAAAAGAAGGAGACCATGTAACATTGCCCCCCTGGGGAATTCTCATCATGGAAGTTTATTGACCATCAGAAAACATGAGAAAAAATGAGAAAAAAGATATTTGCCTTTCTATTGCTAAGTGCCCTATATGCCGGCGCCCAAGAAGTTCCGGACTGGGAGAATCCTATTGTAGTCGGCATCAACAAAGAGCCGTATCATGCCACACTGACATTGCCTTCGCAAAAAGTCGATTGCAAAGAAATCATATCCCTGAACGGCAAGTGGCGATTCCAATGGTCTGCCGACCCGGGAAAGCGCCCGGCCGACTTCTACAAGAATGATTTCAATACCGACACATGGGATACCATCACAGTGCCGGGAGCATGGCAATTGCAAGGTTATGGGAAACCTATCTATTCCAACGTAAACTATCCCTTCCAGAAGGATGCACCCAGAGTGACAAGCGAGCCTCCCGCCGAATATTACAGTTACGGGCACAGAAATCCCACAGGCTCTTATGTCACCACGTTCGAAGTGACGCCCGATATGAAAGACAAGTGCCTATACCTTCACTTTGAAGGAGTAAAATCGGCCATGTATGTCTGGGTAAACGGAGAGCGGGTAGGCTACAGCCAGAATTCGATGTCGCCTGCCGAGTTTGACATAACCGAATTTGTGAAGAACGGAGCCAATCGTCTGGCAGTGGAAGTGTATCGGTGGTCGGACGGCAGTTATCTGGAAGACCAGGACATGTGGCGGCTTAGTGGAATACTCAGGCCGGTAGAGCTATGGGTACGTCCCCGGACAAATATCCGGGACTATAGGTTCAGCAGCGACTTGTCGGACGACATGCGTTCAGCTACATTCGGAACCGAAATTTGGATAAGAAACCAGACCGACCGCAAAGTAAAAGACCTGACCGTAGAAATAAACCTGGTGGGGAAAGACAACAGAGGAAATAAACTCGACAAAAAAATGGTGGCTCCCGTAGGTACTATTCAGGCCTTTTCTGAAACGAGCGTCACACTGTCCGAAATGCTCCGGGAGCCTCAACTATGGTCTGCCGAAAAACCGCATCTATATGACATCCACATCAAGCTTCGCAGGAAGAATGAACTTTTGGAATCGTTCGAATACCATTGGGGCATACGGAAAATAGAAATCGCGGGAGACGTCTTCAAAGTCAACGGGAAAGCCGTCAAGCTGAAAGGAGTGAACCGTCACGACTTCCATCCCCGTATGGGATTCTTTGTCGACAGCCGGACGATGGAGAGAGATATCCGGCTGATTAAACAAGCCAACATCAACATGATACGCACGTCCCACTATCCACATCTGCCATTGCTGTACGAGCTATGTGACAAGTATGGAATCTACGTAATGGACGAAGCGAACCACGAAAGTCATGCCTACGGTTTGGGGAACAAAGTATTAGGAGACAACCCTCAATGGACACTGGCCCATGTGGACCGGGCAGTAGCCGTGGTGGAAAGGGACAAGAACCATCCGTGCATCCTATTCTGGTCATTGGGCAACGAGGGTGGAAGCGGTGCCAATTTGCGAGCTATGGCAGACACAATCCGTGCCTTAGACCCCACCAGACCGATATACGACGATACAGACCGCACCGTATCCGATGTCTATGACGAAGCTTATCTGCATCCCAACGCTTTGAAGGAACTTGGCGAGAAAATAACCGACCGCCCCGTATTCATGAGAGAGTATGCCTACGCCATGGGAAATTCCATCGGCAACCTCAAGGAGTATTGGGATGTGATTGAAAAGGACGAAAGTATTATCGGAGCTGCCATTTGGTGCTGGGTAGACCAAGGCATTCCTAAAAAGCTTAACGGTGCACCGTTAAGTTTCGGCGAGAGCCCCTCGTCACTCCCATTACTGCCCGATGAATTCTGGGCGTATGGAGGAGATTTCGGGGACTATCCCAACGACGGTCCCACCGGCATTAACGGGCTGGTATCTCCCGACCGGGTGCCTCACCCCCATTACTATGAAGTACAAAAAGTATATCAATACATCAAGTTTGAAAAGAAGGGAACACAGCAAATCAAATTGACCAACGGGTATGCGTTTTCCGATTTGGATGAATTCGATTACAGCTATGAGTGGATATGCAACGGAAAGGCTGTACGCAACGGCGACCTCCACTTGTCCGAAGGGAATCTGCTGGAGGTACCTTCAAGACCGGATAAGTGTGGGGAACTTTGCCTCAATGTATATGCCACGTTGAAGGAATCCACGACGTGGGCAGAGAAGGGCTTCAAAGTTGCCAAGGAACAACTTACGTATCATGACTATGAATTCCCACAATTGAAGGATGACGGCGGGAAGGCCACGTTTAAGGAGACACCCGAAGCGGTGGAAATTATAGCCGCCGATGCCTTGTTCACCATAGAAAAAGGTACCGGTGCTTTGGTGAGTTGGCGAGTCAAGGGAGAAGAGTTGTTGCACAGTGCCTTGGAACCCTATTTTTGGAAACCGGCAAATGACATTCAGGTCCGCAACGGCTACAATGAACGTTTGAGCGCTTGGAAAAATGCAGAGCAAAAACGTATCGTAAAGGCATACCAAGCAACCGTAAACGATGGTATGGTGATAGCGGATGCCAGTCTCTCCCTCCCCCGGATAGGAGCCGGTTACCATCTCCGCTACACTGTGGACGGCAAAGGCCGCATACAAGTAGAAGCAACCTATCAGCCTGAAAAGGAAGATATTCCGCTGATGCCCAAATTCGGTATGCGCATGAGAATGCCCTCGGCGCTGAACCGGATAGCCTGGTACGGACGCGGCAAGTTCGAGAACTATCCCGACCGCAAGAGCGCCGCTTTCCTGGGAGTCTACGAGTGTGGCATACACGAATTTATCACGAACTACATCGTACCGCAAGACAATGCCAACCGGTGCGATACACGCTGGTTCATGCTGGGAGACAGTGAGCGATGGAAAATACAAGTCAAAGGCTTGCAACCCCTATGTTTCCGTATATGGCCCTACGGGGAAGAAGACCTGGAAGGGAAAGAGCATGCGCACGAACTGCCCGAACGCGACTTCATCAACCTGAATATCGACTCCAACATACACGGAGTAGGTGGAAACGACGGATGGGGCGCACAGACCATGAAGCCATACACCATTGACGGCAATCGCTCTTACCGGTATGGGTTTATCATGGAGTATATGGACAAAACAGAATAATCCGTTCATCAATGCATTCAAAAAGGGAATAAACATTTTGTAAACAACAATAAAGGTATGAAAAGAAACATCTTTAAAACAATTCTCCTATCCGCCTGCATCCTGCAAGGGGGCAGTGCATTGGCACAACAAGAGAAAGCAGAACCGGGCAAGTTCTCACCTACCTGGGAGTCATTGTCCCAATACGAAGTGCCCGAATGGTTCCGCAACGCCAAATTCGGCATATGGGCACACTGGGGTCCGCAATGCCAACCCGAAGCCGGCGACTGGTACGGTCGTGGCATGTACGAAGAGGGCGGTGCTGCCTACAAGTGGCACTTGGAGCATTACGGACATCCTTCGGAATTCGGCTTCAAGGATGTAATCAACGAATGGAAAGCCGAAAAATGGAATCCGGAGAGGCTGGTAGCCCTTTTCAAGAAAACCGGTGCCCGATATTTCTTTGCTATGGGCAACCATCACGACAACATGGACTTGTGGGACAGTAAATACCAATCATGGAACTCCGTCAACATGGGCCCCAAGCGAAACGTACTGGGCGAATGGGAGAAAGCGGCCCGCAAAAACAAACTTCCCTTCGGTGTCAGCATCCACTCCTCCCATGCTTGGACATGGTATGAAACTGCACAAGGAGCCGACAAGAAAGGCCCATACGCAGGAATCTCCTACGATGCCCGCGTAGTGACTAAGGAAGACGGCAAGGGAAAATGGTGGGAAGGCTACGACCCGCAAGAGCTATACGTACAGAATCATGCCCTGAGCGGACATGCTTGGGCTGCATGGGACTGGCCCGAAGGAACCTCTGTCCCCCCACAGAGCTACTACGACAACTTCTTCGACCGCACAGTGGACATGATAAACAAGTATCATCCCGACCTGGTCTATTTCGACGACAGCGTACTCCCCTTCTGGCCCATCAACGATACGGGGCTGAAAGTCGTGTCGCACTACTATAACCAAAACATGAAGCTTCACAAGGGCAATCTCAATGCCGTAGTCTTCGGAAAGAAGCTGGAAGCTAAACATAAAGAGGCCATCGTATGGGATGTAGAAAAAGGGGTTCCATCGGAATGCCAGGACAAGGCGTGGCAAACCTGTAGTTGCCTCGGTACTTGGCACTATAACCGCTCTGCTTACGAAGACAACTGGTATAAATCAGCCGAGACCGTCATCCACATGCTCATTGACATCGTCAGTAAAAATGGCAACCTATTACTAAGCGTACCAATGAAAGGAAACGGCACCATCGACGACAAGGAAGAAAAAATTCTGGAAGACATAGCCGCCTGGATGGAGGTGAACGGAGAAGGAATATTCGACACACGTCCCTGGTGTATTTATGGTGAAGGTCCCTCCACAGAAACAGCAATACCTTTGGACGGAGCAGGATTCAACGAAGGCAAGAACGCACCCTACACTTCTGCCGACATCCGGTTTGTGAAAAAAGGGAAATACTTGTATGCCCATATCATGAAATGGCCCTCAGACGGAAAAATACAGATAAAATCACTGGCTATCGGCAGTCCCTACTGCAAAGGAGAAATCGAAAAGGTAGAATTATTAGGAGGTGGAAAGGCAAAGTTCAGAAGAACTTCCAAAGGCTTGCTTATTGACCTTCCCAAAGACAAGACACCCAATCCTATTTCTTTGGTACTGAAAATCACTAACCGTTAAACTGCTGATATTGTATGAAAAAGGGATTTTTTTTAAGACTATTTGTCCTGCTGATGCTGACATTTTTCATAGCAGAACAAGGCAGAGCACAAACCTACCAACGCACCTCACAAGGCATAAAAAGCACTGTGCAAGGTATAAATATAGATATTAGCTTCTTCTCTCCTGTCACAGTGAGAATCTTAAAATCGCCTGACGGCTGGAAGTATACCAAAGAAAGTTTGTCGGTCATCGGGCAACCGGAAAAAGTAAAACTATCCGTCTCTTCGAAAGGGGGCATATTGACTATCAAAAGCCATCAGCTTACAGTCCATCTCAACGAAGAGACCGGACAAATAACTTTTGCCTCTTCCGATGGAAAATCGCTGTTGCAGGAACAAAATAAAGGCGCACGTTTTGATGATTTCAACGATGCCGGCACAAAAACCTTCAGCGTTTATCAATCGTTCACCTTAGAGAAAGACGAAGCTATTTATGGATTGGGACAATTGCAAAACGGCAAAATGTCGCAACGTAACCAGACCAAACGCCTTATCCAAGACAATCTTGAGGATGTGATTCCCTTCTTCCAGTCCGTCAAAGGCTACGGTCTCTTTTGGGACAACTATTCGCCAACCATCTTCAAAGACAATCAAGAAGAGACATCCTTCCTTTCTGAAGTCGGCGACTGCATTGACTACTATTTCATGTACGGCGAAAATGCCGATGGAGTAGTTGCCCAGATGCGCTACCTCACAGGACAAGTGCCCATGTTTCCATTATGGACATATGGATTCTGGCAAAGCCGTGAACGCTACAAAAGCCAAAAAGAGATTGTTGGCGTAGTGCAAAAATACCGCGAACTGGGTGTGCCCCTCGATGGAATTATCCAGGATTGGAGATACTGGGGAAGCAACTACCTGTGGAACGCAATGGATTTTTTGAACGAAGAATTCTCCGACCCCAAAAAAATGATGGAAGACATACACGGAATGAATGCCCACATTATCATCTCCATTTGGTCAGCTTTCGGACCACATACCAAACCCTATCACGAGTTGGATAAAGGGAACATGCTCTTCAACTTCCGCACATGGCCCGAATCCGGTTCCGAGAAGTGGCCTCCCAATATGGACTATCCATCCGGTGCCCGCGTGTACGATGCCTACCATCCGCAAGCACGCGACATCTATTGGAAGTACCTGAACGAGAACCTACGTTCTGTGGGTATAGACGGCTGGTGGATGGACTCTACCGAACCCGACCATTTTCACCCCATTCCTGAAGATTTTGACACGCCCACCTATTTGGGGTCATTCCGTAAAGTACGCAATGCCTACCCTTTAATGAGTGTAGGTGGAGTGTACGACCACCAGCGTGCCGTAACTTCGGATAAACGCGTATTTATCCTTACCCGCTCAGCCTTTGCCGGCCAGCAACGTTATGGTGCCAATACATGGACAGGAGATATCACAGCATCATGGGAAGTTTTGGAGAAGCAAATACCTGCGGGATTAAACTTCTCACTATGCGGCATTCCCCATTGGAACAGCGATATCGGCGGATTCTTCCTATGGCAATATCCCTTGATGCTGGATGACCCGGATTATCGCGAGCTTTATGCCCGTTGGATACAGTTCGGTACATTCTGTCCCATGATGCGATCACATGGGGAAGGTGCTCCCAGAGAAATCTATCAATTCGGCAAAAAAGGCGAGCCAATATACGATGCGATTGAGAAATACATTCGGTTACGCTACAGTTTGTTACCATACATCTACACAACTGCCTGGGAGGTAACTGCCAATCAGTCCAGCTTCATGCGTGCCTTGGCAATGGATTTTGCCCACGATCGCAACGTGTGGAACATCCACAATCAGTATATGTTTGGCAAATCCCTATTGGTATGCCCTGTAACCCAACCCATGTATACCCAAACAGTTTCGGACACCATCCGTGTAGAAGATTTCAGTACCGTTAAGTCTATGCGAATATATCTGCCTAAAAATACGGAATGGTATGATTTTTGGACCAATCAGAAACACTCCGGCGGACAATATATCGTGAAAGATACCCCTATTGACATTTTACCACTTTATGTGAAAGCAGGTTCCATCCTGCCAATAGGTCCCGAAGTGCAGTATAGCACCGAAAAATCATGGGACAACTTGGAGATAAAAGTGTATCCCGGTTGTAACGGCGAATTCACACTTTACGAAGACGAGAATGACAACTACAATTATGAAAAAGGAATGTACAGCACCATTACGATGAAATGGAATGACCGTACTCGCATGCTCACTATTGAAAATCGGAAAGGAGAGTTTTCCGGTATGTTGAAAGAACGGAAATTCAACATAGTAACTGCTGATGGCGCAAAAAAGGCAGTGGCTTATAATGGGAAAAAAGTAACGGTTAAAATGTAATGGTTTCTAAAAACAGCTATTAATTTGCATTATGGAAATAAATACTCGTATGAAAAAATATCATCATTATCTTACCCTTTTAAGTTTATTTATGCTGCTCGGCATCCTGAAATTGCAAGCAGCGATACAACTCCCTGCCATATTTTCCAACCATATGGTGCTACAACGTAACTCAGAACTTACTTTCTGGGGATGGGGTATTCCGGGAGAAACAATTTCCATCGCCCCCGAATGGATGAAAGGAGAAATAATCAAAACCCAAGTCAATAATACGGGGAAATGGTCAGCCCGTGTACCTTCCGGCGAAGCCGGCGGACCTTATGAGATTCGTTTCAGCGGCTCGTCAGAAGTAACCTTGACCGATGTCATGCTAGGCGAAGTTTGGCTGTGCAGCGGACAATCCAATATGGAATGGAGCGCCAACCACGGCATAAAGAACGGAGACGAGGAAACGGCAAATGCCCATTGTCCCAATCTCCGAATTTTTCACGTGGCCAGAATAGCCGCCCCGTTCCCTCAAGAAAACTGTTTCTCGCAATGGACACAGTGCACGCCCGAAACGATGCGCAGCACGAGTGCCCTGGCCTACTTCTTCGGCCGCAACATCCAGGAAGAGCTGGACGTGCCGGTAGGAATCATCGTAGCCGCATGGGGCGGAACCACCGCCGAGACATGGACGCCCCGCGAATGCGTAATGAGCGACCCGATCTTGTGCGACTATCCGTATGAATCCAATCCTTGGTTTCCGGCTGAAACAGGCACGTTGTACAACAGCATGATTTATCCCGTGATGCCCTACGGCATTGCCGGATGCATCTGGTATCAGGGAGAAGCCAACCAAGGCCGTGCCAGCTCCTACGCCCGGGTGATGCAGCGGCTAATAGGCTCGTGGCGTACCGGATTTAACAAGGAATTCCCATTCTATCTGGTCCAGATAGCCCCCTTCCAATACCACTCCAAAGACAACGGACCGGCACTGCTACGCGAGCAGCAGGCCATGTTGCCCGAAATGCTGGACAAGGTCAAGATGATTACCGTGTCAGATTTGGTGGACAATGTGCAGGACATCCATCCACGTGACAAAAGAAGCGTAGGCAAACGTCTCGCCAATCTTGCACTGGACGATACATACCATATATATGCAGGCCCCTATAAAAGCCCGGTCTTTGAAAGCGCCTGCCGCAAAGGCAACCATGTGACAATCTCTTTCAAAGACATAAAGAACGGACTGGCCGTACACGGGAAAAGGATAGAGGGGCTGATGATGGCCGCAGCCGGCCAGGAATGGCAAGAGGCCCGGGCCAGGATAGACGGGGGAAAGCTGATTGTCCCGGTAAAAGGAATCGAAAGCCCGGTTTCCATTCGCTACTGCTTCAGTGACGCTGCTCAAGGCAACCTTTTTTCAACGGAAGGCATCCCCTTAGCCCCCTTCCGGGCAGACAGCATCGCCTCTTCTGAAAACATTCCGGTTTCTACAGACAGCGCTTTGGAAGAATCTTTTGAATTCTCGCCCAAGTTCTCTACCGGCAATGCCAATCCCCTTCTCGACTTCCAATACATGGCCGACCCCACAGCAGTGGTGCACGACGGCCGCATTTATGTGTACGGCACTAACGACCACCAGCAATATGATGTAGTGGGCCGTAACGGGAAAAACACCTATCAGCACATCCATTCGCTGACGATGGTCTCTTCTGACGACATGGTGAACTGGACTTATCACGGAGTAATCAATGTAAAGGCTCTGGCTCCCTGGGGAATGGCTTCGTGGGCACCTTCCATCGCTTCGCGCAAGGAGGCCGACGGCAAAACCCACTTCTATCTGTACTACTCCAACAGCGGTTCCGGTGTAGGTATGCTGACTGCCACTTCCCCCGTGGGGCCCTGGACAGACCCATTGGGCAAATGTGTGGTAGACGGCAATACTCCAGGACTCGGCAAGTGTAAAGCTCCCTTCGATCCGGGAGTAGTCATCGACGACAAGGGCATCGGCTGGCTCTCCTTTGGCGGGGGCGACAGCGACGACTACATTCCCGGAGACGCACGCATCGTGCGGCTGGCAAATGACATGAAGACGCTGGACAGCGAAATAGTTGAAATAAAAGCGCCATACCACTTTGAAGCAAACGAACTGAACTATCTGAACGGCACTTGGATTTACACCTACAACACCAACTGGAAGAACCGGGATGCATGGCCCCACAAGGATATAGACAAGCCGAGCCGGTGCTGCATGAGCTACATGACGAGTCGCACGCCACTTGAGACAGACAGCTGGACCTATCGGGACAACTACTTCAAAAATCCCGGCGACTATGGCATGTCCGACAGCAACAACCATACACATCTGGTAAAATTTCAAGGGAAGTACTATCTCTTCTACCACTCACTGGGCTTGCAGGACAGCCGCGACCTCAAAGTGGGCGTCCGCAGTATCTGCGTGGAAGAAATAGAGGTGGACGAAAAGGACCTCACTATCCACATGGGCACAGCCACAGCCAAGGGCGTTTCACAAATCAAGCCTCTCGACCCGTTTGCGCAGCAACAGGCCGAGACCACAGCCGCCACACGCGGCGTTGCCTTTGAACCTACCGGACAGACAGGCAACATGTCTGCCGTAGGAAACAAGAGCGGACAGGCCATCTGTGTCCGCGGTGCGGAATTCCCGCAATCACCTCAAGCCATACAGATGAAGATAAAAGGGAAAGGCTCCATCGAAATACACATGGACAGTCCAGACGGTCCGCTCCTATCCACCTTGACCTTTGATACCGATACGTGGCAAACATTGACAAAGCCGTTGGACAAACAGATAAAAGGCAAACACGACATTTACTTCGTATTCGGGAACGGAAAGTTCTTATTTGACGAATGGAAATTCACAAAATAATGAATCCGTCGGCAGAATCTGCCCAGTATCTCTTCACCCTTGTGATGATATCGCTGCACAATTCGAGCCAACACACAACAAGCTAGCAAGTTACTTTGCCAGCGTTTTGCCACCATATTGGCAAAGTTTTGCCATGCCTTTGGCAAAGCTTTGCCAATGTGGTGGCAAAACCTTGCCAACTTGTCGGCAAGAAAGACAAAAGCAACATCGCTGTCCGCAAAGAGGCGGAAGCACGTCCTCAATATAATTCCGCTAACGGGAAAGAGACAGATTGGTTCCATTAACGGGCAGAAGTTTTAAAAAATGGGAAGGATTTGGCACAATAGTTCCGCGCAAATTCTCATTTATCGAACAAAAATTGTATTTTTGCCTGCGACTGAAAAATCAGTAATATCATAGAATAGACAATTCCCGAACAAATATGAGCGAAGATTTTGAAGCACCGAAAGATGATTTGGACAAGGAACTCCCGGCCGGGAGCGAAGAACACTCGGATTACAAACCTGCGGACGCAAAGGATGCCAATATAAAGCACCAACTGAGCGGCATGTACCAGAATTGGTTTCTGGACTACGCCTCATACGTTATATTGGAACGTGCCGTACCCCATATCATGGATGGTCTGAAACCCGTACAGCGGCGTATCCTCCACTCCATGCGCCGCATGGAAGACGGGCGCTACAACAAGGTGGCGAACATCGTAGGACATACCATGCAGTTCCATCCGCACGGTGATGCTTCTATCGGCGATGCTCTGGTACAGCTGGGACAAAAGGACTTGCTCGTGGATTGCCAGGGAAACTGGGGTAACATTCTGACGGGTGACAGCGCCGCTGCCCCCCGTTATATCGAAGCACGTCTCTCCAAGTTCGCACTGGACGTGGTATTCAACCCCAAGACCACCGAATGGAAACTCTCTTATGACGGGCGAAACAAAGAACCGGTTACACTACCGGTAAAATTCCCACTGCTGCTTGCACAAGGTGTGGAAGGTATTGCCGTAGGCCTGTCATCCAAAATATTACCACATAACTTCAATGAGCTGTGCGATGCTTCCATCAGCTATCTGCACAACGAAGAATTCAAGCTGTACCCCGACTTCCAGACGGGAGGCAGTATCGATGTATCCAAATACAACGACGGTGAACGTGGCGGTGCGATACGCGTGCGCTCCAAAATAGAAAAGATAGACAACAAGACACTTGCCATTAAGGAAATTCCTTACGGGAAAACGGTGGCCAGTGTATGCGACTCCATCGTAAAGGCCAGCGAAAAAGGAAAAATCAAGATACGTAAGGTAGAGGACCTGACATCCGGCAGTGTGGAAATATTAGTGCATCTAGCCCCGGGTGTATCATCCGACAAGACCATCGATGCCCTCTATGCCTTCACCGACTGTGAAGTGAGCATCTCTCCCAACTGCTGTGTCATCGACGACCAAAAGCCCCACTTCCTCACCGTGAGTGATGTATTGCGCAAATCAGTCGACAACACATTGGCACTGCTACGCCAGGAACTGGAAATCCGTAAGGGAGAGATACTGGAAAGCCTGCATTTCGCTTCACTCGAAAAGATATTCATTGAAGAACGTATTTACAAGGATAAGGAGTTTGAACAAGCCAAAAACATGGATGCCGCCTGCGAACATATCGATGAGCGCCTGACTCCCTACTACCCGACTTTTATCCGCGAAGTGACCAAGGAAGACATCCTCCGGCTGATGGAGATAAAGATGGCACGTATCCTCAAATTCAACTCCGACAAGGCAGAGGAACTGATAGCACGCATGCGAAAGGACATAGAGGAGATAGACTGCCATCTGGCAAACATCGTGGAATATACCGTCGACTGGTTCCGTATGTTGAAGGACAAGTACGGCAAAGCCTTCCCCCGCCGCACGGAACTGCGTAACTTCGACACCATCGAAGCAACCAAAGTCATCGAAGCCAACGAAAAGCTGTACATCAACCGCGAAGAGGGTTTCATCGGAACTGGATTGAAGAAAGACGAATTCATAGGCAACTGCTCGCCCATAGATGACGTGATTATCTTCTTCCGCGATGGAAAATATATCATCACACCGGTGGCCGACAAGAAGTTCGTGGGCAAGAATATACTTTATGCCAACATTTTTAAGAAGAACGACAAACGTACCATCTACAATGTCTGCTACCGTGACGGCAAGGAGGGGACAAGCTATATCAAGCGTTTTGCCGTCACTTCCGTGGTGCGTGACCGCGAATACGATGTGACGCAAGGTACTCCCGACTCCCGTATCACCTACTTCACCGCCAATCCCAATGGAGAAGCTGAAATCATCAAGGTAACCCTGAAACCCAATCCCCGTGTACGCCGTATTATCTTCGAGGAGGATTTCAGCAACATCAATATCAAGGGACGGCAGGCCATGGGAAATATACTCACGAAACTCCCCGTACACAAGATAGCCTTGAAACAACGTGGAGGCTCCACGCTGGGTGGACGGAAAGTCTGGTTCGACCGTGATGTGCTACGTCTCAACTACGACGGGCGCGGAGAATATCTCGGAGAATTCCAGAGCGAAGACACCATCCTTGTCGTACAGAACAGCGGAGAGTTCTATGCCACCAACTTCGACTTGAACAATCACTATGACGATGGCATACGCGTATTGGAGAAATACGATCCGAACAAAGTATGGACCGCCGTACTCTACGATGCCGACCAGCAGAACTATCCTTACATCAAGCGTTTCTGCTTCGAGGCAACCGCCCGCAAGCAAAACTACTTGGGAGAAAACAAGAACAGCAGCCTCATTCTGCTGACAGACGAGTGCTACCCACGTTTAGAAGTGGTGTTTGGCGGCCACGACAATTTCCGAGAGCCGATGGTGGTGGAAGCCGACGAATTCATCGCCGTGAAAGGCTTCAAAGCAAAAGGTAAGCGCCTGACCACCTATACTATAGAAACCATCAACGAGCTGGAGCCTACCCGTCAACCGGAACCCTCGCAGAAAACCGAAGAGCAGGAAACGGATGAAGAACCGGAAATTCTGGACCCCGACCACGGTAAAAGCGAAGGGGACATACTGGACGAGATGACAGGACAGATGAAACTCTTTTGATGAAGGACGGAAATGAAGTATTAGTGGCTAACGATTACTAATTTGTAATTGATAATTTAATATGTACATATACAAGATAATAATCCTATGCGGACTGCTCTTGGGAAGTGTCGGACTGAAAGCACAAGAAGCACAATGCAGCATCGACCGGAAGCTACGGGCTGACTCCACCAACCGTAACCGTATTATCACCCGTGCCACCATGTATGGTGTCGGCTTCACCAACGTGTTCGACACTTATCTTTCACCTCAGGAGTATAAGGGAATCGATTTCCGTATCTCCCGCGAAAGCATGCGGATGACACGGTTGATGGACGGCAACGTGTCTCTGCAAACTTTCTTCCAGGCAGACTTAGGATATACACACAACAAAGTAGACAATAACAATACATTCTCCGGACTGGCCAACTGGAACTACGGCCTGCATTATAATTTTCCAATCACGGGCAATTTCAAACTGCTTGCCGGAGGAGTCGGCGACTTCAACGGTGGCTTTGTCTATAATCTGCGCAACGGAAACAACCCCGCCCAAGCACGTGCCTATATCAACCTTGCCGCATCTGGAATGGCTATTTGGGACTTGCGCATCAAGAACCGTCCCATCACACTACGCTATCAGGTAAATCTTCCCTTGGCAGGTATCATGTTCATGCCCAACTATGGACAGTCCTACTACGAGATATTTACGTTAGGACATTGGGACGGAGTAGTGAACTTCACCTCCCTGCACAACCAGCCCTCTCTGAGACAAATGCTGACCGCAGACTTTCCGGTGGGACGTGCCCGGATGCGTTTCGCTTACATATGGGACGCACAACAGTCCAAAGTAAATGAAATAAAGACACATACTTACTCGCATGTATTCATGGTGGGGTTCGTAAAGGAACTCTATCTGTTTCCTAACAAGAGAAAGTAAAAAGTGACAAGGTGATAAACGATAAGATGATAAGGATAATGTGCATGAAAAGAAGATATATTTTAATAATTTGGAGTATCCTACTCACGTTATTGCCCCTATTGAACGGATGTATTCGTGAGGAAGAGTTCGACAATACCCCACAAGGCAATTTCGAAGCCTTGTGGAAAATAATAGACGAACAGTACTGCTTCCTGGACTACAAGCAAATAGACTGGGATGCCATCCATGACAAGTACCAGCCACTCATTACCCCGGGAATGAGCTACGACGGTCTATTTGAAATATTAGGTAACATGCTTGCCGAGTTAAAAGACGGACATGTCAACTTGTACTCTTCTTCCAACATGGCGCGCTACTGGGACTGGTATCTGGATTATCCTCGTAACTTCAACGAAAGTATCATTGAAAAGTACCTGGGAAGAGACTACCGCATTGCTGGAGGCGCCAAATATACCATATTGGAGGACAACATAGGATATATCTATTACGGTGATTTCTCCAGCGGCATCGGAAACGGCAACCTGGATGAGATTCTGTTATACCTTTCCGCTTGTAACGGCCTAATTATCGACGTGCGCAACAATGGTGGCGGCAACCTGACAAACGCCACCCGAATGGCACAACGCTTCACGAATGAAAAAGTACTGACGGGATATATTCAGCACAAGACCGGCAAAGGCCATAGCGATTTTTCAGATCCGACTCCCATTTATGTGGAACCTTCCAACAGTATCCGCTGGCAAAAAAAGGTAATTGTCCTGACCAACCGTCATTCCTATAGTGCAACCAATGATTTTGTCAACTCCATGCGCTGTTTTCCCAATGTCACCCTGGTTGGTGACAAAACCGGCGGCGGGTCGGGCCTGCCATTCTCTTCGGAACTGCCCAACGGATGGGGGGTACGCTTTTCTGCCAGCCCGCACCTCGATGCCCAAAAACAGCATATCGAGTTCGGCATCGACCCGGACAAGAAAGTGGATATGAGCAAAGAAGATGAGAACAATGACTTGGACACCATCATTGAGGAAGCAAGAAAAATACTGAAAGTGACTTTCTAAAACGACTTTATCTACAAAACAATTTGCCAAAACGAAAATTCTTTCTATCTTTGCTCCCGCTAATCGGAATTATTCCGCGGATGTGGCGTAATTGGCAGCCGCGCCAGACTTAGGATCTGGTGCCGTGAGGCGTGTAGGTTCGAGTCCTATCATCCGCACAATCCCTATAATAAATTTCAAAAGACAAACAACTAAGAGGGGAGGATATTCATTAAGAAGCATCCTCCCTAACCGCTTCAAGTACCTTTTTTATCTCATCAAAACACAATATTTAGAATACTTATTGTATCTTTGCTTCCAAGAAACACTTCGATTAACCTGAAAAAATGAAACAAAATACGATAAGACCGATGCTTTTCAAGTATTGGGTAGTGTGCCTTCTATTGTTCATCCTCTTCATCCAGGCCAGGGCTTCTTCCTTCATGCCCGCCGTCACCAACTATCTTGCCAAAGACTATGAAGCCGGTTATCAGAACTGGGCATGTGCGCAAGGCAGCAACGGCGAAATGTATTTCGGCAACAGCCAGGGGCTCCTGGTATATGACGGTTATCGCTGGACTCTCCACAAAGTGCCGGGGAACCATATTGTCCGTTCGGTGTATGTGAAAGAAGACCGTATCTATGTGGGGGCATTCGAGGAATTCGGCTATTTCAAGTATTCGGAGGCAGGCACTCTCCGGTACCATTCTTTGAGCAAATTCCTGAAAAATTTCCCCATGGAGAACAACGAGATATGGAACATTGTAGAGCTGGACGGTCGCATCTACTTCCAGTCGTTCAGCGCCTGGTTCTCCTACGACGGGAAGATGGTACGCGCTTTCCGCAACAGACAGCAACAGCCGCTCTACTTCTACACCCAAAACGGACATATCTACACACAGATGATTGATGAGGACTTCTATGAATTCGACGGCAAGGATTTCCATCATCTCTTCCCCCGCAGCCAAGTGAACGATGACAATGTAGTGTCATTGTTACCCGACGGGGACGACAGCTTCTTGATGGTCACAGAGAATAACGGATTGTTCCGCTACAACGGTGACATCACTCCCTGGAAAACGGACATTGATACGGAACTAAAGAAACAGCGGGTGAACCGTGCTGTAATGACCAATGACTCTATATTCATGATAGGCACGGTCTTGAACGGTATATACGCCATCGACCGCAAAGGACATTGCCTTTGGCACTTCAACCTGGACAACCGCCTGGACAACAACACCGTCCTGGGGCTGTTCTGTGACAAAGACAACAACGTATGGGCAGCATTGGACGACGGCATTGCATACATCCACCACAACTCCCCCGTTATGCTGCTAACCCCTGCCAACCATGAAACCAAATTGGGTATGGTGTACGACATAGCCCATCGGGATGACTGTTTCTATCTGGCCACCAACCAGGGCTTGTACGAATACCACCAGATTACCGGAAATCTGCGCCTGCTTCCCCATACCGAAGGTCAGAACTGGTATGTAAAGGACATTGACGGGCAACTCTTTGCAGGCAACAATGCCCATACCTTATTAATAGGTGAAAAAGGGAACGTTTCCGTCATAAGCAATACCAACAGCAGTACGTGTCTGATAAAGTGCACCCTCTATGGCGAAGAGATACTGTTGGAATCATCCTACGCCGACTTGCGTATCTATAAAAAGAAGAACGGGCAATGGACCTTTTCGCATGTCATAGACGGCTTCATTGCACCGGTCATGCACTTGGAGGTGGACCAAAGCGGTGTCATCTGGGCTTCACACATGTATCAGGGAGTCTATAAAATAGTCTTGAGCGATGACTTGTCGGCTGTAAAAGGCGTACGGCACATCTCCCATTTAGGCTCGGAATATATCATCGGCCCTATCCAAGTAATGAAAATGCGAGGACGTATCGTCTTTTCCAGTCCCAACGGCTTCTATACCTATGACGACATCACCCGGCAGATTATCCCCTTCCAAAAGCTGAATGCCATTCTGCCCTATATCAGGAATGCTCATTCTGTGGTATCCGTCACGAACGACCGCTTCTGGCTGTCCGGTTCACATGAGTACGTACTGGTAGAGTACGCAGAAGGAGAGTACATCGTGAAGCAGCGCATCCTCATCGAACTGTTTGATTCTCCATGCATAGAGAACTACAACAATGTGTTCGTCGACAATGACGTTGTCTATTTTAATCTGAACAACGGAATCGCCAGTTACAGCAAAAACACAGACAGCCTCAGTCCTACTCTGGAGTCCGCCCTCTCACTGAGCTCGGTCACTGCTTCCTCTTCCGATAAAAAGGAGAAACGCCTGCCTCTGTCTGGAAATGTCGAACTGGAAAGCAATTACCGGGATTTGCTGTTCTCAGTAAGCCTGCCGCATTACAATAAATTGTCCGTACATTTCCATTATGTCCTGCAAGGAGGACAAGGCATGGCGCTGACATCGGACCTGAAAGAGCCCGAAATCCGCTACGGTAGCCTGGATTACGGAGAATACACATTCCAGGCAGAAGCCTATAATGATTTGGGACAGAAAATCGGTGAGGTGGAATATCATTTTGCCATAGCCCGCCCTTTCTACCTCTCCTATTATGCCTTTGCGCTCTATCTCATAGTTCTCACAGCGCTTGTCTACTTTTTCTCCAAGTGGCGCGCCAACCGTGCCATGGAAAAGAAACGGAAGGAGTATGAGGCAGAGCAGGTGCAGCAGAACATCAAGATGCGCGAGCAGGAGCATCTGATAACTCTGCAGCAACAGCAATTGCTGGAAGCCGAGTTGTCGGCAAAGAGTAAAGACCTTGCCAGCATGGCACTGGGTGTATTTGCCAAGAACGAGGTCCTGGAGAAACTTCGTACTGTCGTACAAGAGTCCCTGGTGAAAGGGCAATATGGACGCAAGAACCTCGAATCTCTGCTGAAGCTCATCAACGAAAACATCGAGACACAGGAATTTTGGGATGTATTCCAGAACAATTTCGACCTGATTCATGAGAAATTCTTCCGTAATTTGCGCGAACGTTATCCCAGTCTTACCGCTACCGACCTCCGTTTTTGTGCGCTGCTGCGCCTGAATCTTTCTACGAAAGACATTGCGCAAATGACCAACCTCACTATCCGGGGAGTAGAGGCAGCACGCTACCGTTTGCGCAAGAAACTGGATATCCCCGACGGAACGGGATTAGTGGATTTTCTCATCGACTTGAAATAAAGCGGCTACAAATCATTCAATCATAACAAACTGATTATTAGAAACAAGTAACACGAAAACGTAGTAAAACGGTACCCATTTTTACCCTAAACGTATTATCGTGGTAGTGTTTTTTTTTGCCTTACTTACCGTAATTACTTCCTTTGCCGGCAGAATTATTAACTCTTAAATTTAGTTTATGAGAAGGCAAACTTTATTTCTTCTATTCATGATTTTGTTCTCATTGCCACTGACAGTTTTGGCACAAGGAACAAAGACAGTTAAAGGAACTGTTGTTGATCAGAACAACGAACCGATTATTGGAGCCACGGTTGTAGTAAAAGGCTCTACTATTGGAGCAGCTACCGACCTCGACGGTAACTATGTACTGAACGGCGTCCCCGAAGACGCAACTCTCGTATTCAACTATTTGGGCATGTTGCCGCAGGAAATAAGCGCTGCGGGACAATCCGTCATTAATGTAAAGCTACGTGAAGATGCACAACTACTGGAAGAAGTTGTTGTTATCGGTTACGGTTCGGCCAAGGCGAAAGACCTGACGGCCCCGATTGACGTTGTCAAAGAGAAAGAACTTATCAATGTTCCTACCTCCTCCCCGATGGCAGCATTGCAGGGAAAGGTACCGGGTGTTAACATCATCAATTCGGGAACGCCGGGCGAAGGTCCTAAAGTGACCATCCGTGGTATGGGTTCCTTCGGTGACACTTCTCCTCTCTATGTAGTGGACGGAATGTTCTACGACAACATCAACTTCCTGAACAATTCCGACATTCAGGACATGACCATCTTGAAAGACGCATCCGCATCTGCCATCTACGGTGTACGCGCTGCCAACGGTGTTGTAATCATCACCACCAAGAAAGGAAGCCGCAACCAGGATGCCAAGATTACCTATAACGGTTATGTAGGTATTCAGAAAGCCACCAACCTGCTGGAGATGTGTAACTCTCACGAGTATGCCACCATGATGTTGGAAGCCAACCCGGAAGCTTACCGGTCGATTTTCGAAAAGTCAGTAGCCGAATTCGGAGGCAATATGGAAAACCTGCAATTCAATGCCGATACCAACTGGTATGACGAACTGTTGCGCACAGCCATGATGACCAATCACAGCTTGAATATCTCCGGTGGTACGGAAAAAGCGACCTACTCTGCCGGCATGAGCTATCTGGCACAAGACGGTATCATGGACGTGGAAAACTACTACCGCCGCTTGAACTTCCGTGCCGCCCTTGACTACGAAGCCCGCAAATGGCTGAAAGTAGGCTTCAACGGCGTATTCAGCAACTCGCAGCAGCAGCTTCCCAAGAATGCCGCATGGCAACAGGCATACAACACACCGTCTATCATCCCGGTGTATGATGACCGCCGCGACGATGCCGTGTTCCCTAAGAAGTACACATCGCCCGAGCAGGTGGGCCTGACCAACAACTTCAACAATCCGGTAGCCACTGCCAACTATTACGACAACCGGAACGAGACCTACCAAGTGCTGACCAACTTCTATGCACAGCTCAACCTCATCCCCGACAAGCTGAATATACGCAGTAGCTACAGCTACGACTACTCAATGATTCGCGGTTCTGAGTTCACTCCTACCTACTATGTAGGCACCAACCAGAAGAAAGAGGTTACCGAACTCACTAAAAAGAACACTAACTACTACAAATATATATGGGACAACGTGGCCACTTATACTGACAAGTGGGGCAAACACTCCTTTACCGGTATGCTGGGTGCATCCATGCGTCAAGAGCAATACCGCCTGCTCGAAGGTACCGCCACCAACGTGCCCGAAGGTGAGGACGTGTGGAAATACATCGCACTGGGCAACAAGGAAGGCGCTACGGTGAAAGACGACGGCTGGAAATACCGCGGTCTCTCCTATTTCACCCGACTGAATTACAACTACAACGACAAGTACATGTTGATGTTCACCTTCCGTGCCGACGGCTCGTCCAAGTACAACGACAAATGGGGCTACTTCCCCTCCATCGGTGCCGCATGGGTCATCTCCCAAGAACCGTTTATGAAGAACCAGAATATCTTCGACTACATGAAGCTGCGTGCCAGCTGGGGTAAGCTGGGTAACGACAAGATTGCTGCCAGTGCAGGCTTCGCAAGCATACAGAACGTACAGTCCGTATTCGGTCCCAATACCGCCATCGACGGATTCATCAACACCACCAACTTCAGCTGGCTGGGTTGGGAAGTAGTGAACGAAACCAACGTGGGCGTCAACTTCAGTACACTGAAGAACCGCTTGAACGCCGACATCGACTGGTACTACCGTCTGACTGACAACGCCGTGATTTCACCCAAGCTCCCGATGAGTGGCGAGCTGCTGGCCGGCAACAACGGACAGATTCTGAATACCGGTATCGACCTCTCCTTGAACTGGAACGACAAGATTGGCCAGGACTTCAATTACAACATCGGCGTCAATCTCTCTTATCTGCATAACGAAGTGAAAAGCCTAAAAGGAAACATGAAAATCATCAAAGGCGGAAAGACCGTGAATATGGTGGGCGAGACGATGAACTCATTCTATGGCTACAAGGTCATCGGCATCTACCAGACTCCTGAACAATGTGCTGCCGACCCCATCGCCGTGGCCAACGGACTGGAACCCGGCGACTTCATCTACGAGGACGTGAACGGCGACCATGTGATAGACGGAAACGACAAGCAGGTGTTGGGCTCATACGTGCCCAGCTTTACTTATGGCTTCAATGCCGGATTCTCTTATAAGAACTTCGACTTCAGCCTCACTACCTACGGACAAGCAGGCGGCGAACTGTGGAACCGTAAGCGTGCCCTGCGCTATGCAGCCGACTACTATAACTTTGACCGTGCACAGTATGAGAACCGCTGGACGGGTGCAGGCTCTACCAACGAACATCCGTCGGCCAAGGCTCTTCTCAAAACCTGGAACAAATCAGACAGTAACAACGCTTCCTATTTCGTAGAAAGCTCCGATTACTTCCGCATCCAGAACATCACGCTGGGCTACTCGTTCAAGAACTTGAAGATAGGCAGCTACGTGATGCCGGGACTCCGCCTCTCATTGACGGCCGACCGCCCCTTCACTACCTTCAAGGCCAACAGCTTCACACCTGAAGTGTCGGATGCCGAAGGTTGGGATACCGAAGTATACCCTCTGACTTCAACCTATACTTTCGGAGTGCAAATAGATTTCTAAACCCTAAAACGTAAAACAATGAAATTCTTAAAGAAAACATTCGCATATATACTTCCGGCCATGATGGTACTGGGAGGAGCTACCGCTTGCACCGATTTCATAGAAATCGATCCGGAGAACAAAGTTCCCGAACAAGGCGTGGACTTTACCAACAAGAACAATATGTACCAACCCGTAGTGGGTGCCTACTCCAAAGTACGCACACAGGGCATGCACTGGTGCAACGCACTATTGATGTTCACCCGCGACGGTGACGTGTGGTCGGGCCGTACCGATGACCAGGGCGATGCCGTGGCCTTCGGACGCAAGTTCAACTACAACAACTCATTCTGGGCACTGAACCAGGTATGGATGAACTTCTACGACATCATCCGCATCACCAATGCCGCCCTGCAAAGCCTCGACGGTTATGCCGAATATCTTGCTGCAGGAAGCGAAGATTACAAAACCTACGAATCCTATTGCGGCGAAGTACGTACCATCCGTGCATGGGCCTACTATTGTCTGGTGACCAATTTCGGTCCCACCGTCATCTACCGTGACAACCTGCAGACCGATTTTCGCCGTTCTACCGTAGAGGCCGTATATAATTATATGCTGGAAGATTTGAACTACGCCATCGACAAACTGCCCCGCATGCGTCCCAACCAGATGGAACACAAGGGAGCCGTGACAGCCTTCACCGCCCAAGCATTGGCCGCCCGCATCTATCTGCTGAAAGGAGACTATGCACAAGTGGAGACACTGACCGATGACATCATCAAGAACGGTGGATTCCGTCTCTACGACGACTTCTACCAGCTGTTCAAAATTCCCGGAAAGTTGTGTGACGAATCTTTGTTCGAATGCCAGGTAACAGACTACGGCAATGGTTCCGGCGATTACCTGGGCGTAGACCAATGGTTCAATTTCCAGGGTCCGAACATGGCAGAGAGGTATGATGAAGTAGTGAACGCAGACGGTACCATCAGCTACAAGCAAGCCGAAGGCACCAAGTCCATAGGCGGCTGGAATTTCATAGGCTATGAACCCGAGTTCGTGGCATGGGCCGAAGCCCGTGGCGAAGGTGTGCGTGCCGAAACTTCTTTCCTGAAAGCCCTGAGCAAGACGCGCGAGGGTTGGCAGGTAGGTCCCACATCGGCCACCAAGACCGACTGTTGGAACGGCAAAGGTTACCTTCCCTACAATCAGATGACTCTTCCACGTACAACCTACGGAGCCAACAATAATGTGCGTATCATCCGCTATGCCGAAGTACTGCTGATGAACTCCGAAGCCAAAGTCAGACTGGGCAAGGATGGAGACGCAGGCTACAACGAAGTGCGCCGGCGTGCAGGCATGAGCACCAAAACCGGTGTTACCCTGAAAGACGTGATGGACGAACGCCGGATGGAACTTTGCGGCGAATGGTGTGCCCGTTATGTGGACTTGGTGCGTACCGGCGATGCCGCCACCGTACTCGGTCCCAAAGGATGGACAGCAGAAAAGACTTATTGGCCCATACCGGCCAACCAGTTGGACGACCTTCCTGATTTGAAGCTGGAACCCATTGACGGAATTGCCGAATAAATCCGTTCCAATATGGTAAAAAGATTCCTAATCAGTTGTGGAATAGCCTTTGCCGCTCTGGCGGCAAAGGCAACCCCTGACGATTCCATCAAAGTGGTGAAGGGGCAAGTCAGTGACTATTACATCACTGTAACCCAAGACCGTATCGTAAAAGGACACGTACTGGACACCAACCGCCAGCCACTCGCAGGCGCCACAGTCATGTTCTTCGCAAGTCCCATGCACAATACCACTGCCCACGACGGCAGCTTTGCCATCAAAGGAGCGAAGAACGACGTGCACCTGTATGTCTACTATCCCGGGAAAAAGATAGTGAACAGAATCCTGGCACTGGATGAAACCGATATTGAGGTAGTGATGGAAAAAGAGGTACACAAGGCAACCGCAATCTGCCGCCCCGCCCAGGCGACCCGGTGGTATGACCCACAGGCGCCTCTGTCGCGCACCTTCTGCAATCCGATGAACATCAGTTACAACTTCGAGCCTTTCAACAACAATGTGCGTCCCAACGGTTCGTTCCGTTCCTCTGCCGACCCGATGGCTGTGGAATACAAAGGAGAATATTTTCTGTTCTCCACCAACCAGGGCGGTTTTCATTATTCCAAGAACCTGGTGGATTGGGATTTCGTTCCTGCCAGCTTCCAGCGCAAGCCTACGGACGATGACCAGTGTGCGCCGGCCGCCTATGTAAGCGGCGACACGCTGTTCTATACCGGCTCCACCTACGAAGGTCTGGCCGTGTGGTACAGCACGCATCCCAAAACGGGACGTTTCAAACGTGCCATCGAAAAGAACGTACTTCCTTCATGGGATCCTTGTCTGTTTCTGGACGACGACGGCAGATTGTATCTGTACTATGGCTCCAGCAATGAATATCCCTTGAAAGCGGTAGAACTGGACCGGAATGATTTCTACCCCATCAGCAAGATTCACGATGTCATGATGCTCCGCCCCGAAGAACACGGCTGGGAACGTTTCGGCATGAACAATGACGATGAAGTGACACTCCGCCCATTCACAGAGGGCGCTTACATGACCAAACACAATGACAAATATTATTTCCAATATGGTGCTCCGGGCACTGAATTCAAAGTCTATGCCGATGGCGTATATGTTTCGGATTCCCCGCTGGGCCCGTTTGTCTACCAGAAGCATAACCCGATGTGCTACAAGCCGGGCGGTTATGTGCAAGGTGCCGGTCATGGAGGCACGTTCTGCGACGTGAAAGGCAATTACTGGCACGTGGCCACCTGCATGCTCTCCCTGAAGTACAAGTTCGAACGCCGCATCGGTCTTTATCCGGTGGCTTTCGACAAGGATGGTGTCATGTATTCGTCCACTGCCTTCGGCGATTATCCCAACTGGGCAGAACCGATGGACGTAAAGAACCCTGCAGAGCGTTTCACGGGATGGATGCTTCTGTCCTACGGCAAACCGGTGGAGGTATCATCTACGGATAGCATCCATGCAGCTTCCAACCTGACGGACGAAAGTATGCGCACCTACTGGGCAGCCCGTTCCGGCAACCCCGGCGAATGGGCCGGGATAGACCTGGGCAGTACAAAGAATGTACGTGCCGTGCAGTTGAACTTCTACGACCATAAAGCGGTTCAATACAACCGTGCCATGGATATTTATCACCAATACCGTATTTTTGCTTCCGAAGACGGAAAAGAATGGACATTGGTCATAGACAAGAGCGACAGTGACAAGGATTGTCCGCACGACTACATCGAGCTCAACGAGCCGTTGCGTGCCCGTTATCTGAAATACGAGAATGTGCACATGCCTACGGGAAATGTCGCCTTGTCCGGCTTCCGCGTCTTCGGGAACGGTGACGGCGATGTCCCGCAAGCCGTGAAAGGACTGACTGTGAAACGTGACAGGAAAGACCGCCAGAATGCCCTTATCTCCTGGCAACCCGAAGCAAGCGCCTATGGCTACAACATCTACTACGGCACCGCCGAAGGCAAGATGTACAATGCCATCACGGTACTGGGACAGACGGAATATGACTTCCGCGGACTGGATGCGGACACGGACTATTACTTCACTATCGAGGCGCTGAACGAAAACGGCCGCTCGCCATTGTGCAAGACGACAAAAAATTAAACACAAGAAATAAAGATATGAAAAAACCAATAATGATACATGTGCTGGCTTTGTTCCTGATTTCCACATTGGCGGGCTGTGCATCCTGCTCTTCCGACTTGAAGGAAAACGGGAAAGAGAACGGAAAAGAGGAAAAGCCCGACACAGAGGAAGTACGTCCCGAATCATTCGCTTCGGATGACGAAATGCTTGATTACATCCAGAAGGTACATTTGAACTACATGTGGGACGGTGCGGAACCGACCTCCGGACTGGCACGCGAACGCATCCACCTGGATGGGGATTATCCCGAAAAGGACCAGAATGTTGTCACCACCGGCGGCAGCGGATTTGGTATAGCCGGACTGCTGGTAGGCATCGAACGCGGCTTCATCCCCAGGGAAGAAGGCGTGAAGCGCCTGACCAAGATTGCCGATTACCTGAAACGCGCCGACCGCTTCCACGGCGTATGGCCCCATTGGTTGTACGGCCCTACCGGCAAGGTGAAACCTTTCGGACAAAAAGATAACGGCGGAGACTTGGTGGAAAGCTGCTTCCTGATGCAAAGCTTGCTTTGCGTACGCCAATACTTCCGCGACGGCAACGAGCAGGAAAAGGCGCTGGCAGAGAAGATTAACCAATTGTGGAAAGAGATGGAGTTCAGCTGGTATCAGAATGGCAAGGATGTCATCTACTGGCACTGGTCTCCTGAATACAACTGGGAAATGAACTTCCCGCTGGAAGGCTACAACGAAGCATTGATTGTGTATGTGCTCGCAGCCTCCTCCCCCACTTATCCCGTTCCGGCTTCAGCCTACCACAACGGCTGGGCACGCGGCGGCGGCATCAAGTCCGACTCTGCCCCCTACGGCCTGCCTTTGGAATTGAAACACAACGGAGCCGAGAAACTGGGCGGTCCCTTGTTCTGGGCACAATACTCGCACATCGGTCTGGACCCGCGCAACCTGAGCGACCGCTATGCCAACTACTGGAACGTGGTGCGCAACCATGCCCTCTCCAACTACCGCTACTGCGTGGAGAATCCCAAACAATACAAAGGTTACGGCGAGGACTGCTGGGGACTGACCGCCAGCTACTCTACCAAAGGCTATGCAGCCCACTGCCCGGGCGACAACGACCATGGTGTCATCACACCGACAGCAGCCTTGTCCAGTTTTCCCTACACACCGGAGGAATCCATGCGTGCACTGAAGTATTTCTATTCCAAAGGCGACTGGATTTGGGGCAAGTACGGATTCTACGATGCCTTCTCCGAGGGAAGTGACTGGACGGTGCCCCGCTATCTTGCCATCGACCAATGCACCATTGCCCCGATGATTGAGAACTATCGTTCCGGCTTGTTGTGGAAACTCTTCATGAGCTGTCCCGAGGTTCAGGAAGGATTGCAGAAGCTGGGATTTAAGGCTTAGGGATTTACGATTGAAGTTAGTATGCGACATGATGGAGCAGCTAAGCTTAAGTTGAATTTCTATATCACTATTCCCCTCCCCCTTCAGGGGGCCGGAGGGGATAATCAAAATTATATCATATGAAGAAATACACATTATTAGCAGCCTTGGCTTTCTCTGCCCTCACCGTGACGGCAACGCCCAAAGAAAACACATCCCAAGGCAATCCGCAGGAGATGGATAAATTCATTACGGAGCTGATGGGCAAAATGACGCTGCACGAGAAAATCGGTCAGCTCAACCTGCCGGTAACGGGAAACATCGTCACCGGACAAGCCAAGAGCAGCGACGTTGCCGGTAAAATCCGCAACGGTGAAGTCGGAGGTCTGTTCAACCTGAAAGGCGTGAAGAACATCCGCGAAGTGCAGAAACTTGCCGTAGAGAACAGCCGCCTGGGCATCCCCTTGCTGTTCGGTATGGACGTGATTCACGGTTACGAAACGGTATTCCCCATCCCCTTGGCACTCTCGTGCAGTTGGGACATGGAGGCTATAGAGAAATCGGCCCGTATCGCCGCCATTGAGTCGAGTGCAGACGGTATCTGCTGGACGTTCAGCCCGATGGTGGACATCTGCCGCGATGCCCGTTGGGGACGTGTATCAGAAGGCAACGGTGAAGACCCCTTCCTGGGTTCAGCCATTGCACAAGCCATGATTCGCGGTTATCAGGGCAAGGATATGAGTGCCAACAACGAGATAATGGCTTGCGTAAAGCACTTCGCACTGTATGGCGCCGGAGAAGCCGGCCGCGACTACAACACGGTGGATATGAGCCGCAACCGTATGTTCAACGAATACTTCCCTCCCTACAAGGCTGCCGTAGAAGCCGGTGTGGGTAGCGCAATGACCTCCTTCAATGAAATTGACGGAGTACCCGCCACTGCCAACCACTGGCTGCTGACCGACGTACTGCGCAACCAATGGGGCTTCGACGGCTTCGTGGTGACAGACTATACAGCCATCTCCGAAATGATAGACCACGGAATCGGCGACCTGCAGGAAGTATCCGCACGTGCCTTGACCGCCGGAACAGACATGGACATGGTAGCCGACGGATTTATCGGCACACTGGAAAAATCCCTGAAAGAAGGCAAAGTGACTGAGGCCGACATTGACAAAGCCTGCCGACGCATCCTAGAAGCCAAATACAAGCTGGGACTGTTTGCCAATCCGTATAAATACTGCGACGTGAAGCGTGCCGAAAAAGAAGTGTTCACTCCCGAACACCGTTCCATCGCCCGCCAGATTGCCACAGAGACATTCGTACTGCTGAAGAACCAGGACAATCTGCTGCCCTTGCAACGCAAAGGCAATATCGCCTTGATTGGCCCGCTTGCCAACACCCGTGCCAACATGCCGGGCACTTGGAGTGTGGCAGCCACAGCAGACAAATACAGCACCCTGCTGGAAGGTTTCAAGAATTCTGTCGGCTCCAAGGCCAACATTCTCTATGCACAAGGCAGCAACCTGATGTACGATGCCGACTACCAGACACGCGCCACGATGTTCGGCCGTGAACTGCCCCGTGGCAATGACCAAGAACTGCTGGACGAAGCCCTGAAAGTAGCCGCACAAGCCGATGTCATTGTAGCCGCCCTCGGCGAGTCCTCCGAGATGAGTGGTGAGAGCAGTAGCCGTTCCGAACTGGAAATGCCGGACGCACAGCGCCACCTGCTGGAAGCATTGCTGAAAACGGGCAAACCCGTAGTATTGGTATTGTTCTCCGGACGTCCCGTAGTGCTGACTTGGGAGAATGAAAATGTTCCTGCCATCCTGAATGTATGGTTCGGAGGTAGTGAAGCTGCAGACGCCATTGCCGACGTAGTGTTCGGAGACGTTTGCCCCAGCGGTAAGCTGACCACCACTTTCCCGCAGAATGTGGGCCAGTTGCCTATGGCATACAACCACAAGAATACCGGCCGTCCTCTGAAAGAAGGCAAATGGTTCGAGAAGTTCCGCAGCAACTACCTGGATGTGAGCAACGACCCGCTGTATCCTTTCGGCTATGGCTTGAGCTACACCACCTTCCAGTACAGTGACATCACGCTCAGCTCCAAGCAACTGAATGCGGACGGCAAGCTGACCGCTTCCGTAACCGTAACCAATACGGGTAACTACGATGCAGATGAAATCGTACAGCTCTATATCCGCGACTTGGTGGGCAGCATTACCCGCCCCGTGAAAGAGCTGAAAGGCTTCGAGCGCATCCACCTGAAAAAAGGCGAAAGCAAGCAGGTGACCTTCACCATTACCCCCGAATTGCTGAAGTTCTACAACTACGACATACAGTATGTATACGAACCCGGCGAGTTCCATGTAATGATTGGACCCAACAGCCGCGATGTAAAGACTACGAGTTTTGAGTTGAAATAGGTATAGTTTTGCTTTTAGGTAAGAGGGCAGTCCGCGAAAACCGGGCTGCCCTTTTTTAACACCGTCACCAAATCTTTTTTGCATTTTGATTGTTCAGAGGAGAAACTGAATGATTTATCCACTAAAAAATCAATGTAATGAAGAAGAACCTAAACCTTCCCAAGAAGAAAACCGGAAGACTGAGAAACCTATTTCTGACGGTGTGCCTGCTGGCAAGTGTCGCCGCATCGGCGCAGGAGAAAACAGTAACCGGTACCGTGACCGATGCCCTGGGTGACCCGCTGATTGGTGCCACCGTATTGGTGCAGGGAACCTCCAATGGCGTGATTACCGACATAGACGGCCGGTACTCCATCCAGGCCACCCCGGAGAACACATTGGATTTTTCCTATGTAGGCATGGTGAAGCAAGCTGTCAAGGTAGGCAGCCAGTCGGTAATCAACGTCCAGATGAAAGACGACTCGCAGATGCTGGCCGAAACCGTTGTCATCGGTTATGGCAGCGCCAAGAAGCGAGACCTTACGGGCTCCATCACCAACATTAAAGGCGACGAAATCGCCAACAAGCCGGTGGTCAACCCCGTATCCGCACTGCAAGGAAAGATTGCCGGCGTGCAGGTGATAAACTCCGGCAAGGCAGGCTCCGACCCGGAAATCCGTGTACGCGGAACAAACTCCATCAACGGCTACAAGCCACTCTATGTGGTGGACGGACTGTTCAACGACAACATCAACTTCCTGAATCCGCAGGACATCGAATCCATGGAGATACTAAAAGACCCGTCGTCGCTCGCCATCTTCGGTGTGCGCGGTGCCAACGGCGTGATTATCATCACCACCAAGAAGGCGAAAGAGGGACAGACACGCGTCAATATCAACGGCTCGTTCGGTTTCAAGTCCGTCACCGACAAAATTGCACTGACGGATGCCGAAGGCTTCAAACTGCTGTACAACGAACAGTTGAGGAATGAAGGCAACCCGGAATACAACTTCTCGGACTGGACGGGAAACACCAACTGGCAGGATGAAATCTTCCAGACTGGGTTCATCACCAACAACAACATCAGCATCACGGGTGCCTCGGACAAGAACAGCTTCTATCTCGGTGCGGGCTATGCCTACGAACAAGGCAACATCAAGCACGAGAAGTACAGCAAGATTACGCTGAACATCAGCAACGACTATAAAGTGACGGACAACCTCAAGGTAGGTTTTCAATTCAACGGGGCACGCATGCTGCCCGCCGACACGAAGAGTGTGGCTACAGCCCTGCGCGCAGCTCCGGTGGCGCATGTATTCAACTCCGAGTACGGCCTCTACACCTCACTGCCCGGATTCCAGAAGGCACAGATGAACAACCCGATGGTGGACGTAGACCTGAAGGCGAATACCACGAAAGCCGAGAACTACCGTGGCTCGGGCAACGTGTACGGGCAATGGGATTTCCTGAAACACTTCCAGTTCAAGGCCATGTTCTCCCTGGACTATGCCTCGAACAGCACACGGACATACACCCCGGTTATCCAGGTATATGACGCAAGCGTCGAGGGAGACATAGCCACGCTGGGCAACGGCAAGACCGGAGTGTCCCAAGCCAAAGAAACGGAAATGAAGGTACAGAGCGACTATCTGCTGACCTACACCAACTCCTGGGGAGACCACAGCGTGACGGCCACAGCCGGTTTCACCACCTACTACAACAAGCTCGAGAATCTGAACGGCGCCCGTACCCAAGGGGTAGGCCTGGTCATTCCGGACAATCCCGACAAATGGTACGTAAGTATCGGCGACGCAGCCACCGCCACCAACGGCAGTACGCAGTGGGAGCGCTCCACCGTGTCCGTGCTGGCACGCGTGCTCTACAACTACAAGGGCAAGTACCTGTTCAACGGCTCCTACCGCCGCGACGGTTCTTCCGCCTTCTCCTACACCGGCAACCAGTGGCAGAACTTCTACTCCGTCGGCCTGGGCTGGCTGATGAGCGAGGAAGCATGGATGAAGGACATCACCTGGCTGGATATGCTGAAACTGAAAGGCTCATGGGGCACACTGGGCAACCAGAACCTGGACCGCGCCTATCCCGCCGAACCGTTGCTGACGAATGCCTACTCCGCCGTGTTCGGCACCCCGTCTGCCATCTATCCGGGCTACCAGCTTGCCTACCTGCCCAACCCCAAACTGCGCTGGGAGAAGGTGGAAGCCTGGGAAGCCGGTGCAGAAGCCAACTTCCTCCGCAACCGCCTGCACTTTGAAGGGGTGTACTACAAGAAGAAAACCAAAGACCTGCTGGCCGAAGTGCCGGGCATCTCGGGCACCGTACCGGGTATCGGAAACCTTGGCTCCATCGAGAATTCGGGCGTAGAGCTTGCCTTGAGCTGGCGCGACCGGATAGGCGACTGGAACTACAACATCGGAATGAACCTTGCCACCATCAAGAACAAGGTACTGAGCCTCGTGCAGGAAGGCTACTCCATCATAGCCGGAGACAAGCAGCAGAGCTACACAATGGCAGGATACCCCATCGGCTACTTCTACGGCTACAAGGTGGAAGGCGTCTACCAGACCCAGGAGGAGATTGAGCACTCTCCCAAGAACACACTGGCAACCGTCACCCCGGGCGACCTGAAATTCCGCGACGTGAACGGTGACGGTGAAATCACCACGGCAGACCGTACGATGATTGGTAATCCTACACCCGATGTCACCTACGGCTTCACGCTCGGCCTGGGCTACAAGAACTGGGAGCTTGCCGTTGACATGATGGGACAAGGCGGCAATCAGATTTACCGTACCTGGGACAACTACAACTGGAGCCAGTTCAACTTTATGGAGCAACGCATGGACCGCTGGCACGGTGAAGGGACCAGCAACACCCAGCCGCTGCTGAACACCAAGCATACCATCAACAATCTGAACTCCGAGTATTACATAGAGGACGGCTCGTTCTTCCGCATCCGTAACGTGTCGCTGGCATACAACTTCGACAAGGCGCTGATTTCGAAGATAGGCATGCAGGCGCTGAAGCTCTACGTGAACATACAGAACCTGAAGACGTGGAAGCACAACACCGGATATACCCCGGAACTGGGCGGAAGTGCCATCGCCTTCGGGGTGGACGACGGCAGTTATCCGATGCCGGCGATTTATACGTTCGGATTTAATCTGACGTTCTAAAAGCCTCTCCCCTAAAAAAGAGTAACTTCAAACCTCCCCCGACTCCTTCAAAGGGAACGGGGAATGAAAAATATAAATTTATGAAACTGATAAAATACATATTTACATTGCTGGTGGGTGCAACAGCCCTCTCACTGACATCCTGCAACGACTTCCTGGACCGCGATCCGCTGGGGCAGTTCACGGAAGATGACTCTCCCAACGCCCTTGTAGGCGGGAAGATATTCAACGTCTACTACCTGATGCGCTCGTACGACATCACTGCCGGTATTCCTGCTTTTATGGTGCACATGGTGCGCAGCGAGGACTCCGAGAAAGGCAGTGACGCCGGCGACGGCAGCAACGAGGCCGCCATGTGGGACGACTTCGAATACACTGCCTCCAACGGGCCGCTCAGCGCCTATTGGGGACAGAACTACAAAATCATCTACCAGTGCAACGAAATCCTGGACGACATTGAGAAGAGCGGACACAAGGACGACACCGAAGCCATCCGCAACCGCGGCGAAGCGCTCTTCTTCCGTGCCTGGTGCTACTTCAACCTGGTACGCGCCTTTGGCGAAGTGCCGCTGGTCACCATCAAGGTAGTGGAAGCCTCCGATGCCAACGTGCCCAAGACCACGGCGGAAAAGATATACGAACAGATTGACAAAGACCTGACCGAAGCCGAAGAATGCCTGCCCCTGCGGTGGGACAGCGACTATACGGGACGGCTGACCTGGGGCGCCGCACGCTCCCTGCACGCACGCACCTATATGATGCGGAACGATTGGGACAATATGTACACAGCCTCCACCGAAGTGATAAAGTCGGGCATCTACAACCTGAATACACCGGTCGACAAAGTCTTCACCGTAGAAGGGGAAAACTGCGGCGAGAGCATCTTCGAACTGCAATGCGAAGCCACCGATGCCATGAAAGAGGATGCCAGCATCGGCAGCCAGTTCTGCCAGGTGCAAGGGGTGCGCGGAGCCGGCGAGTGGGACCTGGGATGGGGCTGGCACATGGCCACCAAACTGATGGGAGAAGCCTTTGAGCCGGGCGACCCGCGCCGGAACGCCACATTGCTCTACTTCCGCCGCAGCACGGACGAGCCCATCACACCGGAGAATACCAACCAGCCTTATGGCGAGTCACCCGTATCCACCGCCATGGGTGCCTACTTCAACAAGAAGGCCTACACGGACCCGACACTGCGCCGCAAGTACAGCCGTATGGGTTTCTGGGTAAACATCCGCCTCATCCGCTATCCGGACGTGCTGCTGATGGCTGCCGAAGCCGCCAACGAGAAAGGGCTGACGGGCGAAGCCGCCGGGTATCTGGAACAAGTACGCGCCCATGCCCGCGGCACACTGGCAGACGTGCTTCCGAAGGTAGAATCTGCCAGCCAGTCTGTGCTGCGTGACGCCATTCGCCACGAACGCCGCGTAGAGCTGGCACTGGAACCCGACCGCTTCTACGACCTCGTGCGCTGGGGCATTGCCAAAGAAGTGCTGCAAGCTGCCGGAAAGAATTACCAGGACAAGAATGCGCTGCTGCCTCTGCCCCAGACAGAGATAGACAAATCGAACGGAGTACTGGTACAGAACCCCGACTATTGATACCCGGCCAAAGGAAACAGCCGACCCAATCAATGGCAAAAGGTCTGTTTTATAACTTGCTATCAATCAAAGCATTGCTACTGCAAAGAGCTGCAAACTTTTTGCAGTGGCACTGCAAAAGTGTTGCAGTAGCACTGCACAACAGTTGCAGTGTCGCTGCAAAGCAGTTGCAGTAGCGCTGCAAATCGTTTGCAGTATCACTGCAGAGAAATTGCAGCACCGTTGCAAAGAAGTCATAGCGCCACTGCAATAGAGTGACGGCAATCTAAAAACAATGAAGGGAACATACTTACAAACAATTAATTCAATATGAATATGAAGAAAATTTTCAAGAGAACAAGTCTGCTGCTCGCGACCGCTTTAATAGGTGTCACCGCCACCGTGCAGGCGCAGAAATCTCCGCAGGACATGGACCGCTTCATCGACGCACTGATGCGCCGGATGACTGTGGAAGAGAAAATCGGCCAGCTCAACCTGCCCGTGACCGGAGAGATCACTACCGGTCAGGCAAAGAGCAGCGACGTGGCCAAGAAGATTGAGCAGGGGCTCGTGGGAGGGCTTTTCAATCTGAAAGGAGTGGCCAAGATACGCGACGTACAGAAACTGGCCGTAGAGAATTCCCGCCTGGGCATCCCCCTACTGTTCGGCATGGATGTGATACATGGCTATGAGACCATCTTCCCCATCCCCCTCGGCCTCTCCTGCACGTGGGATATGGCAGCCATCGAGCAGTCTGCCCGCATAGCCGCTACAGAAGCCAGTGCCGACGGTATCTCATGGACATTCAGTCCGATGGTAGACATCAGCCGTGACCCACGCTGGGGACGTGTATCCGAAGGGTCGGGAGAAGACCCGTTCCTCGGAGGTGCCATCGCCCGCGCCATGGTGTTGGGGTATCAGGGAAAAGACCCGGACGACCAACTGAAACGGAACGACGAAATCATGGCATGCGTCAAGCACTTCGCACTGTACGGTGCCGGAGAAGCCGGACGCGACTACAACACGGTAGACATGAGCCGCAACCGCATGTTCAACGAATACATGTACCCCTATGAAGCAGCCGTCCGCGCCGGAGTGGGTAGTGCGATGGCCTCCTTCAACGAAGTGGACGGCGTGCCCGCCACCGCCAACCACTGGCTGATGACAGATGTACTGCGCAAACAATGGGGCTTCAACGGTTTTGTGGTGACCGACTTTACCGGTATCTCCGAAATGGTGGAACACGGAATCGGCAACCTGCAGACCGTTTCCACCCGTGCGCTCAACGCCGGTGTGGACATGGATATGGTGAGCGAAGGTTTCGTAGGCACGTTGAAAAAGTCGCTCACCGAAGGCAAAATAACCATGAAGACGCTGGATGCAGCCTGCCGCCGCATCCTTGAAGCGAAATACAAGTTAGGGCTGTTCGATGACCCTTACAAATACTGCGACCTCAGCCGTCCCGCACGCGACATCTTCACCCGCGAGCACCGCGCCGCTGCCCGCCGGATTGCCGCCGAAAGCTTTGTGCTGCTGAAAAACGAACCTTTTGAGGGACAAGGCAAGAAGTCTTCTCGTCCCGTCCTTCCCTTAGAGAAGCAAGGCACCGTCGCCGTCATCGGCCCCCTGGGCAATACCCGCAGCAACATGCCCGGTACCTGGAGTGTTGCCGCACGCCTGGACGACTATCCCTCTCTGTACGAAGGATTGAAGGAGATGACAGCCAGCCGGGTGAACATCACCTACGCCAAAGGTAGCAACCTCATCAGTGATGCAGCCTACGAGGAACGCGCCACCCTATTCGGCCGTTCGCTGAACCGGGACAACCGTACGGATAAGAAACTGTTGGACGAAGCTTTGAAGGTGGCCTCCGGTGCCGACGTGATTGTAGCCGCCCTGGGCGAGTCTTCCGAAATGAGCGGTGAAAGCTCGAGCCGTACCGACCTCGGCATCCCCGACGTGCAACGCACCCTGCTGGAGGCCTTGCTGAAGACCGGCAAGCCCGTTGTACTAACCCTCTTCACCGGCCGGCCGCTGACGCTCACCTGGGAGCAGGAACATGTGCCCGCCATCTTGAACGTATGGTTCGGTGGCAGCGAAGCGGCCTATGCCATTGGCGACGTGCTGTTCGGCGACGTGAACCCAAGCGGTAAGCTGACCATGACTTTCCCGAAAAACGTGGGGCAGATACCCTTGTTCTACAACCATAAGAATACCGGACGACCGCTGGCAGAAGGCAAATGGTTCGAGAAGTTTCGCAGCAACTATCTGGATGTGGACAATGAGCCGCTGTATCCCTTCGGCTACGGTCTCTCGTACACCACTTTCCGGTACAGCGACATCGCCCTCAGTACCCCGGTCATGGGACAAAATGGCTCCACCACTGCCGTAGTCACCGTGACCAATACCGGCAAGCGTGACGGCGCAGAAGTCGTGCAGCTCTATATCCGCGACCTCGTAGGCAGCATTACCCGCCCCGTACGCGAGCTGAAAGGCTTTGAAAAGGTGTTCCTGAAAGCGGGCGAAAGCAAGACCGTATCCTTCAAGATTACCCCTGAGCTGCTCCGCTTCTACGACTACGACCTCAACCACGTGGCCGAGCCGGGAGATTTCGATGTGATGATAGGTGGCAGCAGCCAGGCAGAAAAGACAGCCCGACTGACACTGAAATAAAATAAAATATTTAATATTGCACTCTAAAAACAAGAAAACATGAGATATACTACTTTACTCCTTTGTTTTTGCAGCATTCTGCTCCTTGGCAGCTGCAAGAGCCAGCCCTCCGCACAGAACGGACAGCCGCTGGAAGTGATGACGTTCAATGTCCGCCTGGATATTCCTTCGGACAGTGTAAACAACTGGAATTACCGCAAGGGTGACGCCTGCCGTATGATAGCCTACTACAGCCCCGACTTGCTGGGCATGCAGGAAGTGCTTCACAACCAAATGGAAGACCTAAAACGCGGGCTGCCGCAATACACAGCACTCGGTGTGGGGCGCGACGACGGCAAGGAAGCAGGCGAATACTGCCCGATATTCTTCCGGACCGACCGGTTTACACTGGTGGAATACGGCAATTTCTCCCTCAGCGAGCAACCCGAAACTATCGGCATCAAGGGCTGGGACGCTTCCTACAACCGTGTCACCACCTGGGCGATACTGCAGGAAAAGAACAACGGACAAAAGTTTGTATATTTCAACACCCATCTGGACAACGACGGAAAGACAGCCCGCAAAGAGGGCGTGCAACTCATTCTCGACAAAATCAAGGAGATAGCACCGGACATGCCCGCCATCATCACCGGTGACTTTAACTGTACGCCCGGTGAAGAACCTCTGCAAACGCTGGAAAAGGGAGGAATGGAAAATGCCGCAAAGACAGCTGCCGTCACCTACGGTCCGTCCTGGTCTTTCCATGACTTCGGCCGTCTGCCGGTGGAGGAACGCGTACTGCTGGACTATGTCTTCGTGACCAAAGGCGCAAAGATAGACCGCTACCGCGTTATCCAAGACAAACCGGAGAACAGCTACCTTTCCGACCACTGTCCTATACTTGTTGAATTGACCGTGCAATGAATATAGATAAGTAAATGATAAAAAAACAAGTAAGCATTGGTACAATGAAAATACAATACAGTTTATTATTGTTCCTGCTGTTGCTCGGTTTCACGCAATGCAAAAGCCCCGCCGCCAAAGAAGACCGGCTGAGCGACGATGCCCTGATGGACACCGTACAGCGCCGTACCTTCAACTACTTCTGGGAAGGTGCCGAGCCCAACAGCGGACTGGCACGCGAACGCATCCACATGGACGGTGTCTATCCGGAGAACGACCAGAACGTAATCACGTCCGGTGGAAGCGGCTTCGGCATCATGGCTATACTTGCCGGTATAGACCGCGGCTATGTCACCCGCCAGGAAGGGCTGGAACGAATGGAGAAAATCGTCTCCTTCCTCGAAACCGCTGACCGTTTCCACGGTGCCTACCCACACTGGTGGTATGGCGATACGGGCAAGGTGAAACCCTTCGGGCAGAAAGACAATGGCGGCGACCTGGTAGAAACAGCCTTCATCATGCAGGCGCTGCTCTCCGTCCACCAGTACTACATCGACGGTTCGCCCGCCGAGCAAGCCCTCGCCGCCCGCATCGACAAGCTGTGGCGCGAAGTGGACTGGAACTTCTACCGCCAGAACGGCCAGAACGTGCTCTATTGGCACTGGAGTTCGGAATACGGTTGGGAAATGAACTTTCCCGTACACGGTTACAACGAATGCCTCATCATGTATATCCTTGCCGCCGCCTCGCCTACCCACGGCGTGCCTGCAGCAGTCTATCACGAGGGCTGGGCGCAGAACGGGGCCATTGTAGACCCTCATAAAGTGGAGAATATCGAGTTGCATCTGCGCTATCAAGGCACAGAAGCCGGACCGCTCTTCTGGGCACAATACTCGTTTCTCGGCCTCGACCCCATCGGGCTGAAGGATGAATACTGCGCCAACTACTTCGACGAGATGCGTAACCTGACGCTTGTGAACCGTGCCTACTGTGTCCGCAACCCCAAGCACTACAAAGGTTTCGGGCCCGACTGCTGGGGACTGACAGCCAGCTACTCCGTCAACGGATATGCCGCCCACGCTCCCAACGAACGCGACGACCAGGGAGTCATCTCTCCAACTGCCGCCTTGTCATCCATCGTCTATACCCCGGAACAGTCGTTGCAAGTGATGCGCCACCTCTACGAGATGGGAGATAAGGTCTTCGGCCCCTATGGCTTCTACGATGCTTTCAGCGAAACGGACAACTGGTATCCGCAGCGCTACCTCGCCATTGACCAGGGCCCGATAGCCGTCATGCTCGAGAATTATCGGTCGGGACTGCTGTGGAAGCTCTTCATGAGTCATCCGGATGTGCAGAAAGGGTTGAAGGAGTTGGGGTTCTCAACAGTCAGCAAGTAACTTACTATCATAAAAAATCCCCTTCTGAAACTTGTATTCTCTGATGAATAGCGAGGTACAAGTTTCAGAAGGGGATGTATTTACAACCTATTCACCGCCGCCACCGGAACCACTGCCACCGCTCTTCACATCATCATTGCTGATAGTGCGCGCAGCCTTTTTCACGCTTGCCTTCAACTCACCGATACGGTAGCTGACGCTTATGCCAAAGCGTTGGCGGCTGTACTTATAATTGCTTTCCCGTATAAAACCGCTGCCTTCGGTGGTGGAGCTTTGGTCCATATACTTCTTGAAGAAGTTGCTGGCAAAGGCAGACAAGGTGAGGCGCTTGTCCAAGAAGGACTTGTTGACGCTCAAGCCATAATCAAAGAAGCTGCTGCCCTTACCTTGCAGCATAATCCACGGCGTCTGTCCGAAGACATTCAGACTGATGCGCCAGTCATGGGGCAGCGTCTGCTGTGCACCGCCGTAGGCAAAGAGGCTCCAGCCATCGTTACGCATGCCTTCACTGCCCTCCAGATAAGAGTAATTGCCGCTCATGTTCATGTAGATACGTGTACGTGGAGTGGCATTCCAGTTGACGTAACCGTTCACACTGGCATAACGGGTCTTGCCGATGTTGGCATAGGTAGAATAAAGCACATCCTTGCCCGTGGGGTTCTTCAATCCCTCAATCTCCGTATCGGGCATGAGCCTTGTCACATTCTCAATACTGTTGTTGGTAAACGAGTAGCGGGCCGAGATATTGATATTGAACTTCTGTGTGAAGTTACTGTAACTCAAGTTGAAAGCATGGCTCTTCTCACTGTCCAGCTTCGGATTACCCTGGCTGATATAGGAGGGGTCCGTATCATTCAGATAAGGATTCAGAGACCAGATTCCCGGACGATAGATACGCATGTTGTACCCCAAACGCAGATTGGACATATCCGTCAGCTTGTAGCCGATAGAAGCGGAAGGCACTACGTCGTCGAAGTTCTTTGTGAAATCCTCGCCGCGGCCCACCAGATACTTCACATCTTGGATGGTATGCTCGTAGCGTAATCCCAAACGGCCCGAAAGTCTCTTCACCTTCAGTCCATATCCCAGATAGGCGGCGATAATATCGTTCAAATGCTTGTAGTGTGAGCTCTGGTCCTTGTTGTATTCATACTTTCCGGTATCGTCCGCATCAAAACGGTCGTCTTCGGAGGAGTTGTTGCGCAGAATGTACTTGGCACCTGCCTCCAATGTATGCAGCTTGCCGATAGGCGTGGTATAGTCGGCCTGGAACGTATGCTCCGTGGTATTCTGCTCACCGTCGTTATGCTGGTTCTTCAAACGGTTCAGATAGTCTGCCCAATCGGGGTTATAGCCATTGTCTATTTCATATTCCGTATAGGAATCCGACGTTTGCGGACGGGTGTTTATCTTGTAGGAGAACGTCAGCATGCGGTCCTTGACCTTGAACAGACGCTGGTAGTCGATACCTCCGTCGATGGAATACCAGGAAGACTTGCTGCGGTTGAAGGCAGAGTAGCTGTAAATGGGAGCAGCGTTTATGTTCTCTGGAAAGGTGGCGATGTAGTCCGTAGAGCCGTTACTCTTATTCCCACCGCCCCAAAGTCCGAAAGACATGGTAACCAAGCGTAATGTATCTATTTCGTAGCTGGCCTCCATGCTGCCCGACTGGAAAGAACCGTGTCCCTTGTTGCTGCCGTCATAGTCCAGATTGGAAGAATTCTCCGTAACAGCTTCCGGTGTCACATGCTGGCTACCACTGCTGTAGTTGCGGGGCTGGTCGTTGTAATTGTAATTGTAGCGGGCGCTGACGGTCAGCTTTCCGCTCTTTATGGTACCGAATGCCCCGCCGCCTGCACCGCGGTTGCTGACGTTGGCACTGAACGTAGCCGTATAGCCTTCGAGTCCGCTGCCCACGGTGACGATGTTCAGAATACCGCCCACACCCTCGGCGTCATACTTGGGGCCGGGATTGGTTATCACTTCAATATGCTTGATACTGTTTGCAGGCATACTTTTCAGCACTTCCGTCGGGTTGTTGCTCATCATGTTGTTGGGCTTTCCGTTGACATATACCTTAAAGCTGCTACTCCCGTTCACCTGAATATTGTCCTCGCCATCCACCGTTACCAACGGTACCTTGCGAAGCATTTCCAGCACGGAGTTCGACTGGGCGTCAGGGTCATCCTGCACATTGTACTCTATCTTGTCGATATCTGCCTTCACCAGAGGCTTCTGTGCCACTATTTCCACCTGCCCCAGCTCATTGGAGGCATCTACGATATACAGCGTGCCGAAGTCCACCAGCTTCTCCCCTGCCTTCACAGAAAAGTCCTTCACGATGGGAGTACGTCCCACGGAAGTGATGGTCATTACGAAGTTGCCCGTACCGGGAACTTTTTCCTGAAACTGGCCTTTCATATCCGTTACCAGCATTTTCAGCGCCTTTGCAGGGGCCTCTTTCTTCACGATTTTAATGGTAGCATAAGGTTCACCCTCCTGGGTGAGCGAGTCGAGCAAAATTCCTTTAACCTGGAAAGAAGTGTTTGCCGTGTTTTGCGCTGCAAGCAGTCCCGAAATCATCAGCATCCATAGCAGCACAGTCCATTTTGTTCTCATTGCGTTTTTATATTTAGTGACTATTCATGTTTATTGTCTTGGTATTAGACGTTTCCCGTTCGAGTTTTGTCACAATGAATTCGGCAAAAATAGCCCCTTTTTCATGCATTTACGAGACTTTCGGAGTTAAAAAAGCAAAAAGAAAGCAATTTAGAGAAAATAGAAGAAAAGTAACAGACAGATATTTGCGGCAATAACAGAGCCGAATCCCCCCAATATCCACGGCCGCAAAGGGCTTTTTCCACCGGCAAAGAATAACGCGTAGCACATGTTTACCGCTATATTGCTGACAATAGCCTGCATGCTGCAAGCCGTAATTACCAGCACCGCCACGCTGCCCGTCCCTTGAAGCAGGTTCAGGATGAAAGGAGTGATGTCACTGAAGCCCGAAATGAAAGAGAGCAGGTTCAGCCCACCCGTACCGGCATACACCAGCGTATAGTGTGTCAAGATAGTGAACACGACAAACAGCATGGCAAAAATCAGCGCCACTTTAAACTCCAACGGATTACTGCTGTCCTCGTCCTCCGTGGTCTGCGTGCCGTCGTCCACCCGTTTCCGCTTGGAATGCAGATACCATGCCACGGCTGCCGTCACCACCGACATTATCAGCAGGTAGGGATAAATGGCCAGTAGCGTCTCCCGGCTGAAAATACCTATCAATATCAAGAAACGGAGGAACATCATACTGACCGCCAACAACATGGCCGCCACATATTCGGGAGCATCCTGCACAGAAGCCTTACGGCTCTTTCGCGCCAGTACGGAAATGGTAGCCGTGCTGCTGTACAAGCCTCCCACGATGCCCGAAACCAGAATGCCCGACTCATGGAAAACGTAACGCTTCAACAGATAAGAAAGGTAGGAAATGCCCGATACAACCACCGTGGCCAGCCAAATACTGTATGGCGTCAGGTTGATGCCGGGAATAAGATTCTCATTGGGCAGCATCGGCAGGATAATGCCGCTGATGGCAAGGAACTTGGCAAGCGTAATCATCTCGTCGTTCTTCATGCGCTGGGCCAGTTCCGTGAAGGTGTGTTTCAGCTCGGTGAAGAGCAGGACGGTCACTATGACCATGACGTAGAACCACGACGGCTGCGTGGCCACAATGGGAGCAATGCAGTAGGTGATGAGTGCAATAATGATGGTGGTTACTCCGAACACATGGTACTGTGACTGCTTCACATAATAGTTCAGTCCGAGCAGCAGTCCCAGAATGGCTCCTCCTCCCATGAACAGACGATAGCCCGTAGGGTCGAGGATATAGAGCAGATAGCCCAGAATGCCTATAAAAGTGAAGGTGCGGTCGGTACCGAAAAGCGTAGTTTCCCCTTCGCGCTTCAAGCTGATTTTACGCTGTGAAAGCCCGATGAGTAAAGAGAATACAGTGACCAAAAGGAAGGTGACCAGTTCTCTTGGCAGGTAGTCGTAAAGTTTCTCCATGACGATTAAACAAGTACGGCATACAATTGGTTTGCTACCATGTGGTGAAAGGGTGTTTCATCAGTTGCGAGTTATAGTAGCGGACATCTCCCGTCACCTCCCGTCCGATGAATGCAGGTTTCACGAAAGGCTCGTCTTCCGAGGAGAGTTCCACCTCGGCCACAGTCAGTCCCTCATTCTCGCCATAGAATTCATCCACCTCAAAGACGTGCTGTCCGCTGCGCACCAGGTAACGGGTCTTGTCGATGATACCCGGTTCGCACAGCTTCAGCAATTCCCGCGCTTCGCACAGCGGAATTTCCTTTTCCCACTCGTAGCGGCTGGTTCCCGATTCATTGGATGCACCCTTGATGGTGAGAAATCCCCGTCCATCGCGGATGCGCACCCGTACTGTCCGTCCACGTACACTGCTGATGTATCCTTGTACGATACGGCTGTGTGCATACGCTTGTGGCTTGTATTCTCCCGTCACGAGGAATTTCCGTTCTATCTCCTGCGGCATGTCGTTTCCAGTGATTTTATCAGCCCCAGTAAGAGTAAGCCACAAACATGGCGATGACCAATACAATGGCTATTACTCCCATCGTCATCATCACTTTCTTGGCTTGTTGCTCTTCCTTCTGGCTGTGCATTGCTTTCTTTTTACTTTTTCCCATGGTGTGTTTTATAGTTTAAAGTTCAACGATGAACAAAGTAAGAAGAAATTCGGGAAGAATGCAAATGAAAGGGAGAAAATTTATTCGCCACTTCCTGCAAACTCCATCAGGTAAGCTTTGATAAAGCCGTCTATCTTTCCATCCATCACACCATTCACATCACTGGTCTGGAAGTTGGTACGGTGGTCCTTCACGCGGCGGTCGTCGAAGACGTAGCTACGAATCTGGCTACCCCATTCGATTTTCTTCTTACCGGCTTCCACCTTTGCCTGCTCGGCCATGCGGTGTTGGAGTTCCTTGTCGTAAAGCATGGAACGGAGAAGGCGGAGAGCGTTCTCGCGGTTCTTGGGCTGGTCTCGTGTCTCGGTATTTTCAATCAGGATTTCTTCCTCTTCGCCCGTATATGGATCCTTATACTGATAGCGCAGACGGACACCGGACTCTACCTTATTGACGTTCTGTCCACCGGCGCCACCACTTCGGAAGGTATCCCATGACATGCGGGCAGGTTCGATGTTCACCTCGATGGTATCATCTACCAAGGGAGTGACAAACACGGATGCAAAAGAAGTCATACGCTTGCCCTGGGCATTGTAGGGCGAAACACGCACCAAGCGGTGTACACCGTTCTCACCTTTCAGGTAGCCGTAGGCATAATCGCCGGAAATCTCGATGGTACAAGTCTTGATACCTGCCTCGTCTCCTTCCTGCAGGTTGGCGATGGTGGCCTTATAGCCGTGAGTCTCGGCATAGCGCAGATACATACGCATCAGCATGCTTGCCCAGTCCTGGCTCTCCGTACCACCGGCACCAGAGTTAATTTTCAGCACACAGTCCATCTGATCGGCTTCCTCGCGAAGCATATTCTTGAGTTCGAGGGCCTCGACAGCAGTGATTGCCTTGGCATAGGCATCGTCCACTTCCTCTTCAGTCACCAGTTCGTCTTTGTAAAAGTCGAAAGCCAGTTGTACCTCGTCAGTCAAGGTCTTTACCTCATTGTAGCCGGAAATCCATTGCTGCAAGCCTTTCACTTTCTTCATCTGAGCCTCGGCAGCCTTCTGGTCGTCCCAGAAACCGGGAGCCTGGGTGCGGAGCTGCTCTTCTTCCACCTGTATCTTCTTTCCTTCAATGTCCAGATAGCGATTCAACGCCTCGGTACGTTCTTTGATATCTTTCAGTTGTTCTGCGGTAATCATATATGCATTTACAATTTAGGAAGTGCAAAGGTATAAAAAAACACATAATTCCGCAATTGTCAATCCAATAAGTAATGCTAACGGCAAATGATTCCACCAGAACACCCTAAAGATTTATTCAAAAGACAAGGTGCCGAAAAAGGCCGGACAGTGGAACATGGGGCGTTCCAGCCCGATAGGACTCCAAGAAAGGAAGTGGGGAGTCTGGAGTTTGTCACCACACTTGTAGAAATTCCCTTTCATTGTTTTTCCGTCCAGAGAACCGACGGAATGCTGGAAGAAAACGGAAACGGGAATAACCATGGCCAGTTCCCATCTGCACTCGCCCAAACGTTCCTCGAAAGGTTCGCCGCCCAACGAGCTCCAACGTTTCACCATGCCCAGCACCTCCTGACTCGCCGTAGGACGGCGCTCATTGACTGCACCTCCCTGAATCAGCAGCCTGCCGGCGCAGTTACATTCGAAATTGTAATAGCGGTCGTCACCTTCGGGAGATACGAAGAATTCCACACAAGCATCTTCCCATACCCGGCCATTGTCTCCGGAGGCCACTGCACGCACACTGGCTTCCTTCACTTTGTAGTGGAGCAGGATTTCGCGCCCCGTATGGGCTATGCGGAAACTCACTTCCGGCTTGTAGGGATAATCTTTCCAGTTGACCACATCAAGGGGCTGAAACTCTATCCCGTTCCCGTCCAGCAAGGACGGCACAGCCCCACCTTCCGGTGAAGCCGTACACATTACTTTCCTTACGGGCAAACTCTTTCCACTCTGAGCATTGCAATAAACCATGCCTACCATCGAAAACACAAAGAGCAGAAAGAGTTTGCTCCCGTAATCTCTCACTATCATAAAACGTCCTTTCATTTCTTAGAAGAATCCTTGTCTGCCACTGTCACATCCCATCCGGAAACGACATCGCCGTAAAGATAGAACGTCACGTCAAAAGTAGTCTTGCTATTATTGTCTACCACCTGATAACAGCGCGTTGCGTCGTAGGAATCCACCTCCTTGTACTCGCCCAATGCCAGCGGAGCCGGCTCTTCCTTACCGGCAGCCGTGGCTATGATTTGCTGCATGCGTTCCTGCATCAGTTTCATAATGCCTTCGTGTTTGAACGGATCCGGTTCGGCCACCTTAGGATAGGTTGCCTTTATCACTCCACCGTTGGCGGCACGCACGGCTCTGACACTGTCCGTATAAGCCTTGAACTGCTTCTTCACCTCCGGAGAACGCAGACCGAGCATCGTAAACACGGCAATTCCCTGGGCGCCGTTGTTCAAGGCGGCATCCATGCACTCAAACATCATCGGCCCGTCCGTGGCGGTCATGCCACAATACAGCGTCGTCATGTCGTTCTTGTCGCGTGCATTCTCCACCGTACAGTCGGAAATGAAGCTGGCATCGCCCGTATAGAAAGTATGGTAAACCATCGGGAATACAATGTCAAGATTCCATTTGCCCCAGTCCTGACGTACCATGCGCGAGGACATCTTCGGAGTAGGGAACGGAGAGGCAGCCATTGTCTTGCCGTAGGAGTGTACCACTTCGGCAATCATATTGGCCACTTCGGTTATCTGGTCGCAACGGAACTGACGCCACTTCACATCAAGCGAAGGGTCTTCCTGTTCGCGAGGGTCATAACCATGCTGCTCCTTGAACTTCTTGAGCATTTCCGGATGATAGCCGTAATCCCATGCAGCGTATTCACGGTCCTGCACAATGCCGTAGCGAGGCCACAAGGTAGTAGGAAGCACCACATCCACAAAACGGTGGTAGTCGATGGCAATGCCGTTCAAACCTTCCACTTCGCAATAGGCCTTGATTTTCTCCTTGATGAACTCACGGACTTCGGGCAGTGCCGGGCAAAGGAATTTGTAATAGCCTACGTAGGCGGTAGTGTCTGCCAGGCTCTTGCCGTTACGGTTCACACTGAACCATTCGGGATGTTCTTTCAATATTTTGTCACGGTCGTGTTCCAGATTCATGGTCCATAGCCAGGCATACACTTCGATTCCGTGTTTATGGGCAATCGGTATGGCTACCCGGTAATCGTCGGGAGTCGGTGCATTCAGCATGATTCCGTCCATGCCGATGTCGTTCATCACTTGGCAAATGGAGTCGAAGTTCATACCGGGACGATAGTCCAGCCACGTCCAGAACATGGGATATTCTTTGTTTGTCTCTTTAGTTCCCTGCTGGCACGAAAACAGGCCCAGCGCCAGGAACAGCAATAAGAATGCAGGTAAAAAGTTCTTTTTCATTCTATCTAAATTTTAAGTTTAACGTGCAGTTTTTCCATCACCCAGGTAACGCCGATTACCACAAAGGCAAAGCAGAGGCAATTGACCAGTCCCATGAATCCATGCGTAAACCAGTCCGGCAGGATAACACCGGTCACATCGGCGAATCCATAAAAGACATAAGGCACCAGATAGGTAGTCAGCGTAGCCGTTCCGGCAGGGCGTATCAGATTGAACCAGCCCGTGACCTGATGACTGACCAAGCAGCCAAGCACCGTATAGAGTGCCACGGAAATGGCAGTTACATAGAACACCCAGGGAGGAGTGCCGCCTATCTTGGCTACAATCCAAAAATGATGCGCCCCTATCCCGGCCAACAGAAGCAGGACAGCAGCCGTCAGCCCGTTGCGAAGTTTCCAACCGTCACCCTTGTCGGCATAGCGGGCACTGAGAATGGAAAGGATGATACCTCCCATTGTAAATGCGGGCAAAGCTCCGTTGCCGATGTGCAGGATGCCCAGCATACCTTGATAGAAGTTACGTTCGGGAAAGGTAAGAATGGCCTCGCCGCCAAAGCTTTCGCGCAAAGGCGTGCCCAACAGACATATCAGAATGAAGACTCCCCAGATGGGCAGCAGATACTTCAACCGGTCACGGCTGAAGAAATAAATCACGGCACATACCAGATAAGTCCAGCCGATGGATCCCAATATTCCCCAATAAGCCCCGAATACACCTTCCTGCGGATTGCGGAAGGTAAAGGCAAGGTAGAGAAGAACCAATACGCCGATTATCTTGAAAGCACGGAAAAGGTTCTTCTGAGTACCGGAAGCCGGTTTCGGATATTGGTTCCACACGCCGATAAAGCCTATGGCCATCAAGAACCAGTATACCCCTATCGGATAGGGAGCTTCCGGTGAAAGCCGGAACTCCGAGTTTGTGATGAATGCCCCCATCACCAGCAAAGCAAAGGTGCGGGAAAGGATATGTCCTAAGGTGGATTCTGCCGAAAAGCCTTTGGCATATCTGCGTTCGATGGCGTATGGTATGGACATTCCCACTGCAAACAAGAAGCAGGGGAATACAATATCCGCCAGTCCCATAAAGTCTTCACCATAAACGGCATGTTCCAGCCAATGGGGTACGTCATGCACTTTCCAGAAGTCATTGACGAAAATCATGGTGAACATGGTCAACGCCCTCAGCATGTCAATGGCCGGATTGCGCCGTGAATAAACAGTCTTGTCACTCATATCATCTTGCTTTAGAATTCGGAAACCAACATCAGCCATCTGGCAGCCGAAGAGCCCCAGACTTCCTTATAAGTAGCCGTATTGAACTGCGGCCAGTAGGGAGCATCTTCATTGAAATAAGACTGCATACCTACGGGTATCTCTCCTACCGTTTCTCCGGGCAGTGCCGTATAGAGCTGCGGATAGTTGCTGCCCTCCCCATAAATCATGGACTGTCCGAAAGGATTCCTGCCTACAACCCAGAAGAGCTGCTGTTCGGCAATGTCTTTCAGTTCCTTGTCCTTCAACACTCTGGCGCAAATGGCTGCGGCTTTTCCGGTAGACAAATGTACGGCAATATTTCCTTTGAACGAGAACCAGACGGGGAATATACGCAAGTAATGCTCCTTATCCAGACGGATACCGTTCTCGAGCTGTTCTTTGAAATCCTTCGCAGCACCACTGCGAATGCCTACCTGGACGGCGTAGAAGTTGACGGAGTCCTTCACTTCATCCTTGTGATAGATGCCGCTGGGCACCATTCCATAAGGATATACATACTTCATGATGTTCTTCAGATAACCGCCATAGAGTTTCATGGCACGAATCCACTGCTCATACTCGGCATGACGGGGCTGCGTTTCGCAGAGGGCGGCAAGGGCTTCCATGTAGGCATAATCGCGAGACTGATGAGTATAGTGTACAATGGACTTCTTTGCCAAATCGCGATAGAAGAAGCCGCAGGTCTTGTCTTTGTCTTTCAACGGTTCGGTGCGCTGGCACTGCAAGGTGTAGCGGATGGCTTTTACAGCCTCATCGGCATACTGCTGTTCGCCGGTCAGCTTATAGAGCATGCTGGCCGCCCATGAGATGTTGGCGTGATACTGGCTCTCGGATGCCATGGCGGCATGTCCCCCACCCTTCTTTATCAGCTCGGCAAAGCCAAGTTCGTTGAAGCGCTTCATGGCATAGCCGAAGTCTTCCTTTGCAATCTTCTTCAGATTACCCTTAAGCGACTCGTCATTTTCAATCCTCATGGAGGCATACGCTTCAATTCCTGCAAGCAGGAAATTCTCCAAAGCTCCGTTATGGACAAGCAGTTCGCGGCGACCGGCATCATCGTCGGTGCCCACCTTACCGTCGGTCCATAGGTTGGTGCCCCATGTCTGTGCACGGTAGCCATCGCCCAGACGGGTCTTCATCACATAGTCCATTCCCCACAAAGCCTCTTCCATCAGGCGGTTGTACAAGTCTATATTGCCTTTTTCTTTGGCACGTTCGGCCATCAAGAGCAAGGAATAGGCTATCTCTCCCGTCTGTAAGGTCTGTTGGGACATATCGGCGGCATCGTGCCATCCTCCGTTTATATGAATGATATGTCCGTTGTAAGTGGCATGCAGGTCATTATGACAAGCCCCGTGCTTTCCGGGAACGGGATAACCGCAACGCTCGCAGAACAGGAAGTTCACCATACGCCAGGCAGAATCATCCCACACATCCTGATGGATATAGAAAGGCAAGGTGGTGACATCCCCTACCTGAATGACGTAACGGCCTTGTGTCTTGAAGTCCGAGAAGTCTATTGTCTCGAACTCTCCCAGGCCGGTCTTTTCCTTACGAACGGGACCGGTATAAACAATGGCCTGCGTAGCGGCATCCTTCAACTGGAACTGTCCGCCGTGCTTTTCCACATTGACAATGGCGCTTTTGGGGCTCTCTATACTATAACCGGTAGTAGAGAAGATGATGCGATTCTGTGCAGGCATCCAGCCTTTCACGGTTTCCGGGTTCTCCACCTTCTGAAGTTCCACGGCATCTACATCGAAGCGAAGGAAGTCGCCCATAGTACGTTCTTTGCCGAACACTTCGATGGCAAATGAAATCTTGGTTACCTTGTCGCGCGCCAGTCCGGACATCTCGACGAAGCATTCGTTCCATTGGTTATTTTTCAGATTGATTTCGTGGTAGCCTTCCCGACCGTAAATGTCGGGTACTTTTATTTCTCCGTCATTCTCCACATAAAGGTTGAGGTAGATGCTGCGTGCTCCTTCGCACGTGGGATAGATATAGAACTTCAGGCGGTTGTAACCTTCCCAGTTCACACCTCCTATATCATAAGAGGCCATGCAAGTGCCGCGTCCCAAACCCCAGCCAAGAATCTTCTCCGGATGGGCGGGAGCTTCCAGACGCAGACTGTGCTTGCCGGACTTGCTCCGTTCGTCAGTCAAACCAATCTTACCGATGCCCTTATGCGACCATTTGGAGAAATCCTCCATATCACACAGCATCACGGTTTCCAACACTTTCTTTTTCAAGCCGAATGTTTCGAAAGCCTTTGTCTCGTCGAGCGGTAACGGACTGTGCACGTAGCCCGTGCTGACGATGTCGGCTTTCAACTTTTCATCTACCTGGGCATGAAGCAAAACGCAGCAACCGATAACTAAATCAAAAAGCAAAAAGATAAGTTTTATTACATTCTTCATCATATTATAATTATTAAGTTATAAGGTGATTAAAGCATAAAGGAGAAGAAAATTAGTACAAATATATGAGGAACTATGCCTAATCTCAATTTTCAACAAGTCTTTGAATAGTTGTTTGAGTGGCATACTCTCTACTAATACAATAAGTTTCTCCATATACAGTAGTAACATATGCCCTAAGTTCAGAAGTTACAGGACTACCAAAAATAACTTTAGCAGCATCTCCTTCGGAAGCAAGCAAAAACATGCCTGTAGTCCCCCATTCATATTTCAGAATAGGGTGATTGCCGACAACACGTACCATATACACGTCAACTCCAAAGCGCTTTACCTCTGTTGGGTAATTAACAAAATCTCCTTCAAAAAATCGAGGATACAAATAACTTATCGCTGATTTATCTCCCTCACTAAACCCAGACCATTGATATTCGGCAGTTCCTCCATTCATCACAGAATAGGGATCTGAATCAAAAGTTCCAGTAATACCATTGGCCACAGATTCACCCAATGATTTCCAATTTGTATGCCTTAGTCCGAAGCAATGTCCCAACTCATGTACCATATTATATATCTTCTGAAGTCTTGGAATGGTTTTGTTATAATCATAATCCAAATTTATCCAAATAGAGGAACCTGGTTTTCCATTCATAGGCCAAGAGCCTGCCGCAATAGTATTGTTCGGTAAAGGAGCGCTAGCATCACTACGGATGAGTATATCCGGATTGGCAGCTGTAGTATAAGTCATTTTAAGGTTACTAAGAGGATTCCACAGATTGATGGCTTCCTGTATTTCATCTCGCCAATCATCCACACCTGATGCAGGTATCGAGCTATCAACACCAACGGTAATTGCTCTTTGTTTGGGGTGACCAATTAAACCGGTAGTATGATAAGCCTGCCTTGTTTGTGGTTGACTATAAGTGACAAGTTTACTTTTTTCAAGGTATATATCACCTTGAATAAGATAACCTGACTTCAACTCTACCACATCTAAAGTATCGAATCCAAGTGATTGGATTATACACATACCATCTTCTATTGAAACGCTTTGCTGTTCTTCTTGTTCTTCAAAGTCAACAGTTTCCAACTCATTATAACAAGCGCTCATAAACATTAAAAACATAGAATAGCATAATATAAACAAGCCATTCACGAGATATTTTGAATTCATAATAATCAATTATTATATTAAACAAAAAATACATAAAGGGAAATATGAAATATGTTTTTTCATACTTCCCCTTAAAAAAACATGCTTCAAAAAGTCCTCATCACTTAATCTCTATGATAATAATGCGGATTAGAAGTTCGGTTTATCTACATCCCAGAAGATGCGAGTACCGCCATTGTCCGGTCCGCCCAACATTTCGACGGCTTTGGCATAACCGGTAGGATTATTGCCTTTTTCATTGATGGTGAAGGGTAAACGGCGTGGGCCAAGATCTGTATCAATCTCACCTTGACTGTAGTTCACCATTACCGGGAATAATTTGGGATAACCAGTGCGACGTATCTCAGCCCAGCCATTCATACCTTCAGGATAAATAGCAATCCAGCGTTGTGTGGCAATCTTAGCAAATTTTTCCTCGTTACTCAAAGACTCGTCCCATTTAGCAGTCACCTTGCTCTGGCCTTCAATGCTGGCAGCGGGAATAACGGGGTCTACATACGCTGCAGCAGTAGTCGTACTGCTTAAATAATCGCCCACAGCGGCTCCCCATTGTTCGAACGATGTCCGTATACCCTTTTCATACAAGCTCTGAGCGGTGCCCTTACCATTTACATCCCAACCACGCAAAGCAGCTTCGGCTTCCAACAAAATGGTTTCGGCAGCAGTTGCCAAAATAGCAGGAGAGGTTTCTGTCAAGTTGGGTCGACTTACAATCGCCTTATAGGCATCCGAAAACCCTTCTTCTTCCAGTCCTTTAATACCAAGACGAATACCAAAATATTCACTCTTGCTGTTCTGTGTAGCATACTTATCAAGACGCGCATCGCCCATACCAGACAAGATAGAAGGAATATTAGCGCCTAAAACACCATCTCCATAGTTGAATGCAATACCGTAAAGCGGATTGACATAACCGTTTCCTGCAATACCGAAATTAGCATCATTGGTTTCAATCAATCCATTACTATCGTTCATGGCAGCTTCCGCCTCACTTTTTGCCCAAGCAGCATCATACTTCACAATACGCATGGCCAAACGCAAACGAATGGTGTTACACAACTGCGCCCATTTGTTCAAGTTACCTCCATAGGCATAATCAAACATCATAAACGAAGCCACATCCTTTTCTTTAGCAGTACGCAGCACGTCTGCAGCTTCTTTCAATTCTTCAAAGAATTTTTTATAAGCATCCTGTCCTGAATCATACTCACCACCAGTAGCCGATTCGCCATAGTGAGAATAGATAATACATCCGTATTGGTCGGCAAGACGCGACATAGCTATTACGCGGCAGATGGTATTGATAGCCTCGAAATGGGCATACGTCTCCATATCGTCTTTGCACTTGTTGGTGATTTTCAAGCTTTCCACCATTACGTTTCTATAAGCATAATCCCAACAGTTGTCATTCCATCCTGCATTCATGGCATAGGTCACATTACTTACATTGCCGGCAAATGCAGTAGCCGTACTGATATAGCCTGACCACAAATCGGCATTCAAATTTTGAATAAGCTGATATTCCCATACATTGACACCTGCATTTTTATTATAATAGATAGACTGCATCATGGGAATGAAGTGCATACCAATGTAGTTGTTATCTTGTTTTAGTTCTTCATCGCTCACTCCCTTCGGATTAGTGTTCATATCCTCGAACGCTCCCGTACATGCCGAGAATAAGGTAGCTGCCAGCAGCGCTACAGCTGTAAGTCTAAATATATTTTTCATAATCATATCTACTGTTTAAAAATTAACTTTCAAGTTGAACCCAATCGAACGGTTGGTAGGCATACCAAACACATCAACTCCTTGCAGACGGTTGCTGGTAGAAAGCATGCCATCAGGATCATATGGAGCATTGTTCTTGAAGAAGAACAGGTTGCGGCCTACAAGTGAAACCTGTGCGTTCTTAATGACACCAGTCTTTGCCAACCAAGCCTGAGGCAGACTATAGCCAATGGAAAGTTCGCGCAAACGTATGTTGGTAGCACTGTACATATAATGCTCGGTCACACCCGCACGGCCACCAACCTGATTATAGAAGCCTTCCACATCTGTAATTTGACGGCCTTCCAGCATCACGTAACCACGGTCACGAGCATCACCCGTTGCCTTGCTTACTCCCTGCTGATCGAGGTCGGCTTCCGTCAAAGACATCACTTCACCTCCAAAACGTCCATCAATCAAGAAGTAAAGAGAGAAGTCCTTCCACGTGATTGTATTGCTCCACCCCAAGTTAAAATCAGGAGTAGAATTACCCAGTTTCACCGGATTTGTCTTGTCCACCAATGGAAGTCTATCACTATCTTTTTGTCCTTCTTTTGCAGGTTCATACTGAATATTGCCTTTTTCGTCACGTACAAAAGTAGTACCGTAAATGTCACCAAACGAACCACCTACTTCTAAACGACTCCATACATTGTTACTTTCGCCACCGCTAAATGTAAAATAACCAAAGTCATCACCAGCCAGTGCCTTTGCTTCGTTCTTATTGGTTGCAAAGTTAACACCGGTTTTCCAGCGGAAATCCTTAGTCATGACAGGAGTTCCATTCAACATAACTTCGACACCGGTATTCTGAATATCACCGGCATTGATGTAATATCGGGCGTATTGTGAACCTGACGGAGCATCCAACGTAAAGAGTTGATTCTTTGTATTAGTCTTATAATAAGTGAAGTCGAACTCCAAGCGGCTATTGAAAAAGCGCCACTCAGTACCAAACTCAATGGAAGTAGTCATTTCCGGTTTCAGTTCTGCAAACGGAGCTGTACTGTTGAAATTGATGCTACCACTCTTTGTAATGGAGTTGAGAGGATTTGAAGTATAAGTATTCAAACCGTTACCCACCTTCGACCATGCACCGCGAATCTTACCTAAATCAATCCAAGAAGGTAATTTCAATGTTTCGTTCAGCAACCATGTCACACCTACTGACGGATAGAAAAAGCCTTTGTTTTTGTATTTGGTAAATGCCAATGTTGAAGTCCAGTCGTTACGTGCTGTCACGTCCACATAAATCTGATCTTTGAAGCCTACCTGACCGGTGAAGAACACACTCTGGCTTTGAGTATGGGTTTTCCAATCGGTCAATGAGCCCTTGTTCAAGGAGCAGTTCTGCATAGTGAATACGTTGGGCACAGAGAGTATACCCGGATAGGAATCGAAACCTGTACCGTTTCCTGTATAATCGTTGATGCTGGCACCTACCGAAGCATTGACACTGAAGTTAGTGAATTGCTGTTGATAAGTAAACAAAACATCCCCATAAGAAGAAAGGCTACTTGATTCACCGTAGATGTAACGACCGTTAGTTCCTGTTCCAGCCGGATTCATACCACACAACACCGGGCTGGTACCTGCATACATACGTGTATTGTTCTTGTCTACAACATAGTCGGCACTACCACGAGCCTGTATACTGAACAGGTCATTGAACTTATACTTCACACTCAGATTCAACAATGTACGATAACGGGTATCCTCATTCGGAACCTTATTAATCAACCAATAGGGATTCTGCTCCATATCAGTACCTTGAGATTTATACCAGTTCTGGTCCATTATGTTACGACCGGCATTAAGAATCTGATAATTATCTTTGTAGTAGTTAAAGTCCTTTCCACCTTCAACACCACCACGCGGGAAGTGATAAAGACCTACCAAAGGATTCATGTAATAACCTCCCGAAGTAGTACGGTTGTTCCCCCTTTGATACATCGCATTGATATTGGCATCAACAGTCAGTTTGTTATTGAGGAAGTTGGCAGTTTCGCGAAAATTGAAATTATGCTTCACCAAGCTATTACCTTCCACCACGCCCTTGCCGTAAGTATTAGCATAGGAAAAGTAAGTTTGCATAGCTTGCGAACCCATGCTCAACGAGAGCGAGTTGATAGTAGTGACACCTGTTTTGAAGAAATCGTCTGTATAGTCGGGACTACCTTTGATATCACTGCCCCAACTGGTTGACACACCCGTATAGTGATTCTGGAATTCGGGAATACCGTATGCAGCTATATCGAAAGTGGTGCTGGTATTGAAACTGATACTGGCGCGTCCTTCCTTGCCCTTCTTAGTGGTAATAATCACCACACCATTGGCAGCCGAACTACCGTAAAGTGCAGCTGCGGCAGGGCCTTTCAATATGTTCATGCTCTCAATATCATCGGGATTCAGATTGGAAATACCGTCGCCACGGTCGTAGTTACCACTGTCGTTGTCTCCGCCGATAGTAGTTGAGGTATTTTCGTTGGTAGATGAACCGAACGGTACACCGTCTATCACATACAACGGCTGGTTACTTCCGCTTACAGAACGGTTACCACGAATAATCACTTTAGAAGAACCTCCCAAACCGGAAGAACTCTTATTAATCTGCACACCTGCCGTCTTACCGGCCAATGCGTTCATCATATTGGGGTCTTTCACGCGTGCCAATTCATCACCGTTTACTACCTGAGTAGAGTAAGTCAGTGATTTTTCTTTCTTTGCGATACCCAATGCCGTTACCACCACTTCATCCAGCAGCTTGGCATCATTCTTTAATGTGACTCTTATCGTCCCCGGAGTGATGGGAACTTCTTGTGTTATCATACCTACGAAAGACACTTGCAGGATTTTCGCACCTGCGGGCGCATCTGTAATAGTGAATTTGCCGTCTAAATCTGTTACGGCTCCGGTAGTGCTTCCTTTTACCAATACGGAAGCTCCGATAATCGGTTCATTGTCCTCAGCTGAAATAACGATACCGGTAATGGGGGAATTCTGGGCTGCTACCCAACCGATGGCTGCCAGCAGGCAAACCAAGGTCAGCATAATTCTTTTTTTCATAAGCTGTTTTTCGGAAAATAAATATTAGATTAAATGTGTTAAGTTAATAAACAGATTCTGATGGGGTCTGTCTTTCCGATTGACAAGCAGGGTTGAATGTCAATCTCATTTGTTTCTTTTTGTATGCTACATAGGCTATTAGAATGTTACGGTTAATACTCGAGCTTATTAAAATGTCTCTTATTCTGCAGATTTCTTTTTAAGCTTCGTATATAAAACCGGGTAGAGAACCGCAACCCTATCGAGAAACAGAAGTTTCTTTGCTAATAAAAGTTAATCGGGTTCGGAAGAAGAAGGAAAAACTAATACGATTTTCTTAATGTTGCCCTCACCGCCCTCACTCACTTCCCGAACCGCCCTGTTCATCGGCATTACATGGGTGAGTGAGGGCAAATAAAAAGGGTGAGGGCAAATTTTGCCCTCACCGGTGTTCGGTCTGTCCCGTTCCCTTGCTTTCTCTTGTCTCGTCCCCTTCTTTCTCTTGTTGTGTCCGCTTCTTTGTCTTATAGAGGCTTTGAGTTTCTGAGCGGCTCACTATAGTGGTCTGACTCGTTCACTATAGTGAACGGAGTTGTTCACTATAGTGAACGGAGTTGTTCACCATAGTGAGCTGATTTGTTCACCCGAGTGAGCCGACAATGAACAAAGGCTGTTTCGGGGACAGACACCAAGCGTTTGAGGGATAAAGCAACGGGGAAAGACGGACTGAACAAGGGGAGCGTTCCGGACTACGTGCTTGAATCCCGTGACAGATGACAGACGGTTCTTCCCCTTTATCTTTGAAGAAGCTGTTTTGAAATGATAAATCCCCATTTATCTACCAGGCTGTTTTTTTAAGCCTAACTAACGTGCACATACTCGAGAGTCCTATCTGCCAAGGGCAAGTCCATACATAAAACAAACCGTCCGGCCCGGAATGAAAATAATTCACTCCAAGTCGGACGGTTCAAAAACAAACAAATGGAAATCTATTCCTCGTACATCTTGTCAATCAGCCCCTTGTAGTTCTTTGCCACTACAGAGCGTTTCAGCTTCAGCGTGTTCGTCAGCTCGCCACGCTCCATGCTGAACGGTTCGGTCAGGAGCGTGAAGCGCTTCACTTGCTCGTAATGGGCGAACTGTTGCTGCAAGGTATCGATACGGGCACGGAACAACGCTTGTATCTTGGAATGTTGCAGTAACTCATCCATATTGTTGTATGCAATGCCTTTCTCCTTGGCATAATCCTTCACAAAGCCATAAACGGGAACTATCAAAGCGGAAACAAACTTACGCTCATCGGCAATGACAGCAATCTGGTCAATGTAACGGTCAATAGCCAGCTTCGTTTCCAATGCCTGCGGCGAAATGTATTTTCCGTTGGAGGTCTTGAACAAGTCTTTGATACGCTCCGTCAGATACAGATGGCTATCCTTCAAATAACCGGCATCACCCGTGTGGAACCAACCGTTACGGTCGATGGCAGCAGCCGTTGCCTCCGGTTTCTTGTAATAGCCGGTAGTGATAGTCTTACCACGAAGAAGTATCTCGTTGTTCTCGCCAATCTTCACCTCCACATCAGGCATCACCGTACCTACGGAACCAATCTCATAGCCTTCGTTGAGGAAGCAGGAAACGGTAGCCGTAGATTCCGTCAGACCATAGCCCACCACCATGTTTATACCTACAGAATGCACAAACTCGCAGATTTCATCGGGCACAGCAGCACCTGCCGTAGGGAAGAAATTACCGTTCTCAATACCTATCGTCTTCTTCAGCAGAGCATAAATGGTCTTTTCGTAGAACTTGTATTTCAGATGAAGCATCATCGGAGGAGTCTTTCCTTGGCGCAAATAATCAATGTTATGCGTCCTGCCCACCTTGATGGCATCCAACATCATCGCTTTACGCAGACCGGTTTCCTGGGAAATCTTCTCCTGCACACCGGCATAGACTTTCTCCCAAAAACGGGGTACACTGCACATCAGTGTAGGGCGTATCTCTTTAATAGTAGTTTGGATATCTTGTGGACGGAGATTGATGCAGACCTGCACCCCCCGGTGTATACAAAGGTAGGTCCATGCCTTTTCGAATACATGGGTCAGCGGAAGGAAGTTCATGGAAACATCCCGGTCTGTCATGAAAGGCAATCGGATATCATGAATGCGGAAAGCCTCTCTATAATTGAAATGATGGAGCATGACACCTTTCGGCTCACCGGTAGTACCGGAAGTATAAAGGATATTGGCGAGGTCATCATCTGAGGCAGCTGCTGTACGTTCTTCTACAATGGCATTGTGCTGCAACTCTTCATCCATTGCCATAAATTCATCAAAATAGATGGAAGTCATGTCGCGCGGATCTTTCACCACAGCACGGTCGAAGATGATGAGCTGCTGCAGAGACTGGCAAAATCCGAACACGCTGAAAGCGGCATCGTACTGGAACTGCTCGCCTACAAACAGATAACGTATCTGTGCATCGTTGATGATATACTGTGCCTGGGCCGGTGAGCTGGTAGCATACAAAGGTATAGTCACCGCCCGGTTGGCGAATGCACCGAAATCAGTAAAGAGACATTCGGGTTTATTCTGCGAGAAGATACCGATATTCTCTTGTGGCTCTATTCCCAAAGCCACCATTGCATTGGCAGTCCGGCGTACAGTCTGTGAGAACTCTTTCCAAGAGATGGGTATCCATTGTGCAGTTTCATAGTCCCTGTATTTCAGGGCTATTTTGTCTCCATACTTCTCTGCCTGGCGATGCACCAGGACAGATAAATGATGATAAGTCATAACTTTTGATATTGGTAAATACGGTACAAAGGTAGTGGTTTCATTTGAAACTAATTTGATATTAGCGGGTAATTATTCAAACTTTACCTTTAAAGTATCCGACCATCCGTTAGCAAATTATCCACAAAAGATACTTTCTTTACCATTAAAACAATAGAAATATATTAAATATCTATATATTTGTGGTGATATACAAACTAAATCAAATTCAATGAACATGAAAAAAGTATTGCTTTTAATGGCTATGCTGACCATAGGTTTAGCAAGCATCAATGCTCAAGACAACCTCAGATGGGGAGCAACAGTCGGCATGAACTCCAGTAACTTCTCCATTACCGGTTTCGACAGTAAAATAGGCTTTCATGCTGGGGTAAAGGCTGAAGTAGGATTGCCTCAAATTTCAGAAGGAGTCTACCTCGATATGGGTGCATTACTTACGCTGAAAGGAGCCAAAATAGACGGAGGCTCTGCTGCTTCTATCAAGTTCAATCCCTACTACCTGGAAATTCCTGTACACATTGGCTATAAATATGCAGTGAATGAGAACTTTGCCATATTCGGCAATGCCGGTCCTTATTTAGCCATCGGTCTTTTTGGCAAAGCCAAGGCAGAAGGAGATATTCTTGACGAATATGAGTTTGATGATAACTCCACCAATGTATTCGGGGATGATGCCATGAAGCGTTTTGATTTCGGTCTCGGATTAAAAGCCGGAGTCGAATTCAGTCAGAAATATCAGATTTCCATCGGTTATGACTGGGGACTGGTAGAGAACATTAAAGATTCAGGCAACAAAAACCGCAACTTGATGATATCACTCAGTTGCTTCTTCTAAACAATATTGAAAAAACAGAAAGGACGTCGGTTTGGCGTCCTTTTCATTTTTTATCCGTAAGTTTGCGGCCAGATTATTTATTTACCGAATATGATTTACGATATACCGACTTTAACTTCCGAAGCAATCGGATTGCTCAAATCACTGATAGCCATTCCTTCCTTGAGCCGCGACGAGGAGAAGGCGGCAGATTATCTGCAGAACTATATCGAAATGCAAGGCATGGCAACAGGACGTAAAGGCAACAATGTATGGTGCCTCAGCCCGATGTTCGACCTAAAGAAACCGACCTTGCTGCTGAATTCCCATATCGACACCGTAAAACCCGTCAACGGGTGGCGGAAAGATCCTTTCAAACCAACGCTGGAAAGTAATGGAAAGCTCTACGGGCTGGGCAGCAACGATGCCGGAGCCAGTGTAGTCAGCCTGCTGCAAGTATTCCTGACATTGTGCCGCACCACTCAGGCCTACAATCTGATATATCTTGCCTCGTGTGAGGAGGAAGTATCAGGCAAGGGGGGAATAGAATGCGTATTGCCGGAACTCCCTCCCATACAGTTTGCCATTGTAGGCGAGCCGACAGAGATGCAACCTGCCATTGCAGAAAAAGGATTGATGGTGCTGGACGTAACTGCTACCGGAAAATCGGGACATGCAGCCCGAAACGAGGGAGATAATGCTATATATAAGGTATTGGATGATATTGCCTGGTTTCGTGATTACCGTTTCCCAAAAGAATCTTCCCTGCTGGGTCCCGTGAAGATGAGCGTAACCATGGTAAACGCCGGTACACAGCATAACGTCATTCCCGACCGTTGTACTTTTGTCGTAGACATTCGCAGCAACGAGTGTTATAGCAATCAGGAGCTATTCGATGAAATACAGAAACACATCACGTGTGAAGCCAAAGCCCGCTCCTTCCGGCTAAGCTCTTCACACGTAGCTCCGGAGCATCCGGTAGTGCAAAAGGCTATTGCCATGAAACGTACTCCTTTCGGCTCACCGACCTTGTCCGACCAGGCACTGATGCCATTCTCTTCTCTGAAGATGGGACCGGGGAAAAGTGCCCGTTCACACACTGCCGATGAATTTATCTTTGTCAAGGAGATAGAGGAGGCGATAGGGATGTATCTGGAGCTGCTGGAAGGAGTAAAAATTTAAATTATCATTATCTGTTCAGCCACGGCTCCGGATTCAGTTTTTCCTTCTCTTTCCTCAATTGGAAGTGTAGCACCGTACGGCCATTGTCGGCCCCATCCGAGAAGATTTGTCCGAGGGGCTGTTTGGTGGTGACATCATCGCCCTGCTTCACCGAGGCCGATGACAAGTTGCAATAGACTGATATATAATTCCCGTGACGGACAAGGATATTGAACAGTCCGTTCAGTTTAAAGACAGCCGCCACTTTACCATTGAAGATGGCACGGGCTTGGGCACCCGGTTTCCCTTGTATATCAATGCCCTTATTGTCCAGCTTGACATTGCGCAAACCTTCCACAGAATACTGGCCGTAATGGCTGGTAATGATATACGCTCCGGTGATGGGCATCGGCAACTTACCGCGATTATTAGCAAAGTTCCCTGATAATTCACGGTCTGCCTTACTCATGGAGTAAGTTTCCAAAGGCTGTGCCTTCGGCTTTGCGGGCGTAGAGGCAGTTGCCGTTTTTTCGGTTTTCTCACCAGCCTTTTTACGTGCGGCTGCCTCACGGCGCGCTTCTTCTGCCGCACGCTTACGCGCTTTCTCTATTTCTTCCGCTATCAGACGGTCAATGCGTGCATTGAGCTGATTGGCTTCACGGCGTTTCTTATTCAGTTCGTTCTGCAATCCCCGCTGTTTCTTTTTCAGATTGGCTACCAACAACTTTTGTTCCTTCTCCTGCGCTTCCAGCTTGACTTTCTCCTCTTCACGTTCTTTCAACAATCCTTCCTTGGCAACCTTCACTTGCTGAAGCTCAGTCTTCTTACGGTTCACCTGCTCCTGCTTTTTCAACACTTCCTCGCCTTGCAGGCGCTGATAAGTAGCATATTCACGTACATAGCGCATGCGTCGATAGGTCTGTGCCAGGCTCTTGGCAGAGAAAATGAACATCAGCTTCTCTTCAATGGAGCGGTTCTTATACAAATATTGAACGGACGATTCGTATTTCTTCTTCTTGTCCCTTAGGTCACGTTGCAGGCGGGTCAACTGACGTTCTAATGAAGACAACTCGCGCTCTATGGATTCCACATCATTATTGATAGTCAGAATATAGCGTTTGCGCTCTTCTATCTGTCCGGTCAGTGCAGCAAGACCGTTCAACTGGCTTCCCACATCCTTCTTGGTGGTTATCAACAGCGTTTCCGACTCTGCTATCTGTTTCTGCAAGGCACCACGCTTGCTTTCCAGTTCCTTAATCAGCTTGTTGGACTGGGCAAGGAGCGGAGAAACCGGCAAAAGGAGGAGAAAGAAGAGAAGGAGAAGCTTCATAAGTTATGAGTTATAAGTTATGAGGGATTATCTGACAATTATCAACTAATCAAAGGTCCATCAGCATTTCCAGCAGTTCTTCCAGCTCCACCTCTTTATATTTCTGTGAGAGCTGGGTAGGAGTCAGGGCAAAAGGCTTATCCGAGAAGTTGGAAAGTTCAATCTTTCCCTTTTCCAGAGAGGGTATCCCGAGTTCCTTGCCGGTAAGCACCTTCTTGCCATTGGGTTTGGAAGCAGCATAAAGCAGTTTCTCCAAATGGGCAAAATCCGCCTTCTTGGGCAGCACATCCTTCAGTTCCTTACGTGTTGCACGGACATAACGTTTTCCCATACGGTCTACCAACAGAATCTCATCCGGGGTGACTTCCATACGTGCCACCTCCGTACGAAGTATCGGCATCAGAAAGGAAATCTGCATGCATTCTTCCTTCTTCAACTTCATCGTACCGTTCACAGTAAGGGTGGCATCTTTATGGGGTACCGTCAGCTGCACTTTGGAGGAAAGGCAGGCAGATTCTCCGGACAGAGGACTTGAGTGACGCGAAGTCTTGCAACCGGCAAGCCCCACAGCCAGCAACAACAGCAAGGACAATAGGCGGCACGTCCTTGCCATATCATTCAGCAGGTTTAGTTTCATCTGATATATATTTCTTTTTTTGTATTTTCTGTTTCAACGTATCAGAGCGATTGCCCTTATCCCAGGCTTGTTTCCAGTATTTCAAGGCACCTTCCGCATCGCCAGTCATGTAATAGATATCTCCGCAATGTTCCAAGACCACGTCACTGCTATCTTTATCATTCTTTATCGCCTCATCTATGTAGAGACGCGCCTCGGCATAATTACCTTTAACAAACAATATCCATGCATATGTATCGAGATAGGTGGAATTGTTCGGCTCGGCTTTCACTGTCTTGTAGCTCATCTCTTCCGCCTTGTCCAAGTCGCGGCGCTCCACGGAAAGATAATATGCGTAGTTATTCAAGGCACCGATGTTTGAAGGATTGTACACCAAAGCGGAATCATAAGCCGCATAAGCTTCCGCATGCAGATTCTTGGTGTGATAAGCATCACCGATAATGGCATAAAAATCTGATACGACCTCCTTCTTGCTGTCGTCCTTGACGTGCGACAAAGCCTTTTGACAGATGGCAAGGGCATCATCCGTCCGTTCCGCCTGGTTGTAGGCAATGGCCAGATAGAAATAGAACTCCAACATATCGGGATTGGACTCCACACCGGCTTCGCACAAATTCATTATTTCCTTGTAATCCTCCTGGCGCACAGCTTCCCCCAGCAATGTCATACGAGCCGCTGTGTTGGTAGGGTCTATCGCCAGAACCTGGCGCAGAACCGGTCCTGCCTCCTTGTTCATTCCTTTGGAAAGAAGATATTGGGCATACAGCAAAGGTAATTGCGCCTCATCGGGCTCCTGCTCCATGATACGGTTGAAGAGCGTAATGACACGTGTACTGTCCTTGCCTGCCTGCTCGTTCTGCACGATGAACTGCCGCATCACATTCAGTTTGGTGTCCGAAGCCACTTTCTTGTTCAGCAACAGCGTGTCCAATTGCTGTTCATACAGCTCCTTCTGTCCGGTCTCTTCGTAGTAAGAAGCCAATGAGTACATGGCCATTGCATTGTCCGGCTCTTCGGCCAGCACCTTCTTGTAAATCTCATAAGCTTCCTGCTTTTTCCCGTTCTGCATATAGACATCCCCCAGCACAACTTGATAGCGCATATCGTTGGGATACTCTTCTACCAGACTTTCTATTTCATGAAAGGCGCTCTTGTCGTCCTTCTTTTGCAGATAGATGCGGAACTTCTCCATACTGAGCTGTTCATTCTTGCCCATCCGTTCCTCGAGCTTGTTCAGTATACCGATAACTTTGTCATACTCTTCCTGGCGGTTGTAAATCTCCAGCAAGTTGTATAGCGGGTCCAGCTTATCCGAGAAACGTACCGCCATATTTTCCAACAAGGCAGCGGCTTTCTCCGTTTCGTTTTGCTGCATATACAGATTGGCAAGCCCCTGGGCATACCAGTAATTATCGGGAGCATTCTCCACCGCCTTTTCCAAGGCGGCTTGTCCCAACGGCACCTGCTTGAGGTACATATAATACTGGGCCATCTCATACAAAGCCGATGATGCGTTCGGGTTTATCGTCAGGCAATGTTGCAGGACATCGAAAGCCGCATCATAGTCTTTCTGGACTTTCAGACGGGCGGCTTCAAGAAAGAAGTAGTCGTAACGGCGCTGCTGTTCGGGGGTAAGCTCCTTTACGGGCGAAACGTCGGCTTTCTTCGACTTCTTCCGTTTCTTCAATTCCTTCCGTGCCTTTTCAGACCGACCATACCCGCTCATTTTCTCCTTAGAAGCTTGAACGTTGGCAGCCTGCACTCCGTACGTAGTAAAGCAGAAGGTACCTATCAACAACGCAAGTATTATTTTTACTCTGATTCTCATCTATTTAATTATAAATTCTTAACCCGTAAAACGGAACAATATCCATTCATTTTTTACCCGTATGCCCGAAGCCACCGGCACCGCGCTCCGTCTCATCCAGCACTTCCACTTCCTGCCAAAGAGCTTGTTCGTGACGCGCTATCACCATTTGTGCAATCCTCTCCCCATCTTCGATGACGAAGGTTTCTGCAGAAAGGTTGACGAGAATAATACAAACTTCACCACGGTAATCGGCATCAATCGTTCCAGGGGAGTTCAGCACGGTAATCCCCTTCTTAATGGCCAATCCGCTACGCGGACGCACTTGCGCCTCAAATCCTTCAGGAAGAGCGATATAAAGGCCAGTAGGCACCAGACACCGCTGCATCGGAGCCAGCGAAATAGGTTCATTAAGGTTTGCACGGATATCCATTCCTGCAGACAGCTCAGTGGCATAAGCCGGAAGCGGATGCTTTGATTTATTGATGATTTGTACGTTCAACATGATGTTATTTACGATTTGACGATTTACTATTTACGATTGGGGCTACTTCTATTCTTACAATTCGAGTAATTCAAGTTTCGCAATTCATCTTCCTTTTACTATAAACTTGGGCGAAAATACGGCTTTTTATACAAAATAGTGATACATTTGCAGTTAAATAATAGTAACTTCAATCGTAAATAGTAAATCGTCAAATCTCAAATAACATCATGATGAATTGGAATACGCTCATATCTGCCAAACGCTTCGGACTGGAAGAGTTTCACCAGGAACGCCATGAAAACCGCTCGGAATTCCAACGTGACTATGACCGCCTTATCTTCTCTGCCCCCTTCCGCCGTCTGCAGAACAAAACCCAGGTATTCCCTCTTCCCGGTAGTGTATTCGTCCACAACCGATTGACACACAGCTTGGAAGTATCATGCGTAGGCCGCTCATTAGGCAACGATGTATCGAAAGTTCTCATTGCCCGCCACCCGGAACTGCAAGGCAGCTACCTCACCGAAATAGGCTCCATCGTTTCGGCCGCCTGCCTGGCACACGACTTGGGAAATCCTCCTTTCGGACATTCGGGAGAACGAGCTATTTCCACCTTTTTTTCTGAAGGAAAAGGAATGTCCCTGAAGGGCCAACTGACACCTTCCCAATGGGAGGACCTTACCCACTTTGAAGGGAATGCAAATGCGTTCCGCCTGCTTACCCACCAGTTTGAGGGAAGGCGACAGGGAGGATTTGTACTCACCTACTCCACCTTGGCAAGCATCGTGAAATATCCCTTTTCATCGAGTCTTGCAGGCAAAAAGTCAAAATTCGGTTTCTTCATCACAGAGGAAGAAAGTTTTCGCCGCATAGCAGAAGAGTTGGGTATGGAGAAGCAGAACGATGCCCCGTTGAAATATGCCCGCCACCCGCTGGTCTATCTGGTGGAAGCCGCCGATGACATCTGCTACCAGATGATGGATATTGAGGATGCTCACAAACTGAAAATTCTGACTACACAAGAAACCAAAGAGTTGCTTCTTTCTTATTTCTCGAAAGAGCGCCAAGCACACCGGCTCAAAACGATGGAGATAGTAAGTGACACCAATGAACAAATAGCCTATCTGCGTTCCAGCGTTATCGGACTGCTTATCGGCGAATGCGTGCAAGCCTTTGTAGACAATGAAGAAAAGATTCTGAAAGGAGAATTTGAAGGAAGCCTCATCAACCATATATCCGAGGTACCAGCCAATGCCTACAAGCACTGTGCAGACATCTCCCTGAAGAGGATTTACCGTTCACGCGATGTACTGGACATTGAACTTGCCGGTTTCCGCATCATCAGTACCCTGCTCGAACTGATGATTGACGCCGTGCGTTCTCCGGAAAAGGCATATTCGCAACTGCTCATCAATCGCGTATCGGGCCAGTACAACATAAAAGCGCCTGCACTCTACGAAAGAATACAGGCGGTATTGGATTACATCTCCGGAATGACGGATGTATTTGCACTCGATTTATATAGGAAAATAAACGGGAATAGCTTGCCAGCGGTATAACAGACGACAAACATTCCTCCGGATAGTCCTATGATACAACCTTATTTGCTCCCGACGTAAGCTTGCACGCCTCCGGTTCGCTCGCTATGAACGACTCGATGTGGCGAATGCGCTTTTCTGCCAAAATCTCGTCCACGGCAATTAGGATACCCGTTTCCTCCACATCTCCGAAACCGTAATTGATGGCTGTACCGAACATACGCATGGTAGGGCTGAGACTCATATAGGCATTCACCAGCGGGGGAATATTATACCCCGCCTTACGGATTTCACAATTCAAAATCTTATAGTCTTCCTTAAAAGAGTCTTTACAGAAGAGAGCCGCCAATTCATTCTCGTCCGATTCCAGAAGCAACGGCTTCATCGGAGTAATCAGGTTGTCCTTATCCGCAAAATGTTTCCGAAGGAAATAAAGAATCTTATCACGGCTCTGACGATGATAGCTGGGATACATAGTCACCTTTCCGAAGAAATACTTCACATTGGGCATGACTACGGTCAGTGCGCCCAAACCATCCCACAGATTATCCAACGCAAACAGACCTTTACTGTCTGCACGCGTAGACTGATACTCCAACGTAACGAACGAACGTCCTAACTCGATGGTCGTAGGAAGATAGTCCTTCAAAAACTTATCCGAAAAGTTAAACATATGGGCAGTTGCCAGAATAGGGGCACCATGTTCATCAAAACGCACATCCGTACCTAAGATATAACGGTATCCACCCAAAATTTCTTCTGCTTCCGGATTCCAGACAATCAACTGCTTGTACGGGTTGTCCATGATGTCATATTCATCAATATCCATAGACTTGCCCGTTCCTCCTCCCGCAGCACGGAATGCAATCTCGCGCAAACGGCCGATCTCCTTCATTGTATTCGGAGAGTCTTGGGCAGTAATGATATATATCTGATTATGACTTCTATTGGTCATGCGCAGACGCTTTTCCTCAGTCAACTCCGCTTTCAACAGCTCCTTGCTTATCGGTGCAATAACATCTTCCATATTTTTCTGTTAGTAGTTCTTCTTTAATATAAATACGGTCTCTCTACAATTTATATACAATATCCTTCACATATTGCGCCCATCCGGCCGGGCTTTTCGATTTGTCGAAAGTTTGCCAGGGGATAGGCTTCCCTATGGTGATGGTAAATGTTTTATGGCGATTCTTCAGCATTTCATCTGCCAGGTAAAGCATGGCGATATTGAACTTGATGCCCAACATCTTACAAAAATTGGCAAGATTATAAAAGAAGTTGGAGTTCCGCCCCTCGAAGTGGATGGGAACTACATCACGGTGGGCTTCGACACTCTTCACGATAAAGGTCTTTTTCCAATCCAAGTCACGGATGACCCCATTCTGCCTACGCGAACAAAGCCCTGCGGGAAACATGATGAGCTGATTGTCCGAAGCAAATCCCGCCTCCACCATTCTGGGGAAGTCTTTGGCCTGCTTTCCCGTCTTGTTGATGGGGATGCAAAGCGGCGCCAGTCCGTGCAGGTTCATCAGCAGGTCGTTGACCATATATTTCACCTTGCCACCATAAAAGGAGCCCAGGACATAACCCAGTGCCACTCCATCCTGCCCACCCAGGGGATGGTTGGACACAAAAGTATAAAGCCCTTCTTTAGGCAGATTTTCCTCCCCCTTTACCACAATATTGGCATCAAGGAACTCCAGACAAGCTTTCAGGAAATCTACACCGACTTTATCTTTCGACTCCCGCAAAAAGACATTCAATTCCTCTTGATGAACGATGTGCTTCAAATAAGAAACCACGAACTTGGGGATATACTTAGACTGCTTCGGAGCCTTTTCCCGAAGTATCTTGTCTATGTCAATCAAAAATAAAGAGTCGTCAGCCATTCTTCTTTTGATGAAATGAATGCGCAAAATTAACTCATCTTTTTAATTAATCGCAAAAAAATGACAGAAAACTGCACCCGAAATCTATCAAATAGCACCTAAAAACTGTCAATTGATAGTTTTTCCCCTAAAGTATGTTTGAAATCCGTCTGCCTGAAAGAGAAAACTTCCGTAAACTTGCAATATCAAGATTAACGAAAAAAAACATAGCACATATGAACAATATAACATTTAAAAAAGACCTGCTCGGAGTTCAAGACGATTTATTGCGTTTTGCATACAAACTTACTTCCGACCGTGAAGAAGCCAACGACCTCTTGCAGGAAACATCCCTGAAAGCTCTGGATAACGAAGAGAAGTATACGCCCGATACTAATTTCAAAGGATGGATATACACCATCATGCGCAATATCTTCATCAACAATTACCGCAAAGTGGTGCGTGACCAGACTTTCGTGGATACCACGGACAATCTCTATCACCTGAACCTGCCGCGCGACGCCGCTTTTGAAAGCACAGAAAGCGCATATGACCTGAAAGAGATGCACCGCATTGTCAACGCCCTTCCACGGGAGTACAAGATTCCCTTCTCCATGCATGTCTCCGGCTTCAAATACCGCGAAATTGCAGAGAAGCTAGGGTTGCCCTTAGGCACGGTAAAGAGCCGCATTTACTTCACCCGCCAAAAACTACAACAAGACTTGAAGGATTTTGTTTAAGCACTCAGCATATAAAACCAGTGATTTCCATAAATTAAGAAGAGTACAGATTTTAGTTGTATCAAAAGAGAGAAAGGCAGGCCGGGACAATCCCGCGTCTGCCTTTCATGGTCTCGCCCCTTGTATTTCGTACACAAACTCATTCAAGCCGTTACGCTTTGCGACAATATTATTTACAAAAATCAGGATAGCAATCTCTGGCTACATCCCACTTTTCCACCTATCCGAGGCACTGAAAGCTAACCAAAGCCACCCGAAAACTGCCAATTGTTAGATTTTACCCCAAAGAGAGTTTGATTTCCGTCTATCAAAAAGAGAAATCATCCGTAGCTTTGCATCATCAATAAAACGAACAATAATTTAAAAAACATCCATTATGAATAATAGAACATTTACCCAAGACCTACTCGGAGTTCAAAACGACTTATTACGCTTTGCATATAAATTAACCTCCGACCGCGAAGAGGCCAACGACCTGCTTCAAGAGACATCCCTGAAAGCTCTGGACAATGAAGAGAAGTACACACCTGATACCAACTTTAAAGGATGGATATATACCATCATGCGTAATATTTTCATCAACAATTACCGTAAAGTGGTACGTGACCAGACATTTGTAGATACCACAGACAATCTCTATCATCTGAACACGCCGCACGACCTCACACTCGACAGCACAGAAGGCGCCTACGACCTGAAGGAAATGCACCGCATTGTCAATGCCTTGCCACGTGAGTACAAGATACCTTTCTCCATGCATGTCTCCGGTTTCAAGTACCGTGAAATCGCAGAAAAGCTGAACCTCCCACTTGGAACAGTAAAGAGCCGCATCTTCTTTACCCGCCAGAAACTGCAACAGGAACTGAAAGATTTCAGATAAGAGAATACGACAACCTAAGAATTGTTTATTAATTGGCCGGATAAAAAAGTAAATATGCTTATCTTTGGGCAATCATGGGACACAAACCAAGATACCTAAAGAAAAACCGAGTAATTAATAAACAACATGAAGAAACAGACAATCATTACAGCCTGCACATTTGCAGCAATGACAATGGCTACTCCTGCCGTTTTTGCCGTACAGCCGGCCATGAGTAACCACGTATGCGCCTCCGACGCTATCAAGAAAGACAACCGACCGGTAGAATCAAAACGACTGTTCCGTTCCAAAGCCGTAGAAGAACAAATTCAACGGATACAGCAGCTGCTGAAAAATCAGAAGCTGTCATGGATGTTCACTAACTGCTTTCCCAACACGCTGGACACCACCGTCCATTTCCGCAAGGACAAGAAAGACGGGAAGCCCGACACATTTGTCTACACCGGAGATATCCATGCCATGTGGCTCCGCGACTCAGGTGCGCAGGTGTGGCCCTACGTACAGCTGGCCAATGAAGACAAGGAACTGAAGACGATGCTTGCAGGAGTCATCAACCGCCAATTCAAGCTGATTAATGTAGACCCGTTTGCCAACGCCTTCAACGACGGCCCCATCCCCGACGGACACTGGAAAACCGACCTTACCGACATGAACGACGAGGTGCACGAGCGTAAATGGGAAATCGATTCACTGTGTTATCCGCTACGCCTTGCCTACCATTACTGGAAAACGACCGGTGATACAAGCATCTTCGATGCCGAGTGGATAAAAGCAATCCAAAACATCCTGACCACCTTCCGCGACCAACAGCGCCGTGACGGACGCGGTTCCTACCATTTCCAGCGGGTAACTGAACGCGCACTGGACACGATGACCAACGACGGCTGGGGCAATCCGGTGAAACCGGTCGGACTGATTGCATCTTCTTTCCGCCCTTCCGATGACGCCACCACCTTCCAATTCCTGATACCCTCCAACTTCTTCGCCGTATCTTCGCTGCGTAAGGCAGCCGAGATTCTGACTGAAGTCAATAACCGCCCGGAGCTTGCAAAAGAATGTACCGACCTGGCCGGAGAAGTAGAAACCGCCCTACGAAAATACGCTACCTACAACCATCCCAAATACGGCACCATCTATGCCTTCGAGGTAGACGGTTTCGGCAACCACCTTCTGATGGACGACGCCAATGTACCGAGCCTTATCGCACTGCCCTATCTGGGCGATGTGGACATCAACGATCCTATTTACCAGAACACCCGTCGTTTCGTATGGAGCGAGGATAACCCATACTTCTTCAAAGGTACGGCAGGCGAAGGCATTGGAGGTCCGCACATCGGCTACGACATGATTTGGCCGATGAGCATCATGATGAAAGCCTTCACAAGCCAGAACGATGAAGAGATTAAAACTTGCGTGAAGATGTTGATGGATACAGAAGCCGGAACCGGCTTTATGCACGAGTCTTTCCACAAAGACAATCCCGCCAAGTTCACCCGCGCCTGGTTTGCATGGCAAAACACATTGTTTGGCGAACTCATTCTAAAACTGGTGAACGAGGGCAAGCTAGACTTGCTGAACAGCATACAGTAAAAAAACATTTATCCCCCCTGGATTCTGTGGATGAATGTAATAATCAACCACTCCAGGGGGAATATTATCACTCCTCCCTCCCATCATCTTCCGGTAAGTAGTAACGTTCACAAAATAGACGGGAAGTTAACAAAAAAAGTTTCAGAAGTTAATACTAAAACAAGAAAGAGTTAAGAAAGAGCTTTATCCCAAACTTTGGTTTTTCCAAACCAAGCCTGGGGATAGAGAAACCAAGTCTTGGTTTAGATATCCGCAAAGCTGGGAAAGAAGTTTCCCACCCAAGACACCATTCCACCAACAAGCGACTTTCAAACCAAAGACCGTCATCCTCAACCGAATCTTTTCAAAAGAGACTACACGAATCCCCCACCAGCAAAGCGTTTCAAAAGCAGCTTCATTATCAAATGAATAAGCTATCAACAAGGTGTTGAAAACTTCTTCCTAAGATTTTAGTTAAAAGATTGTGGGGAATTGTGGGGAAATGTGTATTTTTACCGTCGCTTATTATAATAAGGTGAGAAATGATACAATTTTTAGGTAATATCGAGGCTAAGGCGGATGCAAAAGGAAGAGTTTTCATCCCGGCCACCTTCCGGAAACAGCTGCAAGCCGCTTCTGAAGAAAGACTCGTGTTGCGTAAGGACGTGTATCAGGATTGCCTGGTGCTCTACCCGGAAAGTGTATGGTTTGCCACTCAAAACCAACTTCGCTGCCGGCTGAATAAATGGAACGCCAAACAACAAATGATTTTCCGCCAGTTCGTAAGTGACGCGGAAGTCATGACCCCTGACGGGAACGGACGCATCCTGCTCCCAAAACGTTACCTGCAAATGGCGGGTATACAAAGTGATGTCCGCTTCATTGGTGTGGACAACACAATAGAAATCTGGGCTAAGGAACGTGCCGACCAACCATTCATGAACCCCGACGAGTTCAGCGAGGCTCTTGAAGAACTGCTGGGAGACGAAAATATTTGTTGTGACGAAAATAAGCTATAAACAACAGATGATGAAAGAAGAAACAACATATCACATCCCCGTATTGCTGATGCCGAGCGTAGATGCAATGAACATCCGTCCGGACGGCACGTATGTAGACGTAACGTTTGGTGGAGGAGGACATTCGCGCGAGATACTGTCCCGCCTGGAAGACGGCGGCCGGCTGCTGAGCTTCGACCAGGACGAGGATGCGGAACGTAACATTGTGAACAACCCGCATTTTACATTCGTACGCAGCAACTTCCGCTACCTGCACAACTTCCTACGCTATCACGGCATCGAAAAAGTGGATGCCATACTTGCCGACCTCGGCGTATCTTCCCATCACTTTGATGACAGCGAACGGGGATTCTCCTTCCGCTTCGACGGGGCACTGGATATGCGTATGAACAAGCGTGCCGGCCTAACCGCTGCCGACATCGTGAATACCTACGAAGAAGAAAAGCTGGCCGATATTTTTTATCTGTACGGCGAGCTGAAGAACAGCCGGAAACTGGCATCTGTCATCGTTAAGGCACGGGCTACGCAGAGAATTGCCACCATCGGCGAATTTCTGGAAATCGTCAAACCACTCTTCGGCCGCGAACGCGAGAAGAAAGAACTGGCAAAAGTATTCCAGGCATTGCGCATTGAGGTAAACCAGGAAATGGAAGCACTGAAAGAAATGCTGTATGCGGCAACAGAAGCGCTAAAGCCGGGAGGCCGCCTGGTGGTGATAACCTATCACTCCCTGGAAGACCGTATGGTGAAGAATATCATGAAAACCGGCAACGTGGAAGGCAAGGCCGAAAAAGATTTTTTCGGGAACGTATTGACCCCGTTCCGGCTAGTCAACAACAAAGTGATTGTACCGGACGAGGAAGAGATAGAGCGCAATCCGCGTTCGCGCAGCGCCAAGCTGAGAATTGCAGAAAGAGTAATGAATGATTAGTGACTAGCAATGGAAAAGAAGCAAGAAGAAAAGAATACGGAAAAGGTGAAAAAACGCACCTCACTGAAGAACATCATCGGAGGCGACATTCTGGCCACAGACTTCTTCCGCCGCCAAGCCGGATTGTTGTTCCTTATCATGGTGCTTATCATTATTTACATCAACAACCGTTACGAATGCCAACTGCAACTGATAGAGATAGACAATCTTAAAAAAGAGCTGATAGACATCAAGTACGATGCCCTGACACGCAGTTCGGAATTGATGGAGCGGAGCCGCCAATCGCGCATCGAGGAATACATCGCCACCAAAGAAAGCGATTTGCAGACTTCCACTAATCCACCGTATTTACTAAAATAATGGAGAATTGAGGATTAAAGTAATTTCAATAGTACATCGTAAATCGTTAAATCGTAAATAACATTGGCTGTAAATAAAAAAAACATAATGACCCGTTACTTCTTCGTCGTCCTACTCATGGGGTTGGTGGGGATAGCTATTGTTGTGAAAGGCGCCATGATTATGTTTGCCGAGCGACAGTACTGGCACGATGTAGCCGACCGCTTCGTAAAAGAGAATGTAACGGTGAAGCCCAACCGGGGAAATATCCTGTCCTCGGATGGCAAACTGATGGCTAGTTCGCTGCCGGAATATAAAATATATATGGACTTCATGTCCGGCGAAAGGGACGAGAAGCGCCGCAAAAAGGACCAGCAGCGCAAGGATTCTATCTGGAAAGCCAATTTCGATTCCATCTGTATCGGGCTTCATCAGATTTTTCCGGACATCAGTGCCGCCACCTTCAAAAGCCATCTGCGCAAGGGGCGGGAGATGAAGAGCCGGAACTACAACATTCTTCCCAACCGCAACCGGCGCATCTCTTACATTCAGTATAAGGAAGCCAAGCGGTTACCCGTATTCAAGATGAACAAGTACAGAGGCGGGTTCCACGAACAGATATACAACCAGCGTAAAAAGCCGTTCGGTTCTTTGGCAGCCCAAACCCTGGGCCGTCTCTATGCCGATACAGCCATGGGAGCCCGTAACGGCATTGAACTGGCCTTCGACACCCTGCTGAAAGGACGGAACGGTATTACCCACCGTCAGAAGGTGATGAATAAATACCTGAATATCGTAGACCTTCCCCCGGTAGACGGTTGTGACATCATATCCACCCTCGACGTAGGCATGCAGGACATCTGCGAAAAAGCCCTGGTGGACAAGTTGAAGGAAATCAATGCCAACGTCGGGGTAGCCGTACTGATGGAAGTGGCTACCGGAGAAGTAAAGGCCATTGTCAACATGATGAAAGCCGGAGACGGCAATTACTACGAAATGAACAGTAATGCCATCAGCGATATGTTGGAACCGGGCTCCACCTTCAAGACAGCCTCCATTATGGTGGCACTGGAAGATGGCAAGATAACCCCGGATACCGAGGTAGACACGGGCAACGGTATTATGAATATGTACGGCAGCAAGATGAGGGACCACAACTGGCACCGGGGAGGTTACGGAAAGATAGATGTGACACGTATTCTGGAAGTTTCTTCCAATGTGGGTGTCTCCTACCTCATCGACAAGCACTACAAGGATAATCCGCAGAAGTTCGTGGACGGTTTGAAGCGCATGAGCATCGACCAGCCGCTTCATCTGCAAATACCCGGTGAAGGGAAGCCCAACATCAAAGGACCCAAAGAGCGTTATTTTGCCAAAACGACTTTGCCGTGGATGAGTATCGGCTACGAGACTCAGGTACCTCCTATGAACATACTGACCTTCTACAATGCCATAGCCAACAACGGGGTCATGGTACGCCCCAAGTTTGTGAAAGCAGCGGTAAAGGACGGTGAGGTAGTGAAAGAATATCCTACGGAAGTAATCAATCCCAAGATATGTTCCGACCATACCCTGACACAGATCCGCGAAATCCTTCGGAAAGTGGTATCGCAAGGTCTGGCAAAACCCGCCGGCAGCAAGCAATTCTCCGTATCGGGCAAGACGGGTACGGCACAGATTTCACAAGGAGCCGCCGGATATAAGTCGGGACGGGTGAATTACCTTGTAAGTTTCTGCGGATATTTCCCCTCGGAAGCACCCAAATACAGTTGCATCGTTTCCATTCAGAAGCCTGGGTTACCAGCTTCAGGCGGTCTGATGGCAGGTAGTGTCTTTGGGAAAATAGCAGAAAGAGTTTATGCCAAAGACCTGCGTTTTGACATACGCAGTGCCATAGACAGTACCACCAATGTGATTCCTCCCGTGAAAGCCGGAGAGATGAACGAAGCACTCCTTGTACTGAATGATTTGAAAGTGCCCGTTCAGAAACAGTTCGCCGGACAAAAGAAAAAGGAACAGTGGGGGCATACACAAGCAGCTCCGTCGGCAGTCATCCTGCAAGACCAGGAACCGGCCTCGGGCACCGTGCCCAGCGTGGTAGGTATGGGAGCGAAAGATGCTGTCTACCTTTTAGAGAGTAAAGGACTGAAAGTAAGGCTAAACGGCGTAGGACGGGTGAGGAACCAGTCCATAGCAAGCGGTAGCCGGATAGTGAAAGGACAAACCATAGCCCTGACACTACGTTAACATGAGAATAAACAAGATTTGGATATACACTATATATAATAAGGTATGAGATTAAGTGATTTGTTGCAAACAATACAGCCGGTCCGGATTACCGGAAGTACAAGCATGGAGATAACGGGGGTGAATATAGATTCCCGCCTGATAGGAACCGGACATCTGTTCATGGCCATGCGTGGTACGCAGACCGACGGGCATGCCTATATTCCGGCTGCCATCGATAAAGGGGCTGTTGCAGTATTGTGTGAAGAATTGCCGGAAGAGCTTAAGGCCGGCATCACCTACATTCAGGTGAAAGACAGTGAAGATGCCGTAGGGAAAGTGGCTACCACTTTCTATGGCGACCCTACATCCAAGATGGAACTCATCGGCGTGACCGGAACCAACGGAAAAACAACCGTTGCCACCTTATTATATAATACTTTCCGCTATTTCGGCTACAAGGTCGGACTGGTTTCCACTGTATGCAATTACATCGACGACCAGCCCGTACCGACCGAACACACCACCCCGGACCCGATAACCCTGAACCGCCTGCTCGGAGAAATGGCAGATTCCGGCTGCAAGTATGCCTTCATGGAAGTCAGTTCCCATTCCATTGCCCAAAAGCGCATCAGCGGTCTGAAGTTTGCCGGCGGTATTTTCACTAATCTGACCCGCGACCATCTGGATTATCATAAAACGGTGGAGAACTACCTCAAAGCCAAGAAAAAGTTCTTCGACGAACTGCCAAAAGGAGCTTTCAGCCTGACCAACCTGGATGACAAGAACGGACTTGTGATGACGCAGAATACCCGTTCGAAGGTATACACCTACTCTTTGCGTAGTCTTAGCGACTTCAAAGGCAAAGTCTTAGAGTCTCATTTCGAGGGAATGTTGCTCGACTTCAACAATCACGAACTGGCAGTACGTTTCATCGGAAAGTTCAATGCCTACAACCTGCTGGCGGTATTCGGTACTGCCGTATTGCTTGGCAAGAAAGAAGAGGATGTACTGGTTGCCCTCAGCACGCTGCATCCGGTAACCGGCCGCTTCGATGCCATCCGTTCACCGAAAGGCTACACCGCCATTGTGGACTATGCGCATACTCCAGACGCCCTGGTCAATGTATTGAACGCCATTCACGGAGTGCTGGAAGGAAAAGGGAAAGTGATTACCGTTGTGGGCGCCGGCGGCAACCGCGACAAAGGCAAGCGTCCCATCATGGCCAAAGAATCCGCCCGCTTGAGCGACCGGGTCATCATCACCTCCGATAACCCGCGCTTTGAAGAGCCGCAGGACATCATCAACGACATGCTGGCGGGACTGGATAAAGACGACATGCAGAAAACCATCAGCATCACCGACCGCCGCGAAGCCATCAAGACAGCCTGCATGCTGGCACAGCCGGGAGACGTGATTCTCGTTGCAGGCAAGGGGCATGAGAATTATCAGGAGATTAAAGGCGTGAAACACCATTTTGACGACAAAGAGATATTAAATGAGATAATGTGCTAATATGCCAATGTGCTAATCGCCATGCGTCATGTAGGATATTCATTCCTTTACCAGCAGATATACCAGACTATCAATTAGCATATTGGCACATTAGCACATTAAACAATTAAATAATTAACATCATGTTATACTATTTATTTCAATGGTTAGACAAATATGACTTCCCCGGTGCGGGCATGTTTGGCTATACATCCTTCCGTTCGTTGATGGCAATCATTCTGGCATTGCTCATTTCGAGTATCTGGGGAGATAAGTTCATCAATCTACTGAAACGCAAGCAGATTACTGAAACGCAACGTGATGCCAGCATCGACCCGTTCGGCGTAAACAAGGTGGGAGTACCCAGCATGGGCGGTGTCATCATTATTTTTGCCATACTCATTCCTTGCCTACTACTGGGCAAATTGAGCAATATTTATATGATATTGATGCTGATTACCACAATCTGGCTGGGGTCGCTGGGCTTTGCCGACGACTACATCAAGATATTCAAGAAGGACAAGGAAGGCCTGCACGGTAAGTTCAAAATCATCGGTCAGGTAGGCTTGGGACTTATCGTCGGACTGACTCTCTACCTCAGTCCGCAGGTGGTTATCCGCGAGAACATAGAAATAGAGAAACCGGACGGACAGATAGAAGTGGTGCATGCCGCCAAGGAAATCAAGGCAACACAGACCACCATCCCATTCTTCAAGAGCAACAACTTCGACTATGCCGACCTAGTGGGCTTCATGGGTGAACATGCCCAGACAGCAGGTTGGATACTGTTTGTGATTATCACGATTTTCGTAGTTACCGCCGTCAGCAACGGAGCCAACCTAAATGACGGAATGGACGGAATGGCGGCAGGGAACTCTGCCATTATCGGACTGACCTTGGGAATACTCGCCTACGTATCGAGCCACATTGAATATGCCGGCTACCTGAATATCATGTACATTCCCGGCTCGGAAGAACTGGTAATCTTTATCTGTGCCTTCATCGGTGCACTTATCGGCTTCTTGTGGTACAATGCCTATCCGGCCCAGGTATTCATGGGCGATACGGGCAGTCTGACCATTGGAGGAATCATCGCAGTATACGCCATCATTATTCACAAGGAACTGCTGATACCCATCCTTTGCGGTATCTTCCTGGTGGAGAACCTTTCGGTCATCCTGCAACGCCTCTACTACAAGGCAGGCAAGCGGAAAGGCGTGAAACAACGTCTCTTCAAAAGAACACCGATACACGACCACTTCCGCACTTCCATGAGCCTGATAGAGCCGGGATGCAGCGTAGTATTCACCAAACCGGACAAGCTGTTCCACGAATCCAAAATCACCATCCGCTTCTGGATTGTGACGATTGTATTGGCAGCGATAACGATTATAACATTAAAGATTAGATAATAATTATTCAATATGCTAATGTGCCAATGTGCTAATTGCCATGCGGCACGACAGCGCAGCTCATTAGCACATTGGCACATTAATCATATTAGTACATTATGAGAATTGTAGTATTAGGAGCTGGCGAAAGCGGCGCAGGCGCTGCCGTACTGGCCAAAGTGAAAGGATTCGACACGTTCGTCTCCGACATGTCCGCCATCAAAGACAAATACAAGGAACTGCTGGATAAATACGGCATTGCCTGGGAAGAGGGACACCACACAGAAGAGTTGATTCTGAATGCTGACGAAGTGGTGAAAAGTCCCGGTATCCCCAACGACGCACCGCTCATTATGAAATTAAAGGAAAAAGGTACGCCCATCATCTCTGAGATAGAGTTTGCGGGACGGTACACTGACGCAAAGATGGTCTGTATCACCGGCTCGAACGGAAAGACTACAACCACCTCGCTCATTTATCACATCTTCAAGAGCGCAGGCCTGAACGTCGGCCTCGCCGGCAACATCGGCAACAGTCTGGCCTTGCAGGTAGCCACGGAGCAGCATGATTACTATGTCATTGAGCTGAGTTCCTTCCAGCTGGACAATATGTATAACTTCCGTGCCAACATTGCCGTACTGATGAACATCACACCAGACCACTTGGACCGTTACGACCACTGTATGCAGAAATATGTGGACGCCAAATTCCGCATCACCCAAAACCAGACACCGGAAGACGCTTTTATCTTCTGGAACGACGACCCCATCATCAAGCGCGAATTAGACAAGCATGGCCTGCGCGCCCATCTCTACCCGTTCGCTGCCGTGAAGGAAGACGGGGCCATCGCATACGTGGAAGACGGTGAAGTGGAAATCAACGAACCGATAGCCTTCAATATGGAGCAAGAGGAGCTGGCGCTGCACGGCACACACAACCTATACAATTCGTTAGCCGCCGGCATCTCGGCCAATTTGGCCGGCATCCGGAAAGAATATATCCGCAAAGCCTTGTCCGACTTCAAGGGAGTGGAACACCGGTTGGAGAAAGTAGCCACCGTACGCGGCGTGAGCTTCATCAACGATTCCAAGGCTACGAACGTAAACTCCTGCTGGTATGCCCTACAAAGCATGACCGGCAAAACCGTACTTATCCTCGGCGGTAAAGACAAAGGAAACGATTACACGGAAATCGAAGACCTCGTACGCGAAAAGTGCTCTGCCCTGGTCTATTTGGGTTTGCACAACGAAAAGTTGCACGCCTTCTTCGACCGTCTGGGACTGCCCGTAGCCGACGTGCAGACCGGCATGCAGGATGCCGTAGAAGCAGCCTTCAAGCTGGCAAAGAAAGGTGAAACCGTGTTGCTCAGTCCTTGCTGTGCCTCCTTCGACCTCTTCAAGAGCTATGAGGACCGCGGCAATCAGTTCAAAGCATGTGTCAGAACACTATAAGATACGGATGCCGCAACAGTCCTATTACGCATCCCGTAACAAGAATGGCAACTTTTAATTCTTTAATTATTAATTTTTAATTTGCGAAGCATTGGATTTATTAAAGAGCATATTCAAAGGCGATAAAGTGATTTGGATTATTTTCCTTTTCCTTTGCCTCATCTCCATCACAGAGGTATTCAGTGCTGCCAGTACGCTGACCTACAAGAGTGGCGACCACTGGGGACCGATTACGCAGCACAGCATCCTCCTGATGGTAGGCGCCGTCATTGTAGTACTGGTACACAACATCCCCTATAAATGGTTTCAGGTGTTCCCGGTATTCCTGCTTCCGATATCCATCGGACTGCTGGCTTTTGTGATGCTGATGGGATTCATTACCGGCGACCGCGTAAACGGCGCAGCCCGCTGGATGACCTTCATGGGCATTCAGTTCCAGCCGTCAGAAATAGCGAAGATGGCCGTTGTCATCGTTACCGCCTTTATCCTCTCGAAAGGGCAGGATGAAGACGGTGCAAGTCCGAAAGCCTTTAAGCGCATCATGATTATTACCTGCATTGTCTGTGGCCTTATCCTGCCAGAAAACTACTCGACGGGAATGCTGCTCTTCGGAACGGTCTACCTGATGATGTTCATCGGACGGGTATCTGCCAGGAAACTGCTGATACTGGGAGGAGGAATTGTGGCATTCGTAACAGTCTTTGTCGCCTTCCTGCTGGCCACGCCAGACAAGACATTGGAAAATATACCGATGGGACACCGCTTCACCACTGTAAAATCCCGTATTGCAGACTTTACCAACAAGGAGGAAGTTCCTGCCGCCAAATTCGACATCGACGGCGACGGGCAAGTGGCACATGCCCGTATTGCCGTAGCTACGAGCAACGTTGTAGGCAAGGGTCCGGGAAACTCCGTACAGCGTGACTTTCTGAGCCAGGCATTCTCCGATTTCATCTATGCCATCATCATCGAGGAACTGGGACTGGTAGGCGGAATAGTCGTTGTGTTCCTTTATGTCTGCCTATTGGTGCGAGTGGGCCGTATCGCCAAAAAATGCGACCGCACTTTCCCCGCTTTCCTCATTACCGGAATAGCCTTGCTGCTCGTCACGCAGGCGCTGTTCAACATGATGGTTGCCGTAGGTCTGGCACCCGTCACGGGACAACCGCTTCCACTCATCAGCAAGGGTGGTACATCCACTTTCATCAACTGTGCCTACATCGGCATGATACTGAGTGTCAGCCGCTATACAGCCAAGCTGGAGGAACAGCGGATGCATGATGCGCAAGTGCCGATGCTGATAGATGCCGGAAATGCCGAGCACCCGGAACAACCGGCCGATAGCGAAGCACAGACAGCCGCCGAGCCGACAGCAAAGGTACTGAACAGTGATGCGGAGTTTGAATAACAGCCTCTCCCCCAACTCCTCCCCCGTAGGGAGGGGAGAAAAGAATAATAGAGTAATGGAGAGCATGCCAATAATACAAAAATAAAAAAGAACAAGAATATGAGTAAAGAGGCGAACAACTATACAACCCAAAGTAACTCTACCCCTCTCCCTACGGGGAAGGGGGTGAGGCTTATCATCAGCGGCGGCGGTACCGGAGGACATATCTTTCCGGCCATCTCCATCGCTAACGCCATAAAAGAGTTGTGTCCCGACGCGGAGATTCTCTTCGTAGGTGCCGAAGGAAGAATGGAAATGCAGCGTGTTCCAGATGCCGGTTACCGGATTATAGGCTTACCCGTTGCCGGATTCGACCGTAAACATCTGTGGAAGAACTTCTCCGTACTGCTGAAACTGATACGAAGCCAGTGGAAAGCACGGAGCATCATCAAGGAGTTCCGCCCGCAAGTAGCCGTCGGTGTAGGTGGCTATGCCAGTGGTCCTACGCTGAAAATGGCGGGCATGATGGGTATTCCCACGCTGATACAGGAACAGAATTCCTACGCCGGTGTCACCAACAAGCTGCTGGCACAGAAGGCATGCAAGATTTGCGTGGCCTACGAAGGCATGGAAAAGTTCTTCCCGGCAGAAAAGATAATCATGACAGGTAATCCGGTGCGCCAGAACCTGCTCGGACATTCCATCCTGCACGCAGACGCCGTAAAGTACTTCGGATTGAACCCGGAAAAGAAGACTATCCTCATTCTGGGCGGTAGTCTTGGAGCGCGTACCATCAACCAGACACTGACCGCCGGCCTGGATATCATTCGTACCCACCCCGACGTACAGTTTATCTGGCAGACTGGCAAGATATACATTGACCAAGTCAGAGAAGCCATTACAGCCACTACGGGAGAAGCCGTACGTAACCCGCATATCAGTGCCATTCCGAATCTGTATGTGACGGACTTCATTAAGGATATGGCAAACGCCTATGCCGCTGCCGATCTGGTGATTTCACGTGCCGGAGCCGGTTCCATCTCCGAGTTCTGCCTGCTGCACAAGCCGGTCATCCTGGTTCCCTCACCCAATGTGGCCGAAGACCATCAGACCAAGAATGCGCTGGCGCTGGTGGATAAGGATGCAGCTATCTATGTGAAGGATGTGGAAGCGAAAGAGAAGCTGCTGCCGGTGGCGTTGGAGACAATCGCTAACCCCGAGAAGCTGCAAGACTTGAGCAAGAATATCGCCAAGCTAGCGTTGCCGGACTCGGCGACAATTATTGCGAAGGAGGTATTGAAGAGCCTCTCCCCTTGTCCCTCCCCCGTAGGGAGGGGGGAATAGATAGTACTGCTATCGTTCTTTTTATAATATCATACTTTTGGAAGAAGAGTTTGAAGAAAAAATTTGAATATGAATAAAAATATAAGCAATAGTAACTCATCTCCCCTCCCTACGGGGGAGGGGCAGGGGGTGAGGCTTGAAGCCATCCACTCCGTTTATTTCGTCGGTGCCGGCGGCATCGGCATGAGCGCTCTGATACGCTATTTCCTCTCTAAAGGAAAGACAGTAGCGGGCTACGACCGTACGTCGAGCGAACTGACAGAACGTCTGATTACGGAAGGAGCACAGATACACTACGAAGAGGATATCAACCTTATTCCGGAGGAGTGCAAAGACAAGGCAAGCACGCTCGTGGTCTATACCCCCGCCGTGCCGCAAGAGCATGCAGAACTGACCTATTTCCGTGAAAACGGTTTCGACATACATAAGCGCTCCCAAGTATTAGGCATTATAACCCGCAGCAGCAAAGGCCTGTGCGTGGCAGGTACGCATGGCAAGACTACCACCAGCACCATGGCTGCCCACCTGCTGCACCAGTCACACGTGGGCTGCATCGCCTTCCTCGGAGGTATTTCGAAGAACTACGGTACGAATCTGCTGCTTTCCGCCACCAGCCCTTATACCGTTATCGAAGCGGATGAGTTCGACCGCTCCTTCCACTGGCTATCGCCCTGGATGAGTGTCATTACTGCCACCGACCCCGACCACCTGGATATATACGGCACCAAAGAAGCCTATCTCGAAAGCTTCCGCCACTACACCACGCTTATCCAGCCGGGCGGCGCCCTGATTCTGCACAAAGGACTGGAAATGCAAGCCGACGTACAACCGGGCGTCACCACCTATACCTACTCGCGCAACGAAGGCGACTTCCATGCCGAGAATATCCGCATCGGAAACGGTGAAATCTTCATCGACTTCGTGGCGCCTGACACCCGCATCAACGATATTCAGTTGGGGGTTCCCGTCAGTATCAACATCGAGAATGGTGTTGCCGCCATGGCACTCGCCCATCTCAGCGGTGCCACCGACGAAGAAATCAAGCAAGGCATGGCAAGCTTCCGCGGAGTGGACCGCCGCTTCGACTTCAAGCTGAAGAACGACCGGATTGTATTCCTCAGCGATTACGCCCACCACCCTGCCGAAATAGCCCAAAGCGTGAAGTCCGTCCGCGAGTTGTACCAAGACAAGAAGATAACCGTCATCTTCCAGCCCCACTTGTACACCCGTACTCGCGACTTCTATCGTGACTTTGCAGACAGCCTTTCCCTATCCGACGAGGTGATTCTGACAGAGATATACCCTGCCCGCGAGCAACCGATTCCCGGCGTGACGAGTCAGCTGATTTATGACAACCTCCGCCCCGGCATCGAGAAATGCATCTGTAGGAAAGAAGACGTCCTCAGCCTCCTCGCCCAAAAGCACACCGAAGTATTGGTAGTGCTGGGAGCCGGAGACCTGGACAACTATGCGCCCCAAATCACCCAACTATTATCAGAAAAATATCATGGTTAAAAGGATTCTACTTTCTATCGTTCTGTTGCTTGTCATTGCTTACCTGGTAGTGGCTGTCACAGCTTTCAACCGCAAGCCCACCTCGCAGGTGTGCCAAGACGTGGAACTGGTGATAAAAGACACGGTATATGCCGGCTTCATCACGAAGAAGGAAGTAGCTACCCTGCTGGAAAAGAAAGGCATCAGCCCCATTGGGAAAGACCTGGAACGCGTGCGTACCAAGACCTTGGAGCGCGAACTTGCCAAGCATCCCCTCATCGACCAGGTGGAGTGCTACAAAACCCCGAGCGGCAAGCTCTGCATCGAAGTGACCCAGCGCACCCCCATCCTGCGCGTGATGAGCGCCAACGGCGAAAACTACTATCTGGACAACAAAGGTACCGTGATGCCCCCCGATGCAAAGTGCGTTGCACACCTCGCCGTTGTAACCGGAAATGTAGAAAAGTCGTTTGCCATGAGGGATTTATATAAGTTTGGTGTATTTTTGCAAAAGAATTCTTTTTGGAATGCACAGATAGAGCAAATTCACGTATTGCCCGGCAAGAACATCGAGTTAGTGCCCCGTGTCGGCGACCATCTTATCTATTTAGGCAAGATTGCCGGATTCGAGAAGAAGCTGAAACGTGTAAAGGCATTCTACGAAAGAGGATTGAACCAGGTGGGTTGGAACAAATACTCCCGTATCAGCGTTGAATTTGATAATCAAATCATCTGCACAAAGAGAGAGTAGAGAAAGGGATTTACTAATAGTCCTTCTTTATCAAAGCGCAGCAAATAGTAAATTGTAAATAGTAAAATAGTAAATAAATAGATATGGCAACAACAGATTTCATCGCCGCTATCGAGTTGAGTTCTTCCAAGATTTCCGGTATCGCAGGAAAGAAGAGCAGTGACGGAAGTATCCAGGTGTTGGCTTATGCACGCGAAGATGCATCCCCGTTTATACACAAAGGGGCCATCTACAACATTGACAAGGCCGCACAAGCGCTGACTTCCATCATCAACAAGCTGGAAGGCCAGTTGAACAACTCCATCGCCAAAGTATATGTAGGCATCGGCGGACAATCATTGCGCACGGTGAGGAATGCGGTAAGCCGTACGCTGGAGGAAGAGAGCATCATTTCGCAAGAACTGGTAGACGAGATTTGCGACGAGAACCGTGATGTACCCTTGGTAGACATGAGTGTGCTGGATGTAGCCCCGCAAGAATACAAGATAGACAACACGCTGCATGTGGAGCCCGTAGGAGTTGCCGGAAGATACATCACCGGGCAGTTCCTCAACATCGTGGCGCGTGCCTCGCTGAAGAAGAACCTCGAACACAGTTTCGAGCAAGCCAAAGTGGAAATTGCCGACGACCTGCTCGTGGCTCCCACTGCGTTGGCCAAAGCCGTGCTGACCGAAAACGAGATGCGTTCGGGCTGTGCACTGGTGGACTTCGGTGCCGACACCACCACCGTGCTGGTCTATAAGAACAATATCCTGCGCTACCTCAGCGTACTGCCGCTGGGTGGAAACAACATTACCCACGACATCACTTCCCTGCAAATGGAAGAGGAAGATGCCGAGAAGCTGAAACTGCAATACGGTGATGCCCTCTACGAGGAGGAAGAAGACGCCGAGACCCCTGCCGTATGCACGTCGGAAGACGGCCGTACCTTTGAACTGGCCCTGCTGAACAATATTATCGGAGCACGTGCAGAAGAAATTCTTGCCAACGTATGGAACCAGTTGCAACTTTCCGGCTACGAGGACAAACTTTTCTCCGGTGTTGTATTCACCGGTGGAGGAGCCAATCTGAAGAATCTTGAGAAAGCCTTCCATAGAGTGAGCAAGATTGAAAAGGTAAAGACCGCCAAGTTCGTACAGACCACCGTCCACACACGCAGCGACGAGCCCAAGAAGGACGGCATGCACAACACACTGCTGGGCCTGCTGGCTGCCGGCAACGAGAATTGCTGCCTGCAAGAGGTGAAGCCGGTGCAGCAGCCTGCCTCCAATGTTCCTCCCAAACCGGTCGACATATTCGTTGACGACGAAGCGCTGAAAGAGCAGGAAGCCGCCGCACGCGCCGCCAAGGCACAGCGCGAGAAGGAAGAGAAAGAACGCAAGGAGCGTGAGCGCAAAGAAAGGGAGCTGCGCGAAAAGGAAGAAAAGAAGAAGAAAAAGAAAGAAGGCCCCAGCTGGTTCGAAAAGACTTTCAACAAGCTTTCCAACGAAATCTTCTCGGACGACGATATGAAGTAATAATGTGATAATGTGCCAGAAAATTAAGTTATTATGGAAGATATAGTACAATTCGATTTCCCGACCGATTCACCGAAAATCATTAAAGTAATCGGTGTAGGCGGAGGTGGCGGCAATGCCGTGAACCATATGTACCGGGAAGGTATACACGACGTGACGTTCGTACTGTGCAACACAGACAACCAAGCGTTGAAGGACTCTCCCGTGCCCGTGAAGTTACAGCTTGGAAAAGAAGGCCTGGGAGCCGGAAACCGCCCTGCCCGTGCCCGCAAGGCAGCAGAAGAGAGCATCGAAGACATCAAGAATATGCTGAACGACGGCACCAAGATGGTATTCATCACTGCCGGAATGGGCGGTGGTACCGGTACGGGTGCCGCACCCATCATTGCACAAACCGCCAAGGAAATGGACATCCTGACCATCGGCATCGTCACCATCCCTTTCCGCTGGGAGGGTGACAAGAAGATAGACCAGGCACTGGATGGCGTAGAGGAAATCAGCAAGCACGTAGATGCCCTGCTGGTCATCAACAATGAAAAGCTGAGCGAGATATACAGCGAGCTATCCGTGGACGACGCGTTTGACAAGGCCGACGACACCCTTTCGGTAGCCGCCAAGAGTATTGCCGAAATCATCACCCTGCATGGAAAGGTGAACCTCGACTTCAACGACGTGAAAACAGTGCTGAAGGACGGCGGCGTAGCCATCATGAGTACCGGCTACGGCGAAGGTGACAACCGTGTCAGCGAAGCCATCAAGAACGCGCAGCACTCGCCGTTGCTGAACAACAACGACATCTTCAACTCCAAGAAAGTACTCCTCAACATCTCTTACAGTGCACAATACAAGCTGATGATGAGCGAGATGGACGAGGTGAAGGAGTTCATGAACCGTTTCAGCCGCGACTTCGAAACCAAATTCGGTATGGCCATTGACGACAAGCTGGAACAGAAAGTGAAAATCACCCTGCTTGCCACTGGTTTCGGTATCCAGGACATCCACATGAAGGAGATGGACGACCGCATCACCCAGCGCACCGCCGAAGAACAGCAACGCCTTGCCGAGCTGGAGGAGGAAGAGGAACAGAGACGCAACCGCCGCGAAGTGTACTATGGCAAGGATGCCAATGCCCGTTCCCAGCGCAGCCGCCGTCGCCATATCTATCTCTTCAATCCCGAAGACATGGACAACGCCGACATCATCAGCATGGTAGAGAATTCTCCGACCTATCTGCGTGACAAAAGCACGCTGAACAGCATCAAGATGAAGGCAGAGCAGGAAGGGCAGCTCGCCACCGAAGCCGCGCAAGAGGCAGAAGGCGGTGCAGGGGGAGTCATCACCTTCTGATTTTTCCGTTCCCGATATGTAAAACCATCCTCCTCCCCTTCGGGGGAACAGGAGTAAACCTATAACAATATGGATTTATTTGAAAAAGTCAGCGAAGACATTAAAACAGCCATGAAAGCCAAAGACAAAGTGGCTCTCGAAACATTGAGAAACGTAAAGAAAGTATTCCTTGAAGCCAAAACCGCTCCCGGAGCCAACGATACCCTGAGCGATGCAGATGCTTTGAAGATTATCCAAAAACTGACCAAGCAAGGCAAAGACGCCGCTGAAATCTATGTACAGCAAGGTCGCCAGGACTTGGCAGACGATGAGCTGGCACAAGTAAAGGTGCTTGAAACCTATCTGCCCAAGCAGATGAGCGCCGAAGAACTGGAGGCAGCCTTGAAGGAAATCATAGCCGAAGTCGGCGCCACCAGCGGCAAGGACATGGGCAAGGTGATGGGTGTAGCCAGCAAGAAACTTGCCGGACTTGCCGAAGGCCGCGCCATCTCAGCCAAAGTAAAAGAGTTGCTGGGATAAAGAAATACACTTCCCCTATCATATAAGCCGTGCTTCAACAGAGGGACTCAGCGTCCAAAGTCTGTTGAACACGGCTTTTTACATACCAATCCATATCCTCCCCCACAAGAGATTATACGCTATCTATCAACGCATTATATTTACCGACCGTTTACCATAAGATGTAAAAGCCGTTACCTAATGATGTAACGACGGTTACCCTATATTGAAACGGTCGTTACCCTATATTGTAACGACCGTTACAGCTTATCGTAACGACCCTTACAGCAGTAAGTAAAACTCCCTACTCCTATAATAAAGGCAGCGCACACTTATTGGGCCGTTACATCGACGATAATCAATCAAAAAGCTCCTTCAATACCTCAAGTGATTTCAATACCGGGAAATCCGGCAGATGCAGACGATAATATTCATTCATAATGTTCAGGCAGCGGGTACGCTCCAACCGGTTCATGGTGAAAAGATGCATCGTTTCATAATTCATGCGCATCAACTGTGTCAGGCGGGCCGCCTCCTCGGGAGCGATGTAATTGGAATGGAGCTGCGGACGCAAGGGAGTGAAACAAGCATTCTGCAAATCGAAGTAATCTCCGGCATGATAATCCTCCAGGTTGGGATACAAACCGAGAAAACGGGAAAGGCGCATCAGGAAGACCAGATGGAAATTGGCAAACCCCTCCCTGCATTCATCCAGCCAGACGATGGAATGATACAGATAGGCAAACAGCGGACGGTTCTCTGCCTCCTCCCGGACGGCGCGATAAAGGAATTCCGAAAGAAACAAAGCGATGGCAGATTTGTAGGGATCGTAGGGAAGCGTGGCGAAAGGATAAAGGGACTTCGCCTCCTTCACCTTATATATAGTGGCATTAGGACGGAAATCGGCTTCAAGTTCCACCAATGCCAGCGGCTGGAAGAGTACCGGCTTCACCGCCGCCTTGCGCGAACGGGGTATGGACACCATGAAGGAAGCCCTGCCAGCCACCTCCGTATAGATGTCTGCAATGAGAGATGTATCCTTATATTTCAAGGTATGCAGTACAATTCCCAGTGTTTTCTGTAACATTCCCGATTTCTTTATCTGGTTTCAATCTGATAACAAAGCTACAAAAAAAGCCCGAAAGAAGAGAAACAAAAGGAGAAGAATAAAAAAATAAGGTAAGGAGTGTAAAAAAATAAAAGCACATACCACACTGATTTTCAGCAGATAAAACTCCACCCTAAGACAAAAAGCGACAAAAAGCTATATTTTTTTCTTGCGAATGTTTTGGTAATTCAAAAATAGTTTCTACCTTTGCATCCGCAAACGAGAAATAAAGGCTCTTTGCAAGAGCGGAAACGCTCACCAAAGGATGGCCCGTTCGTCTATCGGTTAGGACGCAAGATTTTCATTCTTGAAAGGGGGGTTCGATTCCCCCACGGGCTACAAAATAAAAAAATAAACGAATTAAAAAAGATTAGTCGAGATGGCAAATCATAAATCATCACTGAAGAGAATCAGACAAGAAGAAACAAGAAGACTTCACAACAGATATTATGGCAAGACCATGAGAAACGCTGTTCGTAAGCTTCGTGCTACTACAGACAAAGCTGCAGCAACAGCAATGTATCCGGGTATCACAAAACTGTTGGATAAATTGGCTAAGACTAATGTAATCCACAAGAACAAGGCTAACAACCTGAAGTCAAAATTGGCTATCTATATCAACAAGCTGGCTTAAGTTGACTGTTACACAAAAGATATTACAAGGCTGGACTTTTTAGTCCGGCCTTTCTCATTTATACCTCTCTATTTACCTGCTTCCACACAAGTTTCTTTTCTGTGCTAAAAAGCTGTAAACTACCCGAATTTATCCGTTTGTTTAGCACCATATCCCGAGGATTTTCACTATATTTGCTCTGTTATTACAATAAGGAAAAAAGATTATGACTGAAGAACAGATTCACTCCAATAACGGGAGCTATTCTGCCGAAAACATCCAGGTACTGGAAGGTTTGGAAGCAGTGAGAAAGCGTCCCGCGATGTATATTGGCGACATTAGCAGCAAAGGACTTCACCACCTGGTGTACGAGGTTGTGGACAACTCCATCGACGAGGCACTTGCCGGCTATTGCGACCACATCGAAGTCACCATTAACGAGGACAACTCCATCACCGTACAAGACAACGGACGTGGTATCCCGGTAGACTATCACGAAAAGGAAAAGAAATCCGCACTGGAAGTTGTAATGACCGTACTGCATGCCGGAGGTAAGTTCGACAAAGGTTCCTACAAGGTATCGGGAGGTCTGCATGGTGTAGGTGTATCTTGCGTAAACGCCTTGTCTACACACATGACTACCCAGGTTTTCCGTAACGGAAAAATCTATCAGCAGGAATATTCCTGCGGACATCCGCTCTACTCCGTCAAGGAAGTGGGCACAACAGACATTACCGGTACACGCCAGCAGTTCTGGCCGGACGATACCATCTTTACGGAAACAGTCTACAACTATGATATTCTTGCCACCCGCATGCGCGAGTTGGCTTACCTGAACGCAGGCATCAAGATTTCACTGACCGACCTTCGCGTAAAGGACGAAGAGGGAAATGCCAAGAAGGAAATCTTCTACTCGGAAGAAGGCCTGAAGGAGTTTGTGCGCTACGTGGACTCCTCACGCGAGCACTTCATGAACGATGTAATCTACATCAACACCGAGAAGCAAGGCACACCGGTGGAAGTAGCCATCATGTACAACACTTCTTATAACGAAAATGTACACTCTTACGTAAACAACATCAATACCATTGAAGGGGGTACCCACTTGGCAGGTTTCCGCCGTGCACTGACCCGTACATTGAAAAAATACGCCGAAGACAACAAGATGCTGGAGAAAGCCAAGGTAGAGATTGCAGGCGACGACTTCCGCGAAGGATTAACTGCCGTTATCTCCATCAAGGTGGCAGAGCCTCAGTTCGAAGGACAGACCAAGACAAAGCTGGGTAACAACGAAGTGATGGGTGCCGTAGACCAGGCTGTGGGCGAAGCCCTCACCTACTACTTGGAGGAACACCCGAAGGAAGCCAAGCTGATTGTAGACAAGGTGATTCTTGCCGCCCAGGCACGTATCGCCGCACGTAAGGCACGCGAATCCGTACAACGCAAATCGCCGATGTCCGGCGGTGGCATGCCCGGTAAGTTGGCCGACTGCTCCAGCAAGGACCCGGAAGAATGCGAATTGTTCCTCGTCGAGGGTGACTCGGCAGGCGGTTCAGCAAAGCAAGGCCGTAACCGTGCGTTCCAAGCTATCCTGCCGCTTCGCGGTAAGATTCTGAATGTGGAAAAGGCCATGTGGCACAAGGCATTCGAGAGCGACGAAGTAAACAATATCATCCAGGCGCTGGGCATCCGTTTCGGCGTGGACGGTGAAGACAGCAAAGAAGCGAACATTGACAAGCTGCGCTACAAGAAGATTATCATCATGACCGATGCCGACGTCGATGGTTCTCACATCGACACGCTAATTATGACGCTTTTCTTCCGCTACTTCCCGCAAGTTATCCAGCAGGGTTGCTTGTACATCGCCACTCCTCCCCTTTACCTTTGCACCAAAGGCAAGGCGAAAGAGTATTGCTGGACAGACCAGCAGCGCCAGAAGTTCATCGACACTTACGGCGGCGGTTCGGAAAACGCAGTACACACCCAACGCTACAAAGGTTTGGGTGAAATGAACCCGGAACAGTTGTGGGAAACCACCATGAATCCGGAAAACCGCATGCTGAAGCAGGTGCATCTTGAAAATGCAGCCGAAGCCGACTATATCTTCTCCATGCTGATGGGCGAAGACGTGGGCCCTCGCCGCGATTTCATCGAAAAGAATGCAACGTATGCAAATATTGACGCTTAATTAATTTAATAACCAACCTCACATCTTACAACGAGGAAGCCCCGGACGGGCAGGATAATCCTGCTGACCGGGGCTTTTCCTTTATTCCTCTTCTCTTCCAAAGAAGAGACCCGTCTCCATACAGAAGAACTATAGGATTCCTTGTTTTTTCATCTCTTCCACTACCAATTCCAACTCTGCATACCAGTCCTCACCAAACTTACGGATAAGCGGTTCTTTCAGGAACTTGTACACGGGCAGATTTTCCTTTTGTCCCAACAACATAGCGGCTTTGCAGACATCCCAACGATGATAGTTCACTGCCTTATAGAGTCCGTAGTTCCCCACCCTTATCGGATAGAGATGACAGGATATGGGTTTGTAGAAGTTGGTCCTACCCTCACGGTAAGCCTTTTCGATGGCACAATAGCAACAGCCTTTATCATCATAGCAGGTAAAGACGCAATCCTTGTTGTTTACAATAGAAGTCACCAGGTCACCTTCACAATCGGTATAGACCACACCTTGCTCCTCTATCACGGTGCGGGCTTCGGGAGAAAGCTCGTCCCAAATCAGCGGAAGCACCTCTTCCAGTTTCTCCACCTCGTCCAGCTCTACGGGAGCACCGGCATCGCCCTCAATGCAGCAAATCCCCTGGCAGGCACCCAAGTCACACAAGAACTTCTCGCGCAAGACATCGAAAGAAACCACAACATCACCAATCTGTATCATAATCGTTCTATTGAAAAAAGACGCGGATTATCCGGATTGCACAGACTCAACTTTAAGAGCATCCGTGGAATCCGTATAATCCGCGTCTAAATATTGTTACGGCTTTGACGCCTTACTTAATCAAATCCTTACCAGTCATTTCGGCCGGCTGCTCCATACCCAAGATATGCAGGATAGAAGGAGCTACGTCAGCCAATACACCGTTCTCAACCTTGGCGTCCTTGTTTGCAGTAACGTAAACGAAAGGAACGGGGTTCAGAGAGTGGGCAGTATTCGGAGTACCATCCTCATTCAGAGCATGGTCGGCATTACCGTGGTCGGCGATGATGATTACTTCATAATCGTTTGCCTTGGCAGCCTCAACGGTGTCTTTCACACATTCGTCGATGGCTTTCACTGCCTTCTCGATAGCTTCGTAGATACCGGTATGTCCCACCATATCACCATTGGCGTAGTTCACCACGATGAAATCGAACTTCTGGGTCTTGATAGCTTCAACCAACTTGTCCTTCACCTCGTACGCACTCATTTCAGGCTTCAAGTCGTAAGTGGCAACCTTCGGAGAAGGAACCAGGATGCGCTCTTCAGCATCGTAGGGAGTCTCGCGGCCACCGTTGAAGAAGAAAGTCACGTGTGCATACTTCTCTGTTTCGGCAATGTGCAGCTGGGTCTTGCCATTGGCAGCAAGATATTCGCCCAATGTGTTCTGTACATTCTCCTTATCAAAAAGGATATGTACACCCTTGAAGCTGGCGTCATACGGAGTCATGCAGTAGAACTGCAGGCCCGGAATGGTTTGCATGCCTTGTTCGGGCATATCTTGCTGGGTGAGGACAACGGTCAATTCCTTGGCACGGTCGTTACGGTAGTTGAAGAAGATTACAACATCACCTTCCTTGATGGTACCGTCGAAGCCACCGTTCACAATCGGCTTGATGAATTCATCCGTAACGCCTTCGTCGTAGGACTCCTGCATAGCCTGGACCATATCCGTAGCGACCTTCCCTTCACCGTTTACCAACAAATCGTAGGCAACCTTCACACGCTCCCAACGTTTGTCACGGTCCATGGCATAGAAACGTCCCACGATGGAAGCAATCTTGCCGGCAGACTTCTCACAATGGGCAGTCAGCTGCTCAATGAAGCCTTTACCGCTCTTCGGGTCGGTATCACGACCGTCCATAAAGCAGTGGATGAAGGTATTCTCGATGCCGTATTCCTTGGAAATATCGCAGAGTTTGAACAAATGGTCAAAAGAGCTGTGCACGCCACCGTTGCTGGTCAGTCCCATAAAGTGGATATTCTTGCCGTTTTCCTTTGCATATGAGAAAGCAGAAACAATTTCCTTGTTCTTCAGGATGCTGCCATCGGCACAAGCACGGTTAATCTTCACCAAATCCTGGTAAACAATGCGTCCGGCACCGATATTGAGGTGACCTACTTCAGAATTACCCATCTGTCCGTCGGGCAAACCAACGTTTTCACCGCTTGCCTGAAGCTCGGAATGCGGATAAGCTGCCAACAGACTGTCCCAATACGGAGTAGGTGTATTGAAAATCACATCATCTTTGCCTTGATCGCCGATGCCCCAGCCATCAAGAATCATTAAAAGGGCTTTCTTACTCATAATATTAATCGAATTTAATTGTATAATCTTTTTGTATGATACAAACGTTCTTTATAGTAGGAACCTGTTTTTGCGCTGCAAAGGTACAAAAAACAGCTGTTAAAGCGTACTGTTTCAAATGATTTATGTACTTTTGCCACGCTTAAAAAATAAAAAACAAGAAATATGGACGATTCAAACCCACGAACGTGCAATAGTATTCACCAATAAAACGAACGGAGACGTTGACTGCAATGCCTCTGTTCCAACCTGAAAGGAGGCAAACAATGAGAAAGTATCTCTACAGTGAAAACGGCTTCACTGAAAAGGCCGAATGGCAACCCAACTGCTGGGTCAACGTAGAATGCCCGGACAACGATGATTTCAAATTCCTTACCGAAGAGCTGAAAGTTCCCGAATCATTCTTGGAAGACATAGCCGACGTGGACGAGCGCCCGCGTACGGAAACAGAAGACAACTGGCTGCTGACCATCCTCCGCATCCCGATGCAGAGCAACCAACGCGGCGTGCCGTTCATCACCGTGCCCATCGGCATTATCACCAATGACGGAATCATCGTTTCTGTCTGCTATCACCACACGGAGCTGATACCGGACTTCATCCAGCACACACGCCGGAAGAACATAGTCGTCAACAATAAACTGGATTTGATTCTGCGAATCATCTACTCTTCCGCCGTCTGGTTCCTGAAGTATCTGAAACAGATAAACAACGACGTGGCCACCGCCGAAAAAGAGCTGGAGAAAAGCATCCGCAACGAAGACCTCCTGCAACTGATGAAGCTGCAGAAGACGCTGGTCTACTTCAACACTTCCATCCGTGGCAATGAAGTGATGATAGGACGGCTGAAAAACATCTTTCAGGACACCAATTATCTGGATTTGGAATTATTGGAAGACGTGGTCATCGAGTTGAAGCAGGCATACAATACCGTAAACATCTACAGTGATATCCTGACGGGAACCATGGATGCCTTCGCCTCCATCATCTCCAACAATGTGAATGCCATCATGAAACGTATGACAAGCCTCAGCATTACACTGATGATTCCCACGTTGATAGCCAGTTTCTACGGCATGAATGTGGACATCCACCTGGAGAGTTTTCCGCACGCGTTTATTTTCATCATACTTTTGTCGGCAATATTATCAGCAGTGACATTCGTATGGTTCAGAAGGATTAAGTGGTTCTAAACAGCATCATTGTCCGAAGTTCAGCGACAACTGCCCATCCCCCAAGAGATTGAACGTCAAGCGATGATAGGGTGTAGTGCCCCGCTCAGCAATGGCGGCACGATGTTTCTTGGTGGGATACCCCTTGTTACGATTCCAGTCATAATACGGATATTCCTCGTGAAGGCGGTTCATGTAGTCATCACGATAGGTCTTTGCCAAAATGGAGGCGGCAGCGATGGAAAGGTACTTCCCGTCTCCTTTCACTACGGTAGTATGCGGCAAGTCCCGATATTTTTTAAAGCGGTTGCCGTCTATCAGCAGATGTTGCGGACGGACATTCAGTTGGTCAACAGCACGGTGCATGGCAAGAAAGGAGGCATTGAGAATATTGATTTTGTCAATTTCTTCGGGAGAGACGACGCCCACCGCCCATGCCAGAGCCTCTTTCTCAATCACTTCACGCAAGGCATAGCGTTGTTTTTCCGTCAGCTGCTTGGAGTCGTTCAAAAGTTCATTCTTAAAGTCCGTTGGCAGAATAACAGCAGCGGCATAGACCGCACCGGCCAGACAGCCGCGACCGGCCTCATCGCATCCTGCCTCTATCAAATCTTTATTCAAATAAGGTAATAACATATATATCGCTATCTTTGAGGCACAAAGATAAATCTTTTTGGAGGGAAACCGGACTTCTAAGAAGAATTAATTAAATTTGCAGAAACAAGACGATGCCATGAAGAAAAACCTATGTCTACTACTCGTATGTCTTCTGTCAGCAGCTGCCCCACTGCAAGCTCAAGACATGCAGCAAGCACAGAAATTGATTGACCAAGCACGGAAATACCTGTACAACAACCCCAAACAAGCTTCCTACTATGCAGCTCAGGCTTCTGCCTTGTTTCCCGAAGATGAGCCCAGTGAGGTCCGCGCACAAGCTATGATTCTCTACTGTCAAGCCGAACAATTGTTGGGGAACTTCGACCTAAGTATCAAGAATCTTTATGACACCCAAAAATATATCCATCCCACCAACAAAAAACAAATGGCACAACTCTGCTCCTTGATGGGGCGTGTATACAGCAAACTAGGCGATTACAACAAAGCCATTGAACTGAACGACAAAGCAACCTCCATCTTCAAATCCATCGGCGATTCCACCTCTGTGGCCGGATGCTATAACGAACGTGGAGTAATGCACCACTTCATGAGTGAATTTACCGTTGCCGAGCGTTTCTTCCAGCGTGCGCTGGCCATCAACCGTGCCCAACGAAACCTGAAAGAGATTGCAACCAACCTGAACAACCTCTGTCTGTACCGGGGAAATACGGAAGAGAAACTTTCTTTCATCCAGGAAGCCATCACCATCAACAAGAATCTGGATGCCCAATGGTCTCTTGGCGAAAACTACAACAACATGGGGAAACAGTATTACTATGACAAGCAATACTCCAAAGCCTTGGAAGCCTTGCATAAAGCCTACGAGTATGCCCACAACATCGGAGCCCGCGAACTGATTTGCGACAATTACGAATATTCGTCCATGGTATATGCAGCTATAGGTGACTATGCCCAAGCCTATAAGTATCTGAACAAGAGGTACCACCTGGGCAAGGAACTGCAAAGTAGCAACAAGCTACGCAACATCGAGCAGGAAATTTCCTATAAAAGATACCAAGACCAAAAATATGCTACTGAAATGCAGGAACAAACCTACAAGATAGAGCTACTGAAACGCAATTTGTGGCTTTTGGGCAGCGTACTTATTCTGGGAATAGCTTTCAGCATCTTTCTATATAAATGGTATAAACGCCGAAAAGATTTGCAACTGATAGAAGCACGCTACCAATTGCAACTGTCCGAAAAAGAAGTGGCCGAACTGAAGATGCATCAGCAAGAGCTGGAACTTCAAAATGTACACAATGAACTGGCTACCAGTCGGCAGGAGGCAACCAGCTTCGCCGTATTCCTGAAAAGCCGCAATGAACTGCTGGACAAAATACGCGGAATGGTGAAAGAAGGATATAAGATGGACGCGCAAGCCATCACGCCCCACCTGAAGAAAATCAACGCATTCATCAGCCAGAGCCAAAGCGGAGACAAAACCAACAGTGCCCTATTGACAAACATCGATGATAAAAGCAATGAATTCCTCCAAAGACTGGTAGCGATTCATCCCAAACTGACACAAGGCGAGAAATATCTTGCCACCCTGCTAAGGGTGAACCTGTCTACCAAAGAAATATCCATGTTGACCGGCACCACCCCCAAAACCATCAATATGAACCGATACCGCCTGCGCAAATCCCTCAACCTCTCTTCCGAAGAAGACCTAACCGACTATCTACAGAATATATAACCCGGCTCAAGGCTGAAAATATTTATTTTGCATTTCTACCCTCACCGCCCTCACTGCTTACCTAAAAGTCTTTATTCATCGGACTTTCAGAGGTGAGTAAGGGCAATTTCAAAAAGGTGAGGGTAAAGTTTGCTCTCACTTTGTCTCAGTAGAAACAAGGCATCGAACAAGTAAGCATAGGCTCGCAAGTCCGGAAGAAGGGACTACTGTATCAGTATGCAAATGAAAGAACCGTCTACTGATGACGTTTATAAAGAAAAAAAGTGTCTAGTGAAATCAGGAAAAGACAGCTTTCTTTTTGTTTCCCCCAATATAACCGCTTGTTTCAACACACAGAACGGTTTGTTTCGACGTGTAGAACAATGTGTTTCATTAGGGCGAACACTTTGTTCCATTATAGTGAACACTTTGTTTCATACTATATAAACACCTTGTTTTATGTTGTGCAAACAAAACGTTTTATACTACATGAACGAAGTGTTTTGTACTGCAGAAACAAAGTGTTCATCACTATGAACTAATAAGTTATCCGTATTTTGCAAGAGATAAGATATGAATGTCATCCGTCTTATACTCGACTTCCTCTTTTACAGATGGCTTGCAGATAAAACATCTGCAAACCATCTGCAAGGGACATCATTGATAAACAGTAGTATCTCAACTCTCCTCCGGGGAGGAGAGTTGAGATACTACTGTTTATCAATGATTATAAAAGACTTGCGAAACTTGAGTTGCTTGATATTTCTAAAAGAGTTGGTTTCCTTCTTCATCTAATCACCGTTTACTTGCGCAACTCAATAATTAATGTAAATCGGGAAAAGTTTATGTGGATATAGTTTTGTAGATATAGAATATCTCATTTACTCCTATTTATCAAATACTTACAAAACTATTTGTAGATAATAAAACAAAGAATATCCCTCTCTTGTAGTCTGCTTGTAGATAACATTCATTAGCAATTCCTGTTTATGAAGCTTAATTTAGCATTGTGAAAAACCAATAGTATTAACCTTAAAAACTTATTCAAATGAGTAAAAGTAACTACTACAAAGAAAGAGTCATTCAGCTACTTCTCTTCTTTGCTTTTATGCTGCCTATGGGCGCATTGGCACAGAACATTCAGCTGAACGGTACCGTAACCGATGTTTCCGGTGAATCTGTCATCGGAGCCAGTGTATTAGAGAAAGGAACAACAAATGGAGTAATCACTGACATCGACGGTAACTTTACCCTCAGCGTTTCCCCAAAAGCCACTATTATTATCTCTTACGTGGGCTATGCTCCACAAGAAATCGCCCTCAATGGTCGCAAGGAATTGAAAGTGGTGCTGAAAGAAGACACCGAACTACTGGACGAAGTAGTCGTTATCGGTTATGGCACACAAAAGAAATCGGATGTTTCCGGTTCGGTAAGTTCCGTATCGGGCGATAAACTAAACAACATACCTACCGCTAATGCCGAAACTGCCCTGCAGGGTATGGCTCCCGGTTTGATAGTTAACTTTGGTAGCGGTGCCGCCGGCTCCACTCCCAGCCTGCAGGTGCGCGGTGTAACCACTTATGGAACAGACAACTCTCCGTTGGTAATTATCGATGGCGTTCCGGGTGATATGAGTTTTCTGAACCCCGAAGACATCAAGTCAATGTCTGTATTGAAAGACGCTGCCACCGCCGCTATTTACGGAGCACGCGCCGCCGCAGGCGTTATCCTGATTGAGACTTACCGTGGTACCAAATCCAAACCCAAAATCACGTTCTCAGCTTATTGGGGAGTGGATCAGATAGCCAAGAAACTGGATGTCTGCAATGCCGAAGAATTTATCCACATGGCAAAGATGGCCCGTACAAACGCCGGTCAAAACCCCAAAAACTGGCCTGCTTACATTGCGGCTTATGAGCAAGACCCCACACAGTTTGGCGACACCGATTGGCAGGACGAATACTACCGCAACGGCTTCACACAGAAATACAATGTGGGGTACACTAGTGGCAGTGAGAATGCCAACGTAGCTTTGTCCGTATTCTATTCAAAAAACGAAGCCATCGTGACCGGCACGGGTGACGAGAAATATGGCTTCCGCTTAAACTCAGACATGAAACGCGGCAAGTTCAAAGTGGGCGAATCAGTAAACTACAGCCGTTGGGAATCGGAAATGGAAGCCAACTCAGGTTTTCCCGGCATATACCAAGTGACCAACATGGAACCTATCGCACGTCTGTATGACGAGAATTGTGACGGCGGATACGGTGGTGCCATCCCCGGCATGAACATGAGCGATGCTGCCAACATGGTAGGTTATAATAACCTGATTGAGAACACCCGCGCCACAGATTACATCAAAGGATCGGGCTATCTGCAATATGAGCCCATCAAGGGACTGGTAATCAAGGCACAAGCAAGCCGTAGCCTCCTTTTCCGCGAAACCCGCGTATTCAAACCTACTTACGAACTGGGTGCCATGAAGTGGAACGAAAGCGCCTCACTATCACAGACCCGCACCAGAAGCGTCAACGACCTGCTGGAACTGACTGCCAACTACAACTTCACCATCAAAGACAGTCACGACTTCGCCTTCCTGCTGGGAGCTTCACAAGAAGAAAGCACTTACGACCTATTGGGTGCATCGGGTTCCGAATTCGAGAACAACGACATGGGCATTCTGGGCCAGGCACGCAAAGACTATGGTGTGCAAGGTGAAAAGACCCGTAGCGGCTTGCGTTCCGTATTTGGCCGTGTGAACTATAGTTGGAAAATGCGCTACATGTTAATGGCCTCGTTCCGCTATGACGGTTCTTCACGTTTTGCCGACGGTAACCAGTGGGGGTTCTTCCCCTCTGTATCAGTAGGCTGGAACATTGCCAACGAACCTTTCTGGGAAGATATGAAAGAAACAGTCAGCTCCTTCAAATTGCGTATGAGCTACGGCGCCCTCGGTAACCAATCGGTACCTCTCTATCTCTACATTCCCAAATTGGACTCCAACGCCGACAACATCAACTACCCCTTCGACGGCAAAGTCGTAAACCAGGGATATGCAGTACGTAGCCTCCCCTCAAGGAACATCAAGTGGGAAACTACCTTCTACAAAAACATCGGTGTGGACATGAGCCTATGGAACAACAAACTGGAATTCTCGATTGAAGGTTACATCAAGGACACCAAGGACATGCTTTCCGAAAAGAACATCAGTCTGTCTACCGGTTACGGTGCACTGACGGTGAACGACGGTGAACTGCGCACCACCGGTATGGAAATGCAACTGATTTACCACGGTAATGCAGGTAAGGACTTCAAGTATGACCTTGACTTCAACCTGAGCCACTTCAAGAGTAAACTGAAATCAATGGCAGACCCCAACTATATGTACGAATATGGTGCTTCACGTACCTACGTGGGTGGTTACTTCGGTGAATTCTGGGCTTACGAAACCGCAGGCATCATCCAAAATGAAGCAGAAGCCAAACTTTGGAAAGAATCACACGGACGCAAGGACAGCAAAGGCAACTGGATTCCCATGCAGCCCAACGCAGAACCCGGTGACCTCCGCTTCGTAGACCAAAACGGTGACGGCATGCTGGACAGCGATGACAAGAAGCTTCTGGGCAACGGTTGCCCCAAGGCCTCTATCGGCTTCAACGTAACACTGAATTACAAAAACTTCGATTTGGTAGCCAACTTCTACGGTGACCTCGGTGTAGACCGTTACAACTATACCAAATATCAATTGGAACGTATGGATACCAAGTTCAACTATGGCAGAAACGCACTGAAAGCATGGACTCCGGAGAACCCCAACACCAACATTCCACGTGCCGTATACGGCGACCCGAACAAGAATGCTCGCACTTCCGACCGTTTCATCGAACGAGGCGACTTCTTCCGCCTGAACAACTTGCAATTGGGCTACAACCTGCCTGCTACAGTTTGTGGTAAGTTGGGCATCAGCAACCTCCGTTTCTATGTAGGTGGTACACGCATCTTTACCATCACCGGTTACAGTGGCTATGACCCCTCTACCAACGGTGGTATTGACCGCATGGGTTACGACTATGCTTCATCACCTCTATGCCGCACTTTCATGGCCGGTATTAAATTCGGATTTTAATTGAACCAAAACTTTAAAAAAGATGATTATGAAATTAAAGAATATATTATTGTGCGCCTCAGTCTTAGGAGGCCTGGCACTCTCTTCATGTACCGGAAATTTCCTGGATGAAGACAGAAACCCCAACTCACTGGACCCCGAAAACTTCTGGAAGAGCGAATCCGACATCCTCAAAGGACTTACCGCAGCCTACGCTGGACTACAGCCTACCATCGAATGGGCGCAACCTTTCGAACGCTACATTGTGATAGACAACTACCGCAGCGACGAGCTGGACTACCGCCCCGACGTGACCGCCTGGATGGAACTGGCCATGTACAACAACGAATCGACCAACTACGTGCCCAACGATGAATGGACCAACCTCTATACCAGCATCAACTATTGCAACCAGTGTCTGGACAACATTCCCAATGTGCCCGACAACGATGACGAAGGCATCAAGCAGACCAAAGCGACCAGTATTGCCGAGGCACGTTTTCTGAGAGCTTTCTACTACTACCGTCTCTTCATCAACTTCGGTGAAAGACTACCAATGTTCGAGCACGAACTCGAAGGTACCGAAGAGGAATTCTATCCTCCTCAGGTAGAAGCCGGCAGACTGAAGACTTTCATCGAGACAGAACTGAGTGAATGTCAAGCCAACCTTCCCGAAAAATGGAATACAAACATGGCCGGACGCGTCACTAAATATACTGCCGCAGCACTCTTAGGCAAATACTATATGTTCATCGGCGAAAAGGCCAAAGCCAAAACAGAATTCTGGAAAGTCATTGACAGTCACAGATATGAACTGATGGAGAACTATGGCGACAACTTCAACGGACTACACGAGAACAATAAGGAATCCATCCTTGAAGTACAGTTCACCGGAAGTCTGGAAGGCGGGCACTACGAATACAATCTCTTTACCTTGCACTTGGGTCCCGACAGTGGCTGTGGCGCATACGAGGAAGCATATCCGTCCAAATGGTTATTCAATACACTGAAGAAAGACCTCACCGAAGATGGGGAATACAGCGACCGATTGTATGAGACTATCATTTTCGACGATCCCAAATCCCGTCCGTTCTATTACGAAGACGGCAAAGGATTCAGTGATTACCACCAAGAAGACAATATCTACTGGCGCAAATATGTGACTTACGACAAGTCATTGGGTGATTACTGGGATTATTCCGGTTTCAACATCCCCCTCATCCGCTATGCGGACATCCTGTTGCTCTATGCCGAGTGTCTGAACGATGAAGGAAACTCTAAAGAAGCCATCAAATACATCAACAAAGTACGTGACCGTGTACACGTAACGCCACTGTCCGACACCCTAAGTAAAGAACAAGTGCTGAAGCACCTGCAGGATGTGGAACGTCCTTGCGAACTGGCCCTCGAAGGCTCACGCTGGTATGATCTCATCCGTTGGGGCATTGTGGAAGACGCACTTAAGAGTCATGAAAAGCCTTTCGCAAGCAATTTCATATCGACCAAGCATATCAGACTCGCTATCCCTCACAAAGAATTCCTGATGAATCCTGATTGGGTGCAAAACGAAGGTTACACAAAATAACCGATAACCCTACAACTCAGTCTCTATCGGAAGCGAAATGCCGGAAACGGGATCCCATCCGATAGAGATTGCTTTTAATAGAACTCTCTGTTTCAAGACTTCATTTCATCATATACTTAATTTACCATGAGACATCCAAATAAAAACATCGCTTTGACTGGCATCGTTGCCTGCATACTGACCTCGTGCGTCAAAGCTCCCACTTCTTCAGAACCGCTTTTATCCAAGCAAGCGGACTTCTGTAATCTTATCAACATAAAGAACACTCCCGCCGGAGCCGTAGACTGGGATGCCTACGTCTTTGCCGACAAAGGTGCTTGGATGGCATACTCACTGCCCGACAACGAAAACCGTCGCCATGCCGGTGCTTTCATGGGACCTATGGTCATGACCGGACGCGGATGGATAGCTGCCGGACTCGCCGAACCTACGCTGTGGGTGAACGGCGAACAGTATAGGATGGTGTACAATGTACAGACCACCCGATACCTCCCCGGCAAACTGATACAGGAATACAACGATGAGAACTTAAACTTCACTACCGAATTGTGCTACCTCACCTCACGTTCCGTAGCCATACGTTCAATCGTGAAGAATATGAGCCAAAAACCGGTAAAGGTCAGCTTCGACTGGAACGGAGGCGTATACGAGCCTACCTCTGTCGTAAGCAGCATAGATAAAGGTCTCTCTTTCATCCGCCCCAAAGATTCCACGAACACGGTAATCCGATTCCTCACAGCAGACAAGATTCAGGCTGTGGGGAGCGATAGCCTGCACGTCACAGAAAAAAGTGAAATGACCCTGGAACCCGGCAAGACTTATCAGTCGGAGATGACTCAAACCCTGACGCTGCGCGGTGAAGACACAGCCAAAGAACTGGCTGCCATAGCAACGCTGAATATAGACAATTGCTTTGAACTAAACGAACAGCAATGGAACGCACAAATCGCTTCGTTGCTGAGCGGAAACAGCAAGTACCTCAAGGACAACAAATACCGCAAGGTACTCGTAAAAGCAATGATGACCCTGAACAGCAACTACCGCACCCCTGCCGGTGACATCCTGCATGGCGGCAGCAACCCGTCGTACAACGGATTCATCAACGGCATCTGGTCGTGGGACTCCTGGAAGATTGCTTCGGGCAACGTACATTTCAACGAGGAGATAGCCAAAAGCGAAATGATTACCCTCTTCGACTATCAAGCCGACAACGGCATGGTACCCGACTTCATCAGCTACAACAAGAAATACAATAACTGGCGCGATGCCAAACCGCCCGTAGCCGCCTGGGGAGCCATGAACGTGTATAAAGCTACCGGCGACAAGAAATTCCTCGAAACAATGTTCGACAAGCTCTATAAGTTCCATCAGTGGTGGTATGCCGAGCGTGACCACAATCACAACGGCATCTGCGAATACGGTTCCACCGACGGCACTCTCATTGCTGCCTGTTGGGAAAGCGGCATGGACAACGGCGTACGCTTTGACGATGCCGTGATGCAGAAAAACAGCGAGAAGGCATGGTCCATGAACCAGGAGAACATCTGCCTGAACTCGTTCCTCTACGTAGACAAGACCATCCTCGCCGAAATGGCAACCCTCCTGAACAAGCCCGAACTGGCGGCACAGCTTAATGCCGAAGCCAAAGTCATCAAGGAGTTCGTACAGACAAAGATGTGGGACAAGGAAACCGGATTCTTCTACGACACCCGTATCGATACCGGCGAGCACATCAAAGTGATGGGTGCCGAATGCTGGCTGCCACTCTGGGCAGGCATCGCCACTCCCGAACAGGCCAAACAGGTGATGCAGAAGATGATGGACCCGCAGAAGTTCAACTCCACCCTTCCATTGGGTACCTTGGACATCAGCCATCCTCGCCTGCGTCCCGTGCGCGGCTACTGGCGCGGCCCGGTCTGGGTAGACCAAGTGTACTTCGGTATCACCGGCCTGCGCAACTATGGTTTCGACCGGGAAGCCGACATACTGACTGAGAAGTTCATCAACAACGCCCAAGGACTCACCACCGACGGCCCTATCCACGAGAACTACAACCCGCTGACCGGCGAAGCGCTCAATTCGCCTAACTTCGGCTGGAGTTCGGCATGTATCATCAAGATGCTGCTCGATGAGTAACTCTCACGCAAAACAACTCTCAAAAGTCTGAAAAGACAAACGATTATACATCATTAAAAGCATACGAATATGAATAAGATACATTCAATCTGCACCCTCGCACTGATGCTACCGTTATGCGCATTTGCACAGTACGACGGTACACCCATGAACAAGACGGGCGACACCAAGAAAGCGGAAACCGCCGTAAGAACCGACAAATATCCTCACTCGGACAACGATTGGGAAAACTTTGATGTGTTGCACATCAACCGACTGCCTTCTGCCGCCACCTTCATGGCCTACACCACCAAAGAGAAAGCAGTGAAGAACGACAAGAGTCAATCGGAATATTTTCAGTCGTTGAACGGTACCTGGAAGTTTCAGTTTGTTCCCCGTTCGGACCAGCGCCCGATGGACTTCTTTGAAAAAGGCCACGATGTAAGCGGATGGGGCAACATCAAAGTGCCCGCCAACTGGGAAATGGAAGGCTATGGCCATCCTTTCTATGTAGGTGCCGGCTACGGCATCAAGCGCAACCCGCCACTCATTGCCGTGGAAAACAGTCCCGTAGGTTCCTACAAACGCACATTCAACGTCCCTGCCAACTGGAAAGGCAAGCAAATCGTCCTCCACTTCGGAGGCGTGGCCTCAGCTTTCTATGTGTGGGTCAACGGTGAAAAGGTGGGTTACTCGCAAGATTCCAAGACCCCCAGTGAGTTCGATATCACCCCCTATGCAGTAACCGGACAGAACGAGATTGCCGTGCAGGTATTCAAGTTCAGCGACGGCTACTACTTAGAAGATCAAGATTACTGGCGCTTTGCCGGTATACAACGTGATGTGTACCTTTATGCCCGTCCCAACATCCACGTGCGCGACTTTGAAGTAGTGACCGACCTCGACAACGAGTACAAGGACGCCGACTTCCACCTCTATGTGGAACTGGACAATGCCCAAAACTCCCAACGTACTCAAACGCCCAAGGTAAAAGGTGCCGAAGTGGAAGTGAGCCTGACGGACAAAGAGGGAAAAGTCATCTACACCGAACGCCAACGCGCCAAAGACAACAAGCTGCACTTCCTGAAACACATCGAAGCGCCCCTGCTGTGGAGTGCTGAAAAGCCCAACCTATACCAGATGATGATTACACTGCGTGCCAACGGCCAGACACAGTACATCTGCCGCAACATCGGATTCCGCAAATCGGAAATCAAACATGCACAGTTACTCGTCAACGGGCAACCCGTCTACATCAAGGGCGTAAACCGCCACGAACACGACCCTTACCACGGCCATGTAGTGGACGAAGCCTCCATGATACGCGACCTGGAACTGATGAAACAAAACAACATCAACAGCGTGCGCACCTCCCACTACCCCAACGACCCGCGCTGGTATGAACTGTGCGACATCTACGGCATGTATGTAGTGGACGAGGCCAACATCGAAAGCCACGGCATGGGCTACAAACCCGACCAATGCCTCGCCAACCAACCCGAATGGCAGAAGGCTTTCATCGACCGTACAGAACGTATGTTTGAACGCGACAAGAACCACCCCTGCGTCATCATCTGGTCATTGGGCAACGAAACCGGCTCAGGCTGTAACTTCCAAGCCACCTATGCTTGGATTCATGCCCACGACCGTTCCCAACGCCCCGTACACTCCGAGGACTCTGGCAAAAACCGTCCTTTCACCGACATCTTCTGCCCCATGTACAAGAAGATAGACGTGTTGATAAACCATGCTCTCTATCTGCCCACCATGCCCCTCATCCTCTGCGAATACGCTCATGCTATGGGTAATAGTGTGGGCAATCTGCAAGACTACTGGGACATCATCGAGAAGTACCCTTCTCTACAAGGCGGTCACATCTGGGACTGGGTGGACCAGGGTCTTTACAACAAGACCGACGACGGTAAGTTCTACTGGGCCTACGGCGGCGACCTTGCCCCCGAAGGCACTCCAAGCTCGGCCAACTTCTGCATGAACGGCCTGATTGCCGCAGACCGCACATTGAAGCCCCACATACATGAAGTGAAACGGGTGTACCAGAATATGGCTTTCAGATTGCTCGATTATCACGAAGGATTGGTAGAGCTTAGAAACAAGTTCTTTTTCACCAACCTGAATGACTTTGACTTCACTTGGCGTTTGGAAGGCAACGGCGAAGTATTGGCACAAGGACGCATAGATAATGTAGATTTGCCCGCCCAACAGACAGGCGTATTCCGGACACAGTTCCCCACCATCCATTCCTCCGAAGGAGTAGAATATTACCTGAATTTCTATGCCAGCCAGAAGCGCGACGAGGGTCTGCTGAAGGCCGGTACACAATTGGCTGCCGAACAAGTGAAGCTTCCCTTCTATAAGGCTGTTACCCCCAAAGCTGCCTCAGGCAACGTGACGGCAACCGACAGCGAAGCCCTGCTTGTCCTCACTGCCGGAAATGTCAGTGTAGGATTCGACAAAGCCACCGGAGCACTCTGCTCGTTCAAGGAAGGCAAGGAAGAGATGATTAAGGAAGCACTGCGTCCCAACTTCTGGCGTCCGGTGACGGACAATGACATGGGCAACGACATGAACAAGACCCTGCGCCCGTGGCGTGAAGCCGGACGTGGCGCCAAACTCACCTCATTGGAGAAAACAGCGCTCGACAAAGATGGCTATGAAGTAGTGTCACACTACCGTCTGCCCGAAGAAGTTGCCGGTTCGGAATTCATTGTCCGCTACCGCTTCTCACCGAGAGGCAGCCTCGATGTGAACTGTACTTTCATTCCTGCCAACGACACTTTACCTTTGATGCCCCGCATGGGTGTGAGCATCACCCTGAACAAGCAATACGACCAAATGGCATGGCTAGGTCGAGGTCCGCACGAGAACTATTGCGACCGCAACGGTTCTTCCTTCGTGGGTCTGTACAAAGGTAGCGTAGCCGAACAGTACTTCGCCTACGACCGTCCACAAGAAAACGGCAACAAGACCGATGTACGTTGGATGAGCCTCACCGATCTGAAAGGCAATGGCCTGATGGTTATCGGTGCACCCACAATCAGCGGCAGTGCCTACCTCTTCCCGACAGAAGATTTGGATGAACCCGGCACACGCAAGTCACAACGCCATATCTCAGACATCCAACCCAAAGATATGGTGACTTGGAACATAGACTTCAAGCAGATGGGTGTGGGTGGAGATACCAGTTGGGGAGCCTACCCGCATCAACCATACCTGATTCCTGCCCGTAAGATGGAATTCTCATTCCGCTTATGCCCTGCACAAGAAAAAGGAGTGAAAGAGAACCAAAGATATTTGGAAATGAAGTAATTTTGCAATTGTCAAACCTCAGAAGCGCCTCCCCCTCTTTGAACAGGAGGTGCTTTTGAGGGTAAGACAGCTTTCCATCTATTCACAAAACCATACAGACAATGTTTACAATCATCGGACTAATGCTCACAGGAATGCTGCTGGGCTACCTCTTACGGAAACGGGACTTAAAGAAGATTCATCCAATCATCACCCTGCTTATCTGGCTGCTACTGTTTATCCTCGGTATTGAGGTAGGAAGTAACGAAGAGATTATCAGAGGACTCCATACCATCGGATATGAAGCCGTTGTCCTCACCTTGGGAGGGACCTTGGGAAGTGTTATCGCTGCTTGGGCACTCTGGAGAGCTTTGTATAAAAGGAAAGGAGGCAGGGCATGAAAGGAAGTCTTATCATTGTGGGCTTTTTTGTATTGGGTACGATTTGTGGTGTGTGCCATCTGTTGCCTTTTGATATTGCAGAAACCAATATCAGCTATTACGCGCTTTGCGCGCTGATGTTCAGTGTAGGGTTGAGCGTAGGCAACGACCCGCAGACCCTGAAGAACTTCCGTTCACTCAATCCGCGGCTGGTATTCCTGCCCATCATGACGATACTGGGAACACTGGCAGGTTCGGCAGCCGTCAGTCTGATTCTGACACACCGTTCTATAACGGACTGTCTGGCCGTAGGCTCGGGATTCGGCTATTACTCGCTCTCCAGCATCTTCATTACCGAATACAAGGGAGCCGAGCTGGGCACCATCGCCCTGCTTGCCAATATCAGCCGGGAGATTCTGACACTGCTGGCCGCCCCGTTGCTGGTACGATGGTTCGGAAACCTTGCCCCCATCTCTGCCGGAGGAGCCACGACGATGGACACCACACTACCCATCATCACACGGACAGCCGGACAGCAGTTTGTCGTAGTTTCCATCTTCCACGGGTTTGTGGTCGATTTCAGCGTTCCGTTCCTGGTGACATTGTTCTGCTCGATATAGGGCTTTTACCCTCTTTTGACAGACACCGGTCTCTGACAAGAGCCATTTTTATATCACTAAATCCTATTAATAATGAAAACCAAACTTTATACCTTTCTCCTTTCTTCGCTGCTTTGCACCGGTGCCCTGGCCGACAACGAGCCGTGGCAGAACCCGCAAGTCAACGAAATGAACAGAGAACCGATGCACGCCCACTTCACTCCGTTTACGAATGAAGCCAACGCATTGAAACAACGTGCCTTGCCCGCCAACGTACGGTTCGACGTTAATCCTGCAACGGAACGCCGTATCACTCTGGACGGCACCTGGAAATTTCTTTTTTCAAAGAACAATGACCTCTGCCCCAAAGACTTTCACAAGCCCGGATTCAGTACCCGCAAGTGGAGTAAAATTGAAGTTCCGGGAAGCTGGGAACTGCAAGGCTTCGATGCACCTATCTATACAGATACCCGTTATCCGTTCCCCCCCAATCCGCCCTACGTGCCTACCGACTACAATCCCGTAGGTGCTTATATCCGCGAGTTCACCGTCCCGGCTAGCTGGGAAGGCATGGACATCTTCCTTAATTTCGAAGGGGTGGAGTCTGCCTACTATGTATGGGTAAACGGCGAATTGGCGGGTTATGCCGAGGACAGCCGCCTGCCGTCGCACTTCAACATCACCCACCTGCTGAAGAAGGGCAACAACAGACTGGCTGTAAAAGTATTCCGTTATAGCGACGGTTCCTACCTGGAAGGCCAGGACTACTGGAAATACAGCGGCATCGAACGGAGTGTTTATCTCTACGCCCGCCCCCAGAGCCGCGTCAAGGACTTCCGGATGACAGCGGAACTGATAAACAACTACAAGGATGGCGAACTAAAGCTGGACGTATTCCTCCATCGGCCTAAAGCCGGAGAAACGGTGGAAGTCAAGGTAATGGACAAGGACAAGGTTATCTATGACCGGAAAAAGTCCATAACCTCTGCCACAGACACTTTGTTTACCCAGCAGCAAGTGTTCCCGAATGCACGAGCCTGGAATGCCGAAACACCGAACACCTACACGCTGGTAGTCAGCACCTTTGATGCACAAGGGAAACCGCAGGAATCCTTTACGCACCTTTTTGGCTTCCGTACCGTGGAAATGATGAACGGCATGCAGATGATTAACGGCCAGGCCGTCCTCTTCAAGGGGGTGAACCGTCACGAGCACGACCCGCACAAGGGACGTACCATCACCGTGGGGTCCATGATACACGACATCCAGCTGATGAAGCAGTTCAACCTGAACGGTGTACGCAACTGCCACTACCCGAACAACTATGCGTGGTACGAGCTTTGCACAGAATTCGGACTTTATATGGTAGACGAAGCCAACATCGAGAGCCATGGCATGATGTTCCACAAGGATGAGACCCTTACCAACTATCCCGACTGGGAGGTGCCTTTCATGCAGCGCATGAGCCGCATGATTGCACGCGACCGCAACTACTCCGCCATCGTGACTTGGTCCATGGGCAACGAGTCGGGCTACGGCAAGCACTTCGAAACTCTGTATGACTATACCAAGAAGATAGACCCCACCCGTCCCGTACAATACGAAGGGGGTGGTTACAACTCAAAGAGCGACATCTACTGCCCCATGTACGCACGCATCTGGAGGCTGCGCCAGCACGTGAACCAGCGTGATGCCCGCCCCATGATTCTCTGCGAATATGCCCATGCCATGGGCAACAGTGTAGGAAACTTCCAGGACTACTGGGACTTGATTTACAAGTACGACCAACTGCAAGGCGGTTTCATTTGGGACTGGGTGGACCAGACGTTTGCCATCAAGGACGAGAACCAGCGCGACATCTGGGCTTTTGGCGGCGACATGGGATTTGTAGGCGTCGTCAACGACTCCAACTTCTGTGCCAACGGCCTGATTGCTGCCGACCGCACCCCGCACCCGCACATCTACGAAGTGAAGAAGGTATTGCAATATATCCATTTCGAACCACTCGCCTTCACCCCGAACAAGATAAAGGTCACCAACTGGCACGATTTCATCGGATTGGAAGGATATACCCTCCGCTGGGCAGTGGAATGCGACGGCAAGACCGTTCAGAACGGTGAGATGGATTTCCCCAAGATTGCTCCCAGAAACTCTGCCAACATAGAATTGCCACTGAAAGCGCTGCCTGCCGACGGCAAGGAGTATTTCCTCACACTGCGTGCATTCACCAAGCACGAAGCGCCATTAGTACCGAAAGGACACGAGGTTGCCATCGAACAATGGGAATTGTCTTCTGCACCGTCAGCCAAAACTGTTCAGCCGGTGGAAGGAACGCTGACCGTAGACCGCAACAACGAAACACTGACCGTGAAAGGCAACAACTTCCAGGTAGCTTTCTCTACCCGAAACGGTGAAATGACAGAGTTGAACTACACCGGAAAGAATCTGATTAAAGAAGGGCTACAACCCAACTTCTGGCGCCCGTTGACCGATAATGATATTCCAAATGGGCACCTGATACGCTGCGGCACCTGGAGAAACGCCGGACGCGATGCCAAACTGCAGAACATCGAAGTTGCAGAAGCCGGACAAACGGCTACTGTCACTGCGACCTACCGCATGGAAGAACAAGATGCTGATTTGCAGACTCTCTACAAAATCACTCCCGACGGCAAGGTTCAGGTAACCATGCACTTCACCCCCGGCAAGAAGCCATTGAGCGAGATGCCTCGTCTGGGCATGCGCATGATACTCCCTGCCGAATATGAAATGATGACCTGGCTGGGCCGTGGTCCGCAAGAGACGTACGCCGACCGCAAGACGGGAGCATTGATAGGCCTCTACAACGCCACGGTGTGGGAACAATTCCATCCGTATGTACGTGCCCAAGAGACGGCCAATCATTGTGACGTACGCTGGGTGGCCCTGCGCAATGCTGCCGGTGAAGGTCTGCTGGTAGTGGGCGAGGAACCGTTGAGCGTAAGCGCCTGGAACTTCCCGATGGAGGACATTGAATACCGTCCCTCACAGATGGAGCGCCGCCACGGTGGAAGCATCCAGAAGAAAGATATGATATGGCTCAACATCGACCACAAGCAGATGGGCGTAGGCGGTGACAATACCTGGGGAGCACAAGTTCATCCCGAGTACACCATCACTCCGCACGAATGGAAATACAGCTTCACGCTCGCCCCTCTCGCACCGGAGGATGATGCGGCGGAACAAGCGCACAAATAACCGTTAAATACCTCATTCATATGAAATACAAATTTATACGCATACTCTGCTTCACATTGTTGGCTGCAGGCATCGCAGCCTGCACCCCCGGCATGAAAAGCACTACGGAGAAACGGTATGCCTTCGCCGACATACTGGACATCTCCTACACTCCCGACACTCTGCACCGCTGCTACGGTTGGTTCACCGACGCCGGCTCGTGGATGGGCTTCACGCCGCCCGAACGGCAACAATGGGTCAACGGCTTCTGCGGCCCCTTCAGCCTCGATATGTTCCGCCGCCAGTGGATGGCACAGTCAGCCGCCGTCGTAGGCTTTGCCAAAGATACACAAAACATTTTTGTTCCGGATTCCACTTGCTATTACCCCGGCGAGCTCTATATGTCGGCACATTCCACCCACGGGAGCATCACGCAACGGCTCAACTTCACAAGTGCCTCGACCGCCTTGCTGCGCATCGAAGCCGACACGGCTGAAGACCTGCTGTTCTCCGGTAGCCAATGGGGCAAAGACATTACCGTCAGCGTAGAACAGAACTCCGTCATCGCCCGTCATCCCAGTGGCGAAACCGTAACCGTGACCTTCACTCCTAATGTAGAGCTGGCCAAGACCGACAATAACTATACAGCCCTCGTCCGCTCTCCGCGCTACCCTGTCAACGTAGCCATCTCTTTCTTCACTTCCGAAAAAGAGATGACTGCCAACCTGCAAAACCTGCCGGGCCTGCTCAACAATCCCGCCCCCGCCCTGCAAGCCAACGCCGAACGTTGGGAAGGTTACCTCACCAAGATACTGCGCAAGGATATGAAGCCCGAATATGACCGTATCGCCGTGAAAGCCGTCACCACGCTCATCTCCAATTGGCGGACACACCGCGGTGGATTGCTTCACGAAGGTATCATCCCGAGCCATGCCGTAGGCTATTTCGTCGGCTTTTGGGCATGGGATAGCTGGCGCTTCAGTGCCGGAACCGCCAAATTCGACCCCGAACTGGCCAAGAACAACATCCGAGCCATGTTCGACTACCAGCAACCGGACGGCATGATTATCGACTGTATCTACACCGACCCCTCCGAGAACAATGCCCGTGACAGCAAGCCTCCCTTGGTATGCTGGGCTGTCGATGAAATATTTACCCATACGGGTGACACCGCCTTCGTTGCCGAGATGTATCCGCAACTGCTCTCCTATTATAGATGGTGGTACGAGAAGCGCGACCACAACCGCAATGGCATGTGCGAGTACGGTGCTACCGACGGAACACTGGAAGCTGCGGCCTGGGAAAGCGGCATGGACAACGCCATCCGTTTTGACGGCGCCGTGATGCTGAAAAACGAAGGCTACGAGGATGCCTGGAGTATGGATCAGGAGAGTGTGGACTTGAACGCTTATCTGGCACTGGAATGCAAACTGCTGAAGAAATTCTCCAGCCTGCTGAAGATACCTTTCGACGCACCGGACTACAGTAGCCAGGTAGCCGACTATTTCTTTGACAAGAACATCAACTTCTTCTGCGACCGCCGCCTGAAGGACGGTTCATTCATCGAAGAGCCGGGCTGCGAAGCCTACACTCCGTTGTGGACCCGGATTGCCACACAAGCGCAAGTGGACAGCATGCTGCCCATGCTTCAAGATACGGCAAAGTTCTCCACGTATATCCCCTTCCCGACCATTGCCGCCGACAATCCCAAATACAATCCGCGCGGCTACTGGCGTGGCCCCATCTGGCTGGACCAGACCTACTTTGCCATCCGTGGACTGCGCAACTACGGCTACAACCAGCTGGCAGATGAATATACGCTGCAAGTCTTCGACCGCCTGAGTGGGCTGAAAGAGGGTGCTCCCATCCACGAGAACTACGGAACCCATACCGGCGAACGCCTGAAAGCTCCCCATTTCAGCTGGAGCTCCTCACATCTGTTGATGATGTACGACGATTACGGTAAGTAAACCGGGATTCCATATATGTCATAACTCACCACAGATTACACAGATTCACGCAGATTTTTTTAGTTTATTGATATCTGACATATTTATCTGTGTGAATCTGTGTAATCTGTGGTGAGTTATGACACTTTCATGAAGAACAAAAGCGATATGATTATTATCGGTAAACCTGCACCGGAAGCTCTCCACGCAAAGCTCCCAGCGCATTCATTACCAATGCTTCCAATTCGTCTTCTCCGGGATAGACGTGGACGGGAGCAAGGAAAGACACGCGCTCCTGCAACCGCGAAGTGATGTACTCGGAATGTGCCATACCTCCCGTAAGCAGAATGGCGTCCACCTTGCCATAAAGCACAACAGCAGCACCGCCTATCTCCTTGGCAATGCGGTAAATCATGGCATCAAGCACCAAAGCGGCATGGGTGTCTCCCTCAGCGATGCGCCTCTCTATGGCGGGAATGTCGGTAGTACCCAAATGGGCGGCAAGTCCCGCCTTGCCGGAAATACGTTTCTTCAGTTCTTCGGTAGTGTAACGCCCCGAGTGACAAAGGTCTATCAGCTGCCCGGCGGGCAGGGTACCTGCACGTTCGGGCGAAAAAGGACCGAAACCGTCGAGGGCATTGGGCACGTCCACCGCACGGCCGTGGCGGTGGACTCCTACGGAAACGCCTCCACCCAAGTGACAGACAATCAGATTGAGGTCTTCGTAATGCACGGGAGCTTCGGGCTGCAGGGCACTACGCTCGGCAGCATAGCGCCGGGCGATGGCTCGCTGGTTCAAGGCGTGCCAGATGGTGATGCTGGGCATCAGAGGCGAACCGGTGATGCGTGCCACATCGTCCAGTTCGTCCACCACGCCGGGATCGGCTATGAAAGAGGGGCAGCCGGGCAGCATGGCGGCAAGTTCGTGGGCTATCAGACAACCTAAGTTGCAGGCGTGGGTACGCATGGCGTGGAGCATATCGTCCAACATGGCATCGTTCACGGCATACACACCGCCAGGAATGGGTTTCAACAATCCCCCACGGCCGACGATGGCATCGAACTTAAAGGGAATGTCATTGGCCTCCAGCGCTTCCAGCACCAAGTGCTTGCGGAATTCGAACTGGTCGATGATGCGGGGAAATTGGGAAAGCTCCTCCACCGAATGCCGGATGTTGAGTACCAGACGGGGAGTTTCATCCTCATAGACAGCAATTTTTGTCGAGGTGGAACCGGGATTTACTGCCAGTATTTTCATTGATTACGATTTACAAATTACGAACTACAAATTACTAATTACAATCAAGGTTCTTTCACCCCGCTGGTCAGGCAAGCCATGGCAATGCTGTAATATTTGGACAAACCGGAATCGCTACGCGACGGTAATACCACCGGACATGAGGGTCCTTGCAGCAACCCGGCCATATCGGCATGAGAAAACAGAGATACAGCCTTATAAAAAGCATTGCCCGATTCGATGTTTGGGAATATCAACACATCCGCCTCCCCGTCAATCGGTGATACAATGCCTTTGATGTTACCGCTCGTCTTCTCACAAGAGGTCTTCACATCCAGCGGGCCGTCGATGATGACATTGCCGAACTCTCCGGCTTCCGCCAGTTCTACAATATTCACATAGTCCAATGAATGGGGGAATTTGGCGCTAACCTTCTCCGTGCAATGAATCAGCGCGATGCGTGGCTGCTCTATCCCGAAATGGCGGCAAGTATGGATGGCATACCAAATCATTTCAATGCGCTGTTGCAGTGTCGGGCGGGGAATGACCGCAGCATCGGAGAAAAAGAGCAGTTTATCGTAAGTAGGTATCTGCATCACGGCCAGATGGGTCAGAATCTTTCCTTTAGGCAACAAACCATGTTCCTTGTCCAGAATGGCACGTAGCAAATTGTCGGTATTGATGATGCCTTTCATCAGGATGTCCGCTCCACCCTCGCGTACGATACGCACCGCCTCACGTGCAGCCTCATCGGAATCTTCTATATGCAAGGTACTGACATATTGAGGATATTTCTTCAAAGTGGGATATTTTTCCAATATGGCAGAATCGCCAATCATCAGAAATTCCGCAATCCCCTCCTCCAAGGCACGGGATATGGCATATTCTGTATTAGGGTCATTGGCACAGACTACCGCAATACGTTTCCTCTTATTCAAGGTTTTCAGGTGGGCTGTTAACTGGGCAAAGTTCCGTATCGGTTCCATAACGTTAGATTTTTAGCAAATATCTAAAAAAATGTCGAGAAATACAGCATTTGCCCCGTTGAAATTTTATATGTTTAATATCATTTTGATATGTTCACCACAGATTACACAGATTGACACGGATTTGAACAGAATTTGAATTACTCTGTTGATTATATATCATATATAACCTCCCTCTCTTCTGTTAAAAATCCGTGTTAATCTGTGATATCTGTGGTGAATTGTGTACTTTTGCCCAAAATAGATTGATAATATATATGGGTAGTCTTATTTTCCCTCCGTATCTGCAGGAAGGTGACCGTGTCATTGTTCTCTCCCCTTCCAGCAAGATTGACAAATCTTTCCTGAAAGGCGCCTACAAACGTTTGAAGTCCTGGGGGCTGGAAGTCGTATTCGCAAAGCACGCGGGGAGTTCCAACGGAACGTATGCAGGAAATATCCGGCAACGCCTCGAGGACCTGCAGGAAGCCATGGACGATGAAGAAGCCAAAGTCATATTCTGTAGTCGGGGCGGTTACGGAGCCGTGCATCTGATAGGCAAACTGGATTTTACCAAGTTCAGGCAGCATCCCAAATGGCTCATCGGATTCAGTGACATCACCGCCCTCCATAATCTGTTCCAGCAGAATGGCTTCGCGTCGTTGCACGCCCCCATGGCGCGCCATCTCACAGTAGAACCGGAAGACGACTTCTGCACACAAGCACTGAAGGATATACTGTTCGGGCAGGCATTGGGAGGAACCGAAGCATTCAGTTATGTCTGCCCGGGGCACAAACTAAATCATAAGGGAGAGGGAAAAGGCGTGTTGCGCGGCGGCAATTTGTCTGTGTTCTACGGGCTGCGTGGTACTCCTTACGATATTCCCGCCGAAGGCACCATCCTCTTCATCGAAGATGTGGGAGAACGCCCGCATGCGGTGGAACGCATGATGTACAATCTCAAACTGGGAGGTGTCCTCGACAAGCTTTCCGGCCTCATCATCGGACAATTCACCGAATACGAGGAGAACAAGTCCCTGGGAAAAGACCTATATGGCGCATTGGCCGATTTGGTGAAGGAATACGATTACCCGATATGTTTCGATTTTCCCGTCGGACATGTCAGCATGAATGTACCGCTGATAAACGGCGCTGCGGTAACACTGAAAGTTGGAAAGAAAGAAGTGAAACTAAGTTTTAATACAGAAAGAGAATGAAACGGAATTATACATTCATCCCGTTGCTGCTGTTGCTGATTGTAGCGATAGTGGCATGCAGCAACAACAGCAGCAAGTCTGCAGCCGATAATGACAGTGAGGGCGATGCGACCAAAGCGACTGTCCAAGTGCCCCAGTTCAGTGCAGACAGTGCATACCAATACATACAGACCCAAGCGGATTTTGGTCCGCGCGTGCCCAACACCGCCGCCCACAAAGCCTGCGGAGAATTCCTTGCCAAGAAGCTGGAAGAATTCGGCGCCAAAGTATACAACCAGCATGCCGACCTGGTGGCTTACGACAACACCATCCTGAAAGCGCGCAATGTTATCGGCGCCTATAATCCGGAAAGCAAAAGGCGTGTACTGCTCTGTGCCCATTGGGACAGCCGTCCTTATGCCGACCAGGATGCCGACAAGACGAAGCATCACAGCCCCATCCTGGGTGTGAACGATGGAGCCAGCGGTGTGGGCGTATTGCTCGAAGTGGCCCGCCAACTACAGCAGCAGGCTCCAGCCATAGGCATCGACATCATCTTCTTTGACGCCGAAGACTATGGCATCCCCTACTTCTATCAAGGTGCATACAAGAACGACACTTGGTGCCTGGGCTCGCAATATTGGGGACGAGTACCTCATGTAGACGGCTATAATGCCCGCTACGGCATCCTGCTCGACATGGTGGGTGGAAAGAACGCCACCTTCTACAAGGAACAGTTCTCTCAAAGAACCGCCGGTAAGTACGTGAACAAGATATGGAACACAGCCCACCGCCTGGGCTTCGGCAACTTCTTCCCCAAAGAAAAAGGCACCGAAGTGACAGACGACCATATGTATGTATACAACCTGCGGCAGATTCCCTGCGTAGACATCATCAACTATGACCCGAACTGCGACACCGGCTTCGGTGACTTCTGGCACACGATAGACGACACCATGGACATCATCGACAAGGGCACTCTCAACGCAGTGGGACAGACCTTGCTCGAAGTCATCTACAATGAGAAATAGACAATCAAATAGTAAATCGTAAATAGTAAATTCCATGATAAGTATCAACGAAGTACAAGATGAAGTAATTGCCGAATTCAATGATTTCGACGATTGGATGGACCGGTACCAACTTCTTATTGATTTAGGAAACGAGCAGGAACCGCTCGACGAAAAATACAAGACGGAACAAAACCTGATTGAAGGTTGCCAGAGCCGCGTATGGCTGCAGGCAGACGAAGTGGACGGAAAAATTATTTTCCAGGCCGAAAGCGACGCACTGATTGTGAAAGGAATCATTTCACTGCTTATCAAAGTACTCTCCGGGCACACACCGGATGAGATACTGAACGCCGACCTCTATTTCATTGATAAAATAGGACTGAAGGAACACTTGTCGCCCACCCGTAGCAACGGACTGCTGTCTATGGTAAAGCAGATGCGAATGTATGCGCTGGCCTTCAAAGCGAAAGACATCTAAAGGTTACGACCGACAATATATAAGCTAATAATCAGCAGATTATATTTACCGGATGTTTACCCTATAATGTAAAAGCCGTTTGTCTTATCCTGATATAGGTAGACACATTTACAAACTAA
>NZ_QTLM01000007.1:0-163719 GCF_003602695.1 Bacteroides sp. AM07-18
TAAAAAGAAAAAGCGTCTAGCTAAATCAGGAAAAGACATTTTCATTACTTCAGAAAGGGTTTGACGGTGGGGAAACACGCTTCACCCGCTGGGGGAACTCCCTTTACCCCTGGGGAAACTCCTTTTACAATACGCGGTAAAGGTCTTTACAATATGGGGTAAAGGACGTTACAATATAGGGTAAATACGTTTACATACTGTGGTAACGGCTTTTACATTGGCTGGTAAATAGCTGGTAAATACAATGTGCTGATAGTTAGTGTTATGACCGCTTTTGTCTTTCGTATAGTATGTCCGTAACTTGGATTATTTATAGCAATCCTTCGTCGTTGAAGCTGTAATGGCTTCCGTCCGTGACGATGACGTGGTCGGTCAGGTGTATGTTCATGGTTTGGGCGGCTTTCCTCACGAGTTCCGTCAGCTGCCGGTCGTCGTTGCTGGGGTGCGGGTTGCCGGAGGGATGATTGTGGATAAGGGCTATCTGTGTGGCGCGTTGCAGCAGGGCTTCGCGCAGGATACTGCGCACGTCGGCGGTGGTCTGGTCGATGCCGCCGCGGCTGATGCGTACCTTGTCTATCACTTTGGCGGCGTGGTTCATAAGCAGTACCCAGAATTCTTCTGTGGCAAGGTCGCAGAGCAGGGGATGGAACAGCTCGTAGATGTCGGCGGAAGAGCGGATGGCGGTACGTCCGGAGCGTTCCTGCAGCTTGCGGCGTTTGCCCAGTTCCAGGGATGCCATGACGGTGATGCTTTTGGCGGGGCCCATGCCTTTGAATCGGGAGAAGTCCCGCACCTCCCATTTGCCCAGGCGGTTGAGGTCGTTGCCGCAGGCGGCGAGTATGCGCTGCATCAGTGTCACGGCGGTTTCTTCCGTATTGCCGGAGCCAATGAGGATGGCTAGCAGTTCGGCATCGCTCAAGGCTTCCGCCCCTTTCTGCATCATCTTTTCCCGCGGGCGGTCCTCTGCAGCCCACTGGTTGATATTCAGTTTCTCCATATCATCCCTAATCCTTAACCCCTAATCCTCCTTATTTGTAAAAGTTCTTTTTGAACGCCTCGAACTCGTCCTTGCCAAGTATGCAGCGGTTCCACCAGGCGCGCAGGAACCCCGTCCCGTATCCGATGAGCTGGATGAAGGAGGCGGCAACGGAGTAGAGCCCGATGCTGAGGCTACGGTTCCGGATAGTGGAATCGATGCATACCAGAAGCGCATAAAGAGCGATGGGCAGCAGGCTGTACGGACAGAAGAGCGTTCCCAGCAGGAATATGGCCACTCCCAGGGTAAATGCGGCCGGCAGCAGGTGGACGAGCTTCAGTGATTCCGGATACTTCTTGTACAGATTGATGCGGGCAATCCCGGAATTGTGTACCTGCTTGAAGAACTTCCGAAAGTCTGTCCGGCGCTTATGGTATACCCAGGCACCGGGGAACAGCCGGCATGTATATCCTCCCTTGAAGATTCGGATGCTGAAGTCGATGTCCTCCCCGAAGCGCATCCGCGAGAATCCGCCCAGGGCTTGGTACACTTCCCGCCGCACACCCATGTTGAAGCTGCGCGGATAGAACTTGTCCATCTTCTTCTTCCCCCCACGGATACCGCCGGTGGTGAAGAAGGAGGTCATGGAGTAGTTGATGGCTTTCTGTATGTCTGTGAATGATTCGTGCGCGCGGTCGGGGCCTCCGAAGGCATCGGCGGCTTCGTGCTGCAGCTCTTCTTCCACAGCAAGGAAATAACCTTCGGGCAGGATGCAGTCCGAATCCAGTATTATCAGGTATTCGCCCTTGCTTCGTTCCACCCCGTAGTTACGGGTCTGCCCGGGGCCGGAGTTGGGCTTGTCATAGTAATGCACGTCCAATAGTTCCTGATACTTCTCTGTGACCGGCTTGCAGGGGATGGAGGAGCCGTCCTCCACCACAATCACTTCAAAATCCTTGAAACTTTGCCGCGTCAGGCTTTGCAGCAGTTCGTCTACCTCATCGGGGCGGTTGTATACGGGGATGATGACGGAGTATCTCATGGGTATGGCTCTATGTTTTGGTTATCTCCGCAAAGATATATCATTTAAGCTTTGCAGATGAATAAATGGAAAGAAAAATCCCCGGATGCCAAGTGGAGCACCGGGGATGATATGAAAAGGGCATTTGCCTGATTTCCAAAAGGGCTTATGCTTTTACGCGGCTTACGTAAGAACCGTCGCGCGTATCGATTTCGATAGTCTCGCCTTCGTTGATGAACAAGGGGACGCGGACTGTGGCGCCGGATTCTACTGTGGCGGGCTTCAGCGTGTTGGTGGCTGTGTCGCCTTTCAGTCCCGGTTCCGTATAGGTAATCTTCTGCTGAACCTTGATGGGCACGTCGGCATAGAGCACGGTTTCTGTGGAAGCGTCTGATACCACGTCTACTATCATTCCTTCGAGCAGGAAGTCAACACCGTTGATGAGGTCGTGGGCGATGGGAATTTGGTCAAAAGTCTCCTGGTTCATGAATTGGTAGTTGTCACCGTCATGATAGAGGTATTGGTGGGGACGACGTTCTACACGCACGTCTTCCAGTTTCTCACCGATGTTGAAACGACGTTCCAGAACGTAGCCGTTCACCACGTCTTTCAGCTTGGTACGCATGAAGGTATTACCTTTTCCCGGCTTTACATGCAGGAAGTCGATGCAGAAATACAGCTTGCCGTCCATGCGGATGCAAGTTCCGATTTTAATGTCTTGGGCATTAATCATACTTATAGTCTTTAATATTATTATATTGGTATTTACTTCTTTAGTGCTGGTTTGCGGGTGCAAAAGTAATGGAATTCGGTAAAAAACACAAAAACTTTTGAGAGAAAATGAGTTATCTCTTGGTTTATTTGAAAAAAGTACCTATTTTTGCAGCCCGAATTCGTGAGAATAATAACATAAAACAAGATACAGTAATGAAAAGAACATTTCAACCCTCGAACAGAAAGAGAAAGAACAAACACGGTTTCCGTGAGAGAATGGCTACAGCAAACGGCCGCAGAGTATTGGCAGCACGTCGTGCTAAAGGCAGAAAGAAACTGACTGTTTCTGACGAATACAACGGAGTAAAGGCATAATAGTCGTTCTCGTTCGTATTAAAGAAATAAGGGAGCTGCAAAAGACTGATTCTGGTCTTTTGCAGCTTTTCTTATGTATTGTGCCCGCTTCTCCGGAAAAAACTATTGCCAACTCCGTGTACTATGTGGTGAAAATTGTATCTTTGTCCCAAATAATGCATTATCGATTATGACAATAAAAGATTTTTTCTCTTTCCGGCAGAACCGGTTCTTCTGGGCGAACATCCTTGCGATGGCCGTTGTGGTAGTGGGATTGCTGTTCGGAGTGCTGAAAGGACTGGATATATATACCCGCCACGGCGAGGCTGTGATAGTGCCCGATGTGAAGGGCATGGGAGTGGAGGAAGCCGAGAAAATGTTCCGTAACCGCGGCTTGGTCTGCATCGTTTCGGATTCCAGTTATGTCAAGACTCTTCCTGCCGGCTGCATCCTCGAATATAATCCGGCAGCCGGACAAAAGGTAAAGGAAGGACGTACCATCTATCTTACAATCAATACGATTGAAGTCCCTCTGCACATAGTGCCCGATGTGGCGGACAACAGTTCGCTGCGGCAGGCGGAAGCGCGTATTCTGGCTTCGGGCTTCAAGCTGGCCGAGATACAGTATATTCCGGGTGAGAAGGACTGGGTGTATGGCGTGAAGTATAAGGGTCGTCAGCTTTCCATCGGCGAGAAAGTGCCCACCGGCGCAGTGCTGACGCTGATGGTGGGAGATGGAGGCGCCTTGAAGGCAGACTCCCTGGGAGTGGATTCCGTGGGAGGTACCGTTGAACCCGTGTTGTCCGAAGACTCTGCGGCAGATGAGTCCTGGTTCTGATAAACATCTGACTCCAATCGTAAATTGTAAATAGTCAAATTGTAAATGCCGTGATGATAGAAGAATTGCCGGATGATATAGATAATGATGAGCTGGACGACGTAGAGCCGGTGGGTGACGAGGCGCAACTCTATGAACACTTCCGTGTGGTGGTGGACAAGGGGCAGGAGATGATGCGGGTGGACAAGTATCTGTTCGACCGCTTGACGAACTCCTCGCGCAATCGCATCCAGAAGGCTGCCGATGCAGGCTTCGTGATGGCGAACGGCAAGGCTGTGAAAAGCAGCTATAAGGTGAAGCCGATGGATGTAATCACTGTGATGATGGACCGTCCACGCTATGAGAATGAAGTCATCCCCGAAGACATCCCCCTTGATATAGTATATGAGGACAAGTATCTGATGGTAGTGAACAAACCTGCCGGTCTGGTGGTGCACCCCGGTCATGGCAACTATCACGGTACGCTTGTCAACGCCATAGCCTGGCATATGAAGGATAATCCCGATTATGATGCCAATGACCCGCATGTGGGACTGGTGCACCGCATCGACAAGGACACCTCCGGCCTGCTGGTGATAGCCAAGACTCCGGATGCCAAGACGAATCTCGGCAACCAGTTCTTCAACAAGACGACAAAACGCCGTTACCGGGCGCTGGTCTGGGGAAATGTAGAGCAGGATGAAGGGACCGTTGTCGGCAATATCGGTCGTAATCCCAGAGACCGCATGCAGATGACCGTCCTCCCCGACGACCAGGGAAAGCATGCCGTCACCCATTACCGGGTGCTCGAACGTTTGGGATACGTCACACTGGTGGAATGTATCCTTGAAACGGGACGCACCCATCAAATCCGTGTGCACATGAAGCACATCGGACACATACTTTTCAACGACGAACGTTACGGTGGACACGAAATCCTGAAAGGAACCCACTTCGCTAAATACAAACAATTTGTAAACAACTGCTTCGACACTTGTCCGCGGCAGGCATTGCATGCCATGACGCTGGGGTTTGTGCATCCCGTCACCGGAGAAGAAATGTACTTCACTTCGGAATTGCCCGATGACATGACCCGGCTGATAGACAAATGGAGAGGCTATATCAGTAACAGAGAATTAGAATGAAACGCACGATTGCTATTGTAGCCGGAGGAGATACCTCCGAATTCCACGTCTCCCTGCGTAGTGCACAGGGGATTTACTCCTTCATCGACAAGGAGAAGTATACCTTATATATTGTAGAAATGCACGGACTGGACTGGCATGTACAGCTGCCCGACGGCGCTAAGACTCCGGTAGACCGCAATGACTTCAGCTTCGTGCTGGATGGCGAGAAAGTGACATTCGACTTTGCCTATATCACCATCCACGGAACTCCGGGTGAGGACGGCCGTCTGCAGGGCTATTTTGATATGCTCCACATCCCTTATTCGTGTTGCGGAGTACTGGCAGCGTCGCTCACGTACGATAAGTTTGCCTGCAACCAGTATCTGAAAGGTTTCGGTGTGCGCATTGCCGAATCGTTGTTGCTGCGCGGCGGACAGTCGGTAACGGATGAAGATGTGATGGAGAAAATCGGTCTGCCTTGCTTCATTAAGCCCAGCTTGGGAGGTTCCAGCTTCGGCGTGACCAAGGTGACGGCGAAAGAGCAGATACAACCTGCCATAGCCAAGGCATTTGCGGAAGCGCAGGAAGTACTGGTGGAGGCCTTTATGGACGGAACCGAGATTACCTGCGGCTGTTACAAAACAAAAGACAAGTCCGTAGTGTTCCCCATTACGGAGGTGGTGAGCCACAACGAGTACTTCGATTATGAAGCTAAGTATAATGGTGCGTCTGACGAGATTACTCCCGCCCGCATCTCGGACGATTTGACCCGCCGGGTGCAGACGCTGACTTCTGCCATTTATGATATACTCGGGGCCTATGGCATTATCCGCGTGGACTATATCATTACCGAAGGGGAAAAAATCAATCTGCTGGAGGTGAATACCACCCCCGGAATGACTGCCACCAGCTTTATTCCCCAGCAGGTTCGTGCTGCCGGAATGGAGATGAAGGATGTAATGACAGATATTATAGAAAACAAGTTTAAGGATTAATCATTATTCATTATGAATGCGAACGTGGAATTTGATGAAATCCGTCCTTATCATGATGAGGAACTTCCTCAAGTCTATGAGGAACTGATTGCCGATGCGGCGTTCCGGCAGGCAGTGGATACTGTGATGCCTGGTGTACCTTTTGAAGTATGGTCGCAGAAAATGCGCGCGTGTAAAACCAAGCTGGAATTTCAGAAGACCTTCTGCTATGGGCTTCTGTGGAAATTGGCGAAGGAGGCTACGGATGGATTGACTTTGGACCATACCGCGTTGCCGGCAGACAAGTCGGCGGCGTATACCTATATCTCCAATCATCGCGACATTATTCTCGATTCCGGTTTCTTGTCCATTCTTTTGGTAGACCAGGGTATGGATACGGTAGAGATAGCCATTGGCGACAACCTGCTTGTCTATCCGTGGATTAAGAAATTCGTGCGTGTCAACAAGTCCTTCATCGTGCTGCGTGCGTTGACCATGCGCCAGATGCTGGAGGCTTCCGCACGCATGTCCCGCTATATGCATTATACCATCAGTGAGAAGAAACAGTCTATCTGGATTGCACAACGTGAAGGGCGTGCCAAGGATTCCAACGACCGCACGCAGGACAGTGTGCTGAAGATGCTGGCAATAGGCGGTGAAGGCGACGTCATTGACCGCTTAATGGAAATGAATATAGCTCCGCTTGCCATTTCCTATGAATACGACCCTTGCGACTTCCTGAAAGCGCAGGAGTTCCAACTGAAACGGGACATTGAAGGCTATAAGAAAACGACGGCTGACGACTTGCTGAATATGCAGACCGGACTGTTCGGCTATAAAGGGCGGGTACATTTCCAGACGGGTGCCTGCATGAATGATGAATTGGCGAAGATGGACCGTTCACTTCCGAAGCCCGAACTCTTTGCACGCATGTCTGCACTGATAGACAAACGCATTCATGCCAGCTACCGGATGTATCCCAATAATTATGTGGCACACGACCTTCTCGAGGGGAAGGAGGATTTTTCCGACCATTACACTGCCGAGGATAAGCAGCGTTTCACGGCCTATATAGAACAACAGTTGGAGCGTATCTCCATTCCTAATAAGGACGTGGACTTTCTGCGCGGAAAAATGCTGCTGATGTATGCCAACCCGTTGAAGAATTATCTGGCGGCTATAAAAGAATGAATACATGAAGAAGTACTGTGATTGGTGGCTTTTTCCTTTATTGGCCTGTCTGTTGGCTGGTTGTGGCGATGATGATTATCATTATCCTTCCGTGAAGCTGGAATTCTTGACTGCCTTTTCGGGGGCTGACGGCTATCTGCGGTCTGTTGTGACGGATGAAGGGGAAACCTTGCCGGTAGTGGAGGACAAGACAAAGACGAACATAGAGGCAAACGCTTCGGTACGTGTCATCAGTAATTATGCTTCGGAGGTAACTGCCGATGGAACTGCCGGTGCGGTGCTGTATGCCTTGAGCGGTGTTCTTTCTGTCGCTCCCAAAACGGCCGACAAGTTCGAGGAGGGCGTCAAGACAGACCCTACTGATGTGCTGGGTATCTGGATGGGACTCGACTATCTCAATATGACACTGATAGTCAAGGAGAATGGTGAACATAAGTTCCATTTTATTGAGGATGAAGTGATTGTGGATACTGCTACCGGGTGTAGTGAAGTATATCTGACGCTGTATCATGACGCAAAGGAGGAGGTGGTGTCTTATACCAGGCGTGCCTACGCTTCCGTACCTTTGCGGCAGTATGCGGCAGAGGATATACAGAAGGTTATGGTTCATTTCAGTGTGCACACTTATTCCGGTGACATCAAGACTTACGATTTTGTTTATAACCCTGACTAAAATGAAATATTCGATGAAGACATTGTTCGCGGGTTTTTGCCTCGTTTTTACCACCCTCTTTTCCTGCCAGCAGAAGGAGGGACAGTTCAAGTCTGTTTCGGTAGATGACTTTTCCACATTGATAGCCAATCCGGAGGTGCAGCTTCTGGATGTGCGTACTGTTGCCGAATACTCGGAAGGACACGTGCCCCACAGTATCAATATCAATGTATTGGATGAGTCGTTTGAAACGATGGCCGACTCCACTCTGCAGAAGGACAAACCGGTTGCAGTATATTGTCGTAGTGGTAAGCGTAGTAAAAAGGCCGCTGCCATACTGAGCAAAAAAGGATATATAATCTATGACCTTGACAAAGGTTTCATCGGTTGGGAAGAAGCGGACAAAGAAGTGGAAAAGTAATAGCGGTGTAGCTGAAATGCATTTGCTATAATTTCTTTTTAGGCGAGGATTACGCGGATTTCACGGAAAAATTTAAGAAAAGAATCCGCGTTTTCCGCGTAATCCGCGCCTAAAAAGAATAAAGTAGTCTTGTCCTCTGGTTAGAGGCTTTCAAGCAGTCTCTTCAGCACCACTGTTGCTGAAATCTCCCGGTTGGCCGCTTCGGGGATTACGATGGACTGCGGGCTTTCTATCACATCATCCGTCACAATCATGTTGCGTCGAACCGGCAGGCAGTGCATGAAGTAGGCATTGTTGGTAACGGCCATCTGGCGCTCGCCTACTGTCCAGGCGCGGTCTTTGCTCAATATTTGTCCATAGTTGTCGCCCGTATAGGCAGCCCAGTTCTTGGCATAGACAAAATCGGCCCCTTCAAAAGCTTTCATCTGGTCATATTCTACGCGGGCATTTCCTACGAACTTGGGGTCGAGCTCATAACCTTCGGGATGTGTAATCACGAAGTCATAATCAGTTGCATTCATCCACTCGGCAAAGGAGTTGGGGACAGCCTGGGGCAATGGACGCGGATGTGGAGCCCATGTCATCACTACTTTGGGGCGTTCCGTCTTCTTGTATTCCTCAATCGTAATCAGGTCGGCAAAACTCTGCAACGGATGACGTGTGGCAGCCTCCATCGAGAATACCGGCCGGCCGGAGTGCTTGATGAACTGCTCCAGTATCACTTCGTTGTAATCGTCTTCCTTACTTTCGAAACGTGCAAAAGAACGTACGCCGATGACGTCGCAATAGCAGCCCATCACGGGAATGGCTTCCAGTAAGTGTTCCGGTTTGTCACCGTCCATGATGACACCACGCTCTGTCTCCAGTTTCCAGGCTCCCTGGTTGATGTCCAGTACAATTACGTTCATGCCCAGATTCAATGCAGCCTTCTGTGTACTGAGGCGGGTACGCAGGCTGGAGTTGAAGAAAATCATCATCAGCGTTTTGTTACGTCCCAGTTCCACATATTTGAAACGGTCTTTTTTAATCTCGAATGCTTCGTCCAGTGCAGACTTCAGGTTACCGATGTCCTGCACGCAAGTAAAGTTCTTCATATTTACAGTCTTTTTAGTGTATCTATATCTTTGTTATTCGGCTGTCAAGGTCTAGTCTGTCCGGAACCTTCGACAATCCATTTGTATGTGGTGATTTCTTCCAGAGCCATCGGACCGCGGGCGTGCAGCTTCTGTGTGCTGATGCCGATCTCGGCACCGAGCCCGAATTGTGCGCCGTCGGTGAAAGAGGTCGGCGCATTGACGTATACACAAGCAGCGTCCACTTCCCGACAGAACCATTCGGCACGTGTCTTGTCGTCCGTAATGATGCATTCGCTATGTTTGGAACCGTACTTCCGGATATGTGCCAATGCTTCCTGGAAAGAATTCACGGTTTTAATGGCCATCTTGTAGTCCAGGAACTCTCTGCCGTAGCAGTCTTCAGTGGCAGGTCTCAACAGCTCGGCGGGATATTTGCCATGCAAACTGTGGTAGGCGGGTTCATCGGCAAATATCTCTACATTGCTTGATTGTAGCGGCAGGCATAGGTCGGGCAAATCAGCCAGGCTGTCGGCTTCGATAATCAGGCAATCCAAAGCGTTGCATACACTGACACGGCGTGTCTTTGCATTGGCAATGATGGATGGACCTATGCTTATATCGCCATAGCGGTCGAAGAACGCATGGCATACGCCGGCACCGGTCTCTATAACCGGTACTGTGGCATTCTGGCGTACGAAATTTATTAGGCTGCTGCTGCCGCGCGGAATTATCAAATCTACATAATCGTTGGCATGCAGTAGTTCGGCAGTCGCTTCTCTGTCGGCAGGAAGCAGTTCCACGATATGTGTATCTACGTTGAAATGCTCCAGTACCTCGTGTATCACGCTGATTATGGCACGGTTGGAATAGTCTGCATCGCTTCCGCCTTTCAGAATACAGGCATTGCCGCTTTTAAGGCAGAGTGAGAAGACATCGAAACTGACGTTGGGACGGGCTTCGTAGATAATGCCTATGACGCCGAAAGGTACACTGACCCTTTTTATCTTCAATCCGTTGGGTAATACGTTCTCTTTAAGGACTTTTCCCAAAGGAGAAGGGAGGGCAGCTACGTTGCGGATGTCCGTAGCGATGTCCTGCAAACGGCTTTTTGTCAGTTTCAGGCGGTCGTATTTAGGGTCGGTAGAAGGCATACGCTCCAAATCCTTCTGGTTTTCACTCAGAATGAAGTCTGTTTTGTTTATGGCAGCGTCTGCAACAGCCAGTAATATTTGATTGATTTCTTTGTCGCTCAACGCTAACATGTTACGGCTGGCATCTTGTACGGCGACAAAAGTTTTGTTTAAGTTCATTTTTTTATTGAATATAGAGTGATAAATATGCAAGTATATATATCGTGGGATAGTATCCGTCTGTGGCTTATTCTATATATAGGTAGTCGTAGTGCACTACGGGTTTCTTTCCATGTTTTCCCATCGTTTCCCGTGCCTGGCTGGAGTCACAGTTGGCTTTTCCCACACCGATGGGTTTACCGCCGAAGTCGATAATCCGTACGATGTCGTCCTTCTCGAACTCGCCTATAACGTCAGTGATACCTACCGGTAGGATGCTTACTGCTTTGTCCGAGAAGAGCAGTTCGGTGGCACAATGATTGATGTGCAGTTCCCCTTTGGCAAACCCTTCGCTGTGTGCAATCCATTTCTTGATGCTCGATACCGGTTCCGGAGACGGAATGAAACGGGTATAGTTTAATTCTTCATTCTTCATTATTTTCACGAGGATGTTGTCCCGCTTCCCGTTGGCTATGATTACTGTGATGCCCTCATCCGCCACTTTGCGGGCAATGTTGGTTTTTGTCAGCATGCCGCCGCGTCCGAAGCTGGATTTGGAAGTTTGTATGTAGGAGGAGAGATCTTTGCCTTGTTCTATTTCACGGATGACTTGAGAATTCGGGTCGGCGGGTGAACCGTTGTAGATACCGTCTATATTGCTGAGAATGATTAGTGCCTGGGCATCCATCATGGAGGCTATCAGGCCGGACAGCTCATCGTTGTCGGTGAACATCAGTTCACTCACGGAGATGGTGTCGTTCTCATTGACAATGGGAATGACGCCGTTCTCCAGCATTACGGTCATACAGTTTTTCTGGTTGAGGTAATGGCGGCGGGTGGAAAAGTTCTCTTTCATTGTGAGCACTTGTCCCACGGGGATGCCATGCTCCCGGAACAGCTCGTAGTAACGGTTGATGAGTTTGGCCTGCCCTACAGCGGAAAAGAGCTGGCGCTGGTCTACGCTGTCCAACTTCTTGGTGGGGCGCACTTCGCTACGTCCCGAAGCAACGGCTCCGGAAGAAACAAGTATTATTTCTATGCCGGCCTTGTGCAGCTCGGCTATCTGGTCCACCAAAGCGGACATACGGGTGACGTCGAGAGTGCCGTCACGACGTGTCAAAACATTGCTGCCTACCTTGACAGCAATTCTATTGAAATCAATCTCCATTTTCTCTCTTTTCGTATTCACGGACTACTTCCATGGCGGCTTCGTAGTCCTTCTCATTGACGAGAACGGAAACATCTACCGCAGTGGCAGGCAGTACAACGTTTACTACCATTCCGTCTTTTGTTACAGCTTCAATATCACTATTTCCCAGCAGGCTCTTTACGAGTTCTGCTTCCCACGGTGAACCGGTGAACACCTCAACGAGTTTGCTTTTGTCTTCTTCTTTCATGATGGTATGAATTTAGAGGTTTCTGTCTTACAAATATAACAAATGTTTTTGTTTTAATGTTTAATGCTGACGAATTTATAGTTCAATCCTCTCAACTCTTATCGATTCATTCAGGAAAGTAGAAGCCGATTCTGTGAATTTCTCCTCCGATTCCGTGGTGCGGTAGACGCATCTTCCACCTTTGGTGCATTTTCTGTCCATTTCCGGATGACGGTGAAGATAGTCTTTCAGACTGTCTGCCACCAGTTCCCCTTGGGTGACGGTAGTGATGCCGTCGGGCATGTATTGTTGTATCTTAGGCAGCAGCAACGGGAAGTGCGTGCAGCCCAGAATGACGGTGTCTATCTGCGTGTCTTTGGCCAGCAGGTTGCCGATGTTTTTGCGTATGAAGTAGTCAGTACCCTCACCTTGTGCCTCATTGTTTTCTACGAGGGATACCCATAGAGGGCAGGCTTCACCGCTCACTTTGATGTCGGGGAAGAGTTTATGCACTTCCAGCGGATAGGATTCAGACTTGATGGTTCCTGCCGTGGCAAGCACTCCCACATGGCGGCTTTGGGTAATGTTCCCTATGCATTCTACGGTTGGGCGGATTACTCCCAACACACGGCGCATAGGGTCGAGGCGAGGCAAATCATTCATTTGTATGTTGCGCAGAGCTTTTGCCGAAGCTGTATTGCATGCCAGAATGACGAGGTGACAACCCATCTCGAACAGTTTGGTGACTGCCTGTAAAGTGAATTCATAGACAATCTCGAACGAGCGGGTCCCGTAAGGCGCACGTGCGTTGTCGCCCAGGTAAATGTAGTCATATTGGGGAAGAGCTTCCCGTATCTTGCTTAGGATGGTCAGTCCGCCATATCCGGAATCGAATATTCCGATGGGACCGGCTGCAGAAGGTAATGTCTGTTTCATGCTTTCTAAAGACTATGTACCATGCAAAGATAATTCAAATTTCTCAGTAATGTATAAAAAATAAGCGCGGATAAAACTATCCGCGCTTGCTTTATCATAAATAATTCTATTATTTAATGCCCAATTGTGTTTTAACTTTGGCAGTTACATCAACGCTCTGTGCTCCTACGAAAGGTATCGGGGTACGGGCCAAGTCGAAAATGTAGACAACACCTTCAGTTTTGCCGACAGCTTGGATGGCTTCGTCCAGTTTCTTATAGATGGGAGCCATAGCATCTTGCTGTGCTTTCTGCATACTTTGATAAGCTTCTTGTTGGAACTGTTCTTGACGTTGAGCCATATCCTGCAACTCTTTCTGACGTCTTTCTGCAATGTTTTTCGGCAGAGAGTCGGCTTGTGCCAGGAATTCTTGGTACTTCTTTTGGAATTCTTCGTTGGTACGCTGCATTTCATCCTGGTATTTTTTAGACATGGCGTCCAAGTCAGCTTGGGCTTTGGTAAATTCAGGCATAACAGCGATTACATCTTGAGAATTCATGTGAGCGAATTTAGCTTGCGCCATAGCTCCCAGCGGGAGGGCGAACATAACTACGAGTAGTGCGATTTTTTTAAGCATAATGTTTATTATTTATTTGAATGATTATTCGTCGGGGACAAATATAGCGCAAACTGAACGCAATACAAAATAAGCTCGCTTATTTTTAATCCAGAATGCAGTCTATATTCTGAAACAAATGTATGAAATTAATTTGAATATCCCAGTTTTGCAAGTACTTCATTGCTGACGTCAATACTCGGCGAGGCAAAAATGATACTTGATGCGGAAGCACGGTCTACAACTACCGCATATCCGTTCTGTGTCGCAATTTCCTTTACAGCATTGTATATTTCATCTTGAATGGGTTGCATCAGACTTTCACGTTTTTTATACAGTTCGCCTTCCGGACCGAAGTATTTGCGGCGCAGTTCGGCTGCTGATTTCTCTTTAGCGACAATCTCTTCTTCCTTTTTACCTCTCTGTGTTTCAGAAAGGGAAGCAATCTGAGACTGATAGTTCTTGTACAGAGTCTTGGCTTCTTCGGAAATCTTTTCGACTTCACTCTGCCATTGTCTGGAGGCTTGCTCCAGTTGTTCATTGGCACGTTCGTAGGCAGGAATATTTTCCAGGATATATTCCATGTCAATCAAGGCGAACTTCTGTGCATTGGCTGTCATACCTATGGCAAACAGCAGAAATATCAATAAAATAGTCTTTCTCATAATGTCTGGTTTTTATAATATATATTATTTACCAAATATCTGTCCAACTAGTGTTGCTCTCTCCTACTACAACTTGGGTGATACGCCCTCCTATAGCTACATCCCATATCCATCTATTTAAATTATTGTCGAAGTCAACCCTTGCTAGTGGTACTTCATGAGGGTCTGTAATATTGTTATAGTTAGCTACATATCCACTGTTAAAGGGGAATAACTCATGGTATGCAAGAATGCCATTTCCTTGTACAGAAGCCCCACCTGATAATTGAATTGAAAGGTTTCGCGGCAGACCTGCGTTTTTCCACCCGGCACTATATTTATATTCAAATTTAATCATAAAAGCCAATATTGCTGATGCTTGACGATTTATAATTATGCGATAGCTTCTAAGTTGATTGACATATTTATATTTATACTTGCTTTGTGGCCTTTTAAATTCGTATTGATGGTTTAACCCATTACCTTCATCAAAACCCACATGTCCGCTAACTGTTCTTGTTGTTGGAACCTGAATTAAATCGATATTGCCATTTCCACATAATATGGGGGATTTAAGCTTTTTATTATTGATTTCTATAACATATAGATTACCTTGATTATAATGTATTATTGAGTCGTTAATATTTACTTTGAGATCTTTGTTAAATAGAGCTTGAAAAGCCTTTGGCATTGACAACATTGTACTGTCAGTACATAATTGAGTATTAGATAAAAGTGCTTCAAAATTTTTGTTAGATACCCACTTCAATTGAGCGTTCTCATCTTCTATAAGCAATTGATGAAAAGTTTGAAAAAAGTCTGCGGTACTATTGAAATATAGCATCAAGGATTCCTCTCCTACAGGAGATAACGCTTCCTTACTCTGTGGTAGGTATTCTTCGTTGTTTTCGATCTCATTTCCCGTACATGCAGCTAGAAATATGCAAATACTGTAAAATGCTAAATAAAGTTTCTTCATGTTTTTTTGATTTAGTATTATAAAGTTAGAATTCTTGTCCCAAGATGAAGTGGAACTGGCTACCGCTGTATTGGAATGTAGGACCAATTTTGTCGAAACCGTAAGCCCAGTCGATACCCATCATACCGATCATCGGGAGGAAGATGCGGACACCGACACCGGCTGAACGCTTCAATTCGAATGGGTTGAACTTATTGACATCATGCCATGCATTACCGGCTTCCACAAACGTTAACGCATAAATACTGGTACTTGTTTCGAGCATCAAAGGATATCTTAATTCCAGTCCGAGACGTGTATAGGCATAACCTTCAGAACCGTATGGAGTCAATGAACTGTTCTCATAACCACGGAGGGCGATGCTTTCTGTAGCATAGCTGGAGTAGCCGGTCATACCGTCACCACCCACGTCAAACGTTTCGAATGGAGACTTCTTGTATTTGTTGTAGTGTCCCAGCAAACCGAATTCTACACGTCCCATCAATACCGGAGTACGTTTAACGGTAATCGGGTCCATCAACGGGATATAGATTTTGGATTTGAATTTCCACTTGTGGTATTCAATCCACTTGTGCATCTTGTTCATGTCTTCCTGGCTGCTGGTGCTGTACTTGCTGTAATCGGTACCGTCGAACAGAGAGAAAGGCGGTGTGATTTGTGCAGACAACGAGAACTCGGAACCTTGGCGCGGATAAATCGGGTTGTCGATAGAGCTACGGGACAAGGTCAGGTTGAGGCTGAGGTTATTACACTTACCGTTGGTAACCGGGAAGTACTGCCAGTCACTCAGAACATAACGTTGGTAAGACAACTCGGCTGTGAATTGGAAATAGTCATCCGGCCACTTCAAGCGCTTACCGAACATCACAGCAAGACCATACATCTGGATAGATTTGTCCGGGTCGTAATAATTCTCGTAGTTGTTGTAATTGCCGTAGTTGTACATACCGTAGCCATACATACCACTATAATAGCTGTTGTAATAGCTGTTCATGTAGGCCGAATTGTAATAACGGCTACTGATGTCGGTCTGGCGGGAATAGAAAGCCGATACGGAGAACGCATTCGGGCGTTTACCGCCAAACCACGGGTCATAGAATGAAACGCTGTATGACTGATAGTATTTGGCATTGGTCTGGCCGCTGATGGTCAATGTCTGACCGTCACCTTGCGGGAGGATACCGCGGTAGTTCTCACCCGGATGAAGCAGGTTGGCCAGAGAGAAGTTGGTGAACTTCAGACTTAACTTACCGATAATACCCGTTTGTCCCCAACCGGCGGAGAACTCTACCTGGTCGTTGGCTTTGGATACAAGGTCATAACCGATGTCTACCGTGCCGTCTTCCGGTCTCGGCTGGATGTCGGGCTGGATTTGTTCGGGGTCGAAGTGTCCCATCTGCTGGATTTCACGCATGGAACGCATCAGGTCTTCACGGCTGAAGAGTTCGCCCGGACGGGTACGGAGTTCACGGCGTACTACGTTTTCATACAAACGGTCGTTACCGTTGATGCTGACTTTATTGATGGTAGCCTGGCGGCCTTCGTAGATACGCATTTCCAAGTCGATGGAGTCGCCCACGATGTTTACTTCCACCGGTTCGAGGCTGTAGAACAGATAACCGTTGTTGTAGTAGAGGTTGCCGATGGCATCGTCATCGGTCATTGTACGTTCTTCAAGTAACTTTTGGTTGTAGACGTCACCCTTCTTCATCTGGAGGAGGAAGTTCAGTTGTTCGGAAGGATACAGTGTGTTACCTACCCAGGTTACATTGCGGAGGTAGTATTTCTGTCCTTCCTCAATCTGCATGAAGATGTCTACCGTGCGGTCATCGTAGGGCTTGATACTGTCTGTCACGATGATGGCGTCACGATAACCCAGTTCGTTGTATTTGTCGATAATCAGCTGTTTGTCCGCTTCGTAGTTGTCCTCAATGAATTTCTTGGTGCGGAACAGATTGAGCAGCTTGCCCTTTTCGTTTGTTTTCTTCATCACACGCTTCAGCTTCTTGGTCGTGAGGGCCTCGTTGCCTACAATGGTGATTTGATGTACTTTCACTTTCTCCTTCTTGTCGATGTCGATGTTGACAATCACTTCATTCTTCTTTTCCGGATCATCACGTTGGGTGATGATTACATCTGCATTCTTGAAGCCCTTGTCGTCAAAATAGCGCTTTATCAAGGTCTTGGCGCGGTCCACCAGATTAGGTGTAATCTGACCGCCCTTTATCATGCCGATTCTGCTTTCCAGGTCTTCACGCTCTGACTTCTTCACACCGTTGTAGCGTATGTCGGAAACACGCGGACGCATGGTCAGATGAATGGTCAGCCAAATTTGGTCGCCTTCAATCTTGTCTGCTGTAATTTCCACGTCAGAGAACAGACCGTGGCGCCAGTAGCGCTTACAAGCTTGTGTAATCTCGTCACCCGGCACGGTGATAGTCTGCCCTTTGGATAGTCCGGACAATCCGACAATTACATAATCCTCATAGTTCTGGGCTCCTTCGACCTTAATGTCGGCTATTTCATACTTCTTGGGTGTTCCCGAATAGAGTATAACCGGCTTTTCGGTTTCATCGGTGTTGTTTACGTCCTGTGCTGCTGTTGTCAGTGCGCAGCCGAAAAGGCAGACAAACGTTACGAGTATGGAGAAAATACGATAGTGCATCTTTTTATTTACTATTTTACAATTTACTATTTACTATTTGTGTGTCCGGTGATTAATTGATTTGCTCGCTGGTCTTGCCGAACCTGCGTTCGCGTTTCTGATAGTCACATATGGCTTTGCGTAATTCTTCTTCACGGAAGTCGGGCCAATAGGTATCACAGAAATAAAGTTCCGAATAGGCGCATTGCCAGAGCATGTAGTTACTAAGGCGGAGCTCTCCTCCGGTACGTATCAGCAGGTCGGGGTCGGGCATGAAGTGGGTTGTCAGATGACGGGATATGAGCTCACTGTCGATTTGTTCGGGTTTCAGCTCACCTTTCTGTACCAGGTCGGCTATTTGCCGGGCAGCTTCCGTTATTTCCCAGCGGGAAGAGTAGCTCAATGCCAGTACCAGGCACATTCCCGTGTTGTGGGAGGTGTGTGCCACGCAAGTGTTGAGCCGTTGCTGTACGTTGGCAGGCAGTTTTTCAATATCTCCTATTACCCGGAAACTGATATTGTTCTTCATGAACGTCTCTTCCTCTATGGAGTCGAAGAGCAATCCCATCAAGGCGGCTACCTCGTCCGACGGACGATTCCAGTTCTCGGTAGAGAACGTATATAAAGTAAGGTATCTGACTCCTAATTTAGCGGCTTCCTCTGCAATGACGTGCACAGTCTCTGCGCCGGCCTGATGTCCATAGCTGCGTTCGTGTCCACGCTGCTTGGCCCACCGTCCGTTACCGTCCATGATAATCGCCACGTGCTGGGGTATCCGGTTTAGATCGATTTCTTCCTTATATGACATCATTATTATTGTATTTCGAAGCCCAATCTGTTAAGACGTCCGCGCCATACTTCATTCTTGGTGCCGTTACCGCCGAATATCACCCAAATGAAGTCCCGTTTGTCTGCCGGGGCCACAGTTTTGTCTTTCGTCGGTTCCACTATAATGGAGTACGCGCCTTTCCCTTTGAATTCCTGGGGTAGCAGGAACTTGGTTTCTGTCTTGCTCCACGCAATGCCTGTGATGGAGTTGTAGATGGCGTCAAGTTCTCCTCCAAAGCAATAGAACATGTCGCCATAGTACATAATGGCAGGGTTGACCATGCCGGGACAAGATGTGTCGTACACCGTGTTAGCCAGGCTTGCCCAGCCTTTGCCGTCCAATGAGAACCAGGGTATTGTCTCTTGTTCGTTGGCCAGCGGCATTCCTGCCAGAACCACCTTCTCTACACCATTGCCGGTGTTGGTCTGGGTGGTGGATATGTTTTCGGTAGGGAATCCTGCCGGGACTTCCTCAAGGGTAAGGTTGTCAGCCGTGTTTTCCGCTTCCCAATTCTTTCCGTCTTTACAGATGTTGAAATATTGCTTTCCGTTGATTTCCACAATACCCGAGAGCCGGTCGGAGAAACCATTGATGAGGACTATGACATTGTCTCCCAATGTAGTGACTTCTGTCCAGGCGCCGCCGTTGGTAGAGCTGAATACTCTTTTGCTTTCTGTAACCATATAAAGCGCATTGTTATACTCTACGGCAGATGTCAACTTTACGTCTGAGGGGAGGTTGCTGACATTGACTTTACTCCAGTTGTATTTATCGGGCGCAGTCGATGTCTTGTAAGCAGTACTGTTGGAAGTGTAGACAAATAGTTCGTCTCCCAGTACAACCGCTTTTTGCTGACCTAAATTGATGGTATTGGAGAATATATTCCCCCTTTTCTGCATGTCTGTCCATACGAGTGAGTCCGGGTCTTGCAGGTGTACATTAACTTTCAATTTATATTCGCGGACTGTAACACCGTCGGCGGCATGTGCTTTGAACAGCATGCCGGCATCGTTATTCATGGCGGGTCTCAAATCCACGGAGTCCGACATGACGAATACCGTGTCGGTAGGCGAGCCTGAAGTTATCCAACCGGTAACGGTCATAGTATCAATTAGAATACGGTCAATGATGGTATCTGAACCTACGGGCAATGAATCTCTGTTATAGATGAGTCTATTGAGCTGGTCAATTGTAAATTTGTAATGTTTGCCATGTATGGTATCGATACCAAAAGCATGTATAGTAGCATCGGAGCTGAATTCATAATTGTCGTCAGAGTCAAGGCATGAACTTAGAGCAAATGACACAATAAGAAAACTCACAATTACTGATAGAAACTTTATTCTCATTTTGAAAGTTAGTGTTTATTTACAAGTTGCAAAAATAGGAACATTTTTTTCTATAAACAGCTTTACGGGGAAGTTTTATATAAAATTATAGATAATATCCCCCTTTTTCTCGATAAAAAAGCCCTGAAATGAGGCTATTGACTGTTTCTTGAGGCAGTATAATGGCGAAAACTCCTGCCGAAAGAATGCTCTGTTGCAAATGGATATCCGTCACTGATTTCGGGTGCTTTGACGCCGGAATGAAGAAGGTACGGAGTTTCTTCCACAAAGATTTCGTCCCACAATCCGGCAGCGATGAAGGATTGGAGAGTTTGGCTGCCACCCTCTACCAAAAGGGATTGTAATCCGCGTGTATACAGCGTTTCCATGATTTCGGGGAGTACATTCCGCCGGTAGTCGCTGACTGGCAGATACTCTACATTCGGTAGCGGAGCGTGCGGGGCTTCTGTAAAAACGAGGGTCGGCACGCTACCGTCAAATAGGTGAAGGTTGGGGGATAGCTTTTGTTGCCGGTCCAGCACGATACGTACCGGTGAACGACCATACCAATGGCGGACATTCAGGCCGGGATTGTCCAGCTCAGCCGTACGGGTACCTACTAATATGGCGCTGTGCTCTGCCCGTTTCTTGTGTACCAGCATCGAAGTCAGCAGGCTGGAGAGGATAACCGGTTTACCGTCCGTGCGGGAGTAATCGATATATCTGTCAGAAGATTCCGCCCATTTTAGGGTGATGTAGGGGCGTCGCAAAGTATGGAAAGTGATGAACCTGCGGATGAGCTGCCGACATTCTGTTTCCAGCACTCCGACAATAACTTCACGTCCGGCATCCTTCAGTTTCTGTATGCCCCGGCCCGCAACCTTAGAAAAAGGGTCCCGGCACCCGATGACGATACGTGGAATCTGCTTCTCGATGATGAGGTCTGCACAAGGAGGAGTTTTGCCATAGTGCGAACACGGTTCCAGGCTGACATAGATGGTGGAACGTTTCAGCAGGGACGTGTCTTTCACGGAACGGATGGCGTTGACCTCGGCGTGGGCTTCTCCACAGCGCACATGGTATCCCTCGCCTATGATTTTCCCGTCACATACTATTACCGCCCCCACCATCGGGTTGGGTGCTGCATTGCATAGCCCGTTTTGTGCCAGTTGGATACATCGCAGCATGTATTTCTCTTCTTCTGAATTCATATCCTTGCTTACCTTTTGGTTGAATAATCAAAATTAATGATTACTTTTGCAGCCCGAATAAAACCGGACCCCGAATGAATGTAACCGTTTCACATATCCGCAGTGCTTTGCAGGAATGCTACCCTCCCCGGGAGGCGGCCAATCTTTCCCGTATTGTCTGCTGTGAAATGTTTGGTCAGGGTAATATTGACTATTACCTGGGCAAAGATATGATTTTATCTCCAAACGATGAAAGGGAATTGGAAAGCATTCTTTCCCGTCTGTGCAATTTTGAGCCCATACAGTATGTGCAGGGTACTGCCCGTTTCCTGGGGCGTACTTTTCGGGTGGCTCCGGGGGTGCTTATTCCCCGTCCCGAAACGGAAGAACTGGTGGAGAGGATGCTGAAGGAAGTCGCTCCGGCTTCCCGTATTCTCGACATTGGCACCGGAAGTGGGTGTATTGCCGTCACTTTGTCTAAAGAGTTGCCGGAAGCGGAAGTAACTGCTTGGGACATTTCCGGAGAAGCTCTTGCCATAGCCGGCGACAATAACCACCTTTTGCAGGCCTCCGTGCTATTTGTACAGCGTGATGTCCTGACGTATCAACCGGTTGAGGGTGAATGTTTTGATGTAATCGTCAGTAATCCGCCTTATGTTACGGAAACAGAAAAGCGGGATATGGAACCAAACGTCTTGAACTGGGAACCCTCACGGGCTTTGTTTGTTCCAGATAGCGACCCGCTCCGTTTCTATCGGCGTATAGGTGAACTGGGACGGAGCATGCTGACGGTCGGCGGCCGACTCTATTTTGAAATCAACCGGGCATTTGGAGAGGCTGTCGCTTCGATGCTTCGCAAGCAAGGCTATACGAATGTCCGTATCCGAAAAGATATTTCCGGCAACGACCGGTACGTAATTGCAGAACGATGATAGAAATAACTGAAACTGAAGCTTTGAACAGAGTGGCGGCATATTGCTCCACTGCCGAGCATTGCCGGGCGGAGATTGCGGAGAAACTGCAACGCTGGGGCATTGCCTATGATGCCATAGACCGTATCATCAACTGTCTGGAACAAGAGAAGTACATTGATGAAGAGCGCTTCTGCCGTGCTTTCATCAACGACAAATACCGTTTTGCCAAATGGGGCAAGATGAAGATAGGGCAGGCGCTCCAGTTGAAAAAGATATCTTCATCTGTCTATTGGCCCTATTTGAACGAGATTGATGAGGAGGAATACCACGCCGTCTTGCAGAAACTGCTGGCGGCAAAGCGTAAAAGCGTCCGTGCCGAAAGTGAGTATGAGTTGAATGGCAAACTGGTGCGTTTTGCCTTGAGCAGGGGGTTCGAAATGAAGGATATATGTCGTTGCATAGAGGTTTCTGAGGAAAATGACTACTTCGAATGAAAATTATCGGCTTTCTCTTTTTTATTCTCATTCTGTTTCCGTATTTTTGTGCCATATTTATCATATATAGATTAGTTTTGCTATGAAAACTTTAGAAAGATTGTTTGCAGAGAAGTTGCTGAAGATAAAAGCGATTAAACTACAACCGGCTAACCCGTTCACTTGGGCATCCGGATGGAAGTCTCCGTTTTATTGTGATAACCGCAAAACCCTTTCTTATCCTTCTCTCCGTAATTTCGTAAAGATTGAAATTACGCGTCTGATTTTGGAACGTTTCGGACAGGTGGATGCCATTGCCGGTGTGGCAACGGGAGCTATCCCGCAAGGTGCCTTGGTGGCCGATGCATTGAACTTGCCGTTTGTATATGTACGCTCCACTCCGAAAGACCATGGACTGGAGAATTTGATTGAAGGTGAACTTCGTCCCGGTATGAAGGTGGTAGTCGTGGAAGATTTGATTTCTACGGGTGGAAGCAGCTTAAAGGCTGTAGAAGCTATCCGCCGTGACGGATGTGAGGTCATCGGTATGGTGGCTGCCTATACTTATGGTTTCCCGGTTGCCGAAAAGGCTTTCAAGGATGCCAAAGTGCCTTTGGTGACGCTGACCAATTACGAGGCTGTGATGGAAGTGGCACTGCGTACGGGCTATATCGAGGAAGAAGATGTGGAGACTCTGAATGAATGGCGTAAAGACCCTGCACATTGGGAATCTGGTAAATAAGAACTTATTTGTAAAAATGTTAATATGGATAAAAGAGCCATTCGGATAGATTCTGTCCGGATAGTTCTTTTTTCTTTTTGAATACGATTGATTATGACGAAATTTGAGAGTGGAGTGAAAGTTGTACCGGCTTCACAAGAAGCTGTTTATGAAAAGCTTTCCGACCTGAGCAATCTGGAGAAGGTGAAAGACCGTTTGCCTGAAGACAAAGTGAAGAACTTGAGTTTTGATGCGGAGAGCATGACGATAGAGGTGGCTCCCGTAGGAAAGATTACGTTGCAGATTGTGGAGAAGGAACCTTGCAAGTGTATCAAGTTTGCAACAACCACTTCACCGCTGCCCTTCAATCTGTGGATACAGATTGTACCCGTCACCGAAACCGAATGTAAAATGAAACTGACCATCGGCATGGATATAAATCCGTTTATGAAGGCCATGGTGCAGAAACCCTTGCAGGAAGGATTGGAGAAGATGGCAGATATGTTGGCGATGATACAATATTAATCACTAACCATTAATCATTAGAAACAACGTGGCTCAGAAACTTTGGGAAAAATCCGTTCAGGTAAATAAGGATATCGAACGCTTCACGGTAGGCCGTGACCGTGAAATGGACCTTTATTTAGCAAAGCACGATGTGCTGGGTTCCATGGCGCACATCACGATGCTCGAAAGCATTGGCTTGTTGACGAAGGAAGAACTGCGGCAATTGCTGGCCGAATTGAAGGAAATCTATGCGATGGCCGAGCGTGGAGAATTTGTGATAGAAGAGGGAGTGGAAGACGTTCACTCACAAGTGGAACTTATGCTGACGCGCAACTTGGGTGATATAGGTAAGAAAATACACAGCGGACGTTCGCGCAACGACCAGGTGTTGCTCGATTTGAAGCTCTTTACCCGTGCAGAGATAAAGGAAGTGGCGGAGGCTGTGGAACAATTGTTCCATGTGCTGGTTATGCAGAGCGAACGCTACAAGGATGTACTGATGCCGGGTTATACACACTTGCAGATAGCCATGCCGTCTTCTTTCGGACTTTGGTTTGGGGCATACGCCGAGAGCCTGGTGGACGATATGATGTTCCTTCAGGCAGCTTTCAAGATGTGCAACCGCAATCCTTTGGGTTCTGCTGCGGGATACGGTTCCTCGTTCCCGCTGAACCGTACGATGACTACCCGTCTTTTGGGATTTGATTCCCTCAACTACAACGTAGTGTATGCCCAGATGGGGCGTGGCAAGATGGAGCGTAATGTAGCTTTCGCCCTTGCCAGTGTGGCCGGAACCATATCGAAATTGGCTTTTGACGCATGTATGTTCAACAGTCAGAACTTCGGTTTTGTGAAGCTGCCGGACGATTGCACTACCGGCTCCAGCATCATGCCTCACAAGAAGAACCCGGACGTCTTTGAACTGACGCGTGCCAAGTGCAACAAACTGCAATCCCTTCCCCAGCAGATTATGATGATAGCCAACAATCTTCCTTCCGGCTATTTCCGTGACTTGCAGATTATCAAAGAGGTCTTCCTGCCTGCTTTTCAGGAACTGAAAGACTGTCTGCAGATGACGACTTACATTATGAACGAAATCAAGGTGAACGAACATATTCTTGATGATGACAAGTATCTGCTTATTTTCAGTGTGGAGGAAGTCAACCGCTTGGCACGTGAAGGGATGCCTTTCCGCGATGCCTACAAGAAGGTGGGACTGGATATTGAAGCCGGAAACTTCTCGCACAGCAAAGAGGTACATCATACCCATGAAGGCAGTATCGGAAACCTTTGTAACGATGAAGTCTCTGCCCTGATGCAGAAAGTGGTAGATGGTTTCAATTTTGAGACCATGCAAGCTGCAGAGAAAGAGTTGCTGGGCAGGTAAAAGGTTCTGCGGGTTCAAGTCCCGCTGCGAGTACTCTAAGAGACGAATCGTGTTTTTCACGGTTCGTCTCTTTCTTTTTATCTCCGTTACCTGTTGGATATGAATACTTTAGGAGAAAGAATTGGTTCACTTTTTTAGGTTCAATATGCTCGTTATTTTTGTCGTAAATAAATCCGTCAGGAAATACGAGTTTTTGTAGTCTTCTTCTTCCTTCTAATCCTTGCAACTCCCACAATTCAAATAAGTTAGAACGCATTTTAAAAGCAAAATCAATGAATTTATCGAGGTTCAATATTTCTGTGTTCACTTTTGAAAATTCGGTCTTTAAATCTCTTACTTCTTTCTCTAATTTCGTCATAACCTTCTCGCAAATGCTTTGTTTCTTCGCATCGGTACAGAGTGCATAATTTGTTTCTACTTGTTCCAACTCTTTTTCTTTAGCTTTGATGTTTGCTTTGATAGATTTGGCTCGTTCTCTGTTTTCTTGATTCATATATTCAAATGTGATGGTAAGTTGCATTTTTAAGAGTTCACTTACTTTGTCTGATAGGGCATACCTGTTTACTTCTTCTTCAAAGGCTTCATGTACCTTTTTAGTAGAACTGTTGTACTTGCATCCTTTTCGGCTGCAAACGTAATAGCCTATATCAGTACGTCCGAATCTCTTTCGCATTTTGGTTGATATGCTGGCAGATAGATTTTTTCCGCAACATGGGCACTTGATACTACCTAATAATGGTGCATACTCCTTGTCTATCTTTTGTTCGTACCCACTATGATTTTTGGATAACTCCCCGTTTACTTTCAAAAAAATCTCTTTGGAAATCAGCGGTGGGTGATTTCCTTGTACAATATCTCCTTGCAGGAATTTATGTGCCATATAGCCGCAATAAAAAGGGTTCTTGAATAATTCAGATAACTTTTGTTTGCAGATGTGTAGCCCTTCTGCTTCCAATCTGTGTCTGATTTCTTCATTGGATAACTTGTTATTTGCTTTCCAAAGAAATGCTTTCCGAATCAACTTACCTTCTTCGTTGATAGTTATAATTTGTTCCTTCTTGGTCGTTTTTTGGTCATATCCTCTAGGGGCTTTCCCAATCCACCTCCCTTTTAATAATGCTTTTACGCTGTTTTCAATGGTAGTTGCCCGTTTTTCGTCATTCTGAAACCTTGCATTTGCAAGTTCCATGAGTTGCATATACTTTCCTACTGGGGTACGTGGGTCATAGTTGGAGGTTGCAGATACTACGTATGCTCCTCTAGCCTCAACTTCTTCAATGATAGTTGTACTTCCCGTTCTGCTGAAACGGGAGGTACTAAACACTATTACTGTTTTTACGGGTTGGCTGCTGCCTTTCTTATTACTTTGTTTGATGAAAGCAAGCATACGGTTAAACTCCTTGCGTTCTTTGTCGCTTTTGGCACTTTCATACGTGCCGCCAAATTCACCAACGACAGTGTATGAACGTACTTTGGCATACTCTCTGCATTTGTCAATTTGCACTTCAAGACTTTGCCCATCAACTTGCTCGCTTGAACTAACACGAGTATAAATGATGGCGTTACCGCCTATTTGCTCCTTTTGTTGCTTTTTGCCTTTGGCAAAACCTTTTAAATCAAAATTCTCCATATTTCTTATCTTTTTTAGTATATGCTTCATAGCTTAGAATTGAAAAAGCATATAGTGTATCAATTAATTCTTTGGTGTCTTCTTGGGTTATTCCTTTGAAGTTACGATTTTCTTTGATTGTATCTATGTTTAAATGCTGTGCATCCATATTGTGTTTTCATTACAAAATTGATTATTATTAGGATAAAGAGAAAAAGTAAGTGAATGTCAGATTATTTATTAGCAATATTTTGCATTTTACTACTCCGCATTCCGCATTTCCGCACTTTCTATCTCATTGCTTCCATTTGCTTGCTCGTTGATAGCTTTTGGCTCTGTATAATATTCTTCGTATTCATCTATCCATTTTTTTATGGTCTTATCGCTGATGCCCGTCATTTTGGCAACCTTTCTATAACTCTTATGCTCTTTGTAGAGTTGATATACCTTTTCTTTTTCGGGGGTAATATTACCAGTTCCTTTAATCAAATCTTTTTCTCTTGCATATCCTTCTTCCTTGAAGTATAGAAAGTTATCTTCTCCTTTTTCAATAGAGCAGACCAATACGTGTTCTTCGTTTAATATGATTTGGCTACTTCTGTTCTTTAGCTGTTTTATGTATCGTTTTTCGTTGCCATCTGTTTTTGCTTGCCCTATGCAAAAACAACTGTCAATGAAGTTTCCCACATTCTTAGACCCAGCTAAATTGTCTAAAGTAATAGGAGAATTGTCTTTTTTCTTGGGTGAATGTCCTAGTAGTAAGAAGCTTGCTCCTAAGCTATTCATGAATGTGCGTAGTTCGAGAATGAAGGTAGCCGCTTCATTTGCTTTGGATAGATTGGGGTGCAAACAAGTGATATTATCAATAATGAATAGTTTGATTCCTTTTTTTGTTACCGCTTCTTCGATTCTCATTCTTAGGTAGGCTCTGCGTTCTTTGAAATTTTTAGCCATATCAAAATCAAGATTAGGGCGATAGATATTCTGAGGGAATTTGCAGGGGATTGTGCCATCTTCGTTTGTATATCTATCACAGATTTGTTGAATGTTCAATTCATAATCAAAATATAGAATTGGTTGTTTCTGAGCTACATGTTTAGCTATCTGCATTGCATAAATGCTCTTTCCACAATTACTTGCACCAAATAAAACACATAGTTCATTTTCGTACCAAAGGTTTTTGTATAGTGGCTCTCGCTTTGGCTGCTTCATACCTTCGGCTATAATATCATTCATTGTGGTGTATTCAAAACTATCTTCATTGAAAGTATTTTTTAAGTTCATCATAATCATAATTTTTTAATGGTTATACATAGTGTCTTTGGTACCTTTTGACATTGCAAAGGTATAGTGATATGATGAATTGGGGATAGGACTTTTTTACACCTCACTTATATTTTGCTGTTTCTTAGTGAGTTATATTTTGAAAGGGGATTTTGGAGGGGATTTGTAGGGGAAAATGAGGGGATTATGATAGATTGACTTATGAATTGTCACTATCAAAGCGATTGATTATGTTTCTGATGTCTTGGAATGAAGTGATTTTGAAGATTTCATTTCCGATTTCTATATATCCGTTGATATTCTCTTTTTGTTCTTTTTCAAAAAGTTCTTGAATTGGTACTTCTAGGGCTGCTGCAATTTTTTCGAGAACTGCGACAGAGGGATTACCGTTGATGTGATTACTTAATCCGACACGGTTTATTCCTATCTTGTCCGCTAAAGTTTGGACGGTCATACCTTTTTCTTTAATAACTTCTTTGATTCGTAGTCCCATACCTATTTATTCTTGTTATATATGCAAATATACGTTTATTCTTAAAATGTATATTGATGGCAGTACGTAAAATAAGTTAATGTAATGCTAATAATATACACTTTTATTTGTTTATGTCTACTGAAAGCACTACGTTTGTGGTGTAATAATAAACCAATAACACTACAATAAGATGAAGCGATATAATAAACAGCAGGTGATGAAGGATGCTTACAGACTTTACAAGAATGACTTTCAACGTAGAGGGCGTTCATGGTCGGAGTGTTTAAAAGCTGCTTGGAGTTGGGAACGAGATGCTGTTAAAACACGAGAAGAAAAAGCAGCAAAACTCGATGCGATGATTGCAGCAAGTTGGGCGGCGCATAATGCACGTAAAAATGAGAGTGTTCATAAAAATGAGTTTGAAGGCTTATCTGCTGATGCGGTTTCCTGGGCAATGGGATATAATCGTGGCAATGGATTTTATTGTGGGGATTAAACAGAAGATTTCAATTAAAAAAAATATTATGAGTTTGAAAAATAGCTATGTTACTTCGGATTATATGGAATGGGATTCAATGCTGTCATTGGTTAGAAAGCTGTATCGTGATAAAGAATACCGTTTGTCTTTGTTGATTGGCTGTGGTTCTTTCTTCGGGTTGCGCATATCGGATATTCTTTCTCTTACATGGTCTATGTTGTTGGATGATGAGAAGTTTGTCATCATTGAAAAGAAAACGGGAAAACGCAGGGAAATTAAAGTGAATACTAACTTTCAGAAGCATATAGCAGACTGTTATACAGCTTTAGGTGTAGTAGATAAAAATGAGAGGTGTTTCCTCAGTCGTAAAAAAACGGTGTATAGTACGCAAAGAATTAATGTACTATTCAAGTCAATAAAATCAAAATATAATTTGAAAATTGAACACTTTAGTACCCATAGTATGCGAAAAACGTTTGGCAGGAAAGTTGTTGAGGCAGCAGGGGAAAACTCAGAATTTGCATTGATAAAGTTGTCAGAGCTATTTAATCACGCTGATATACAGACTACTCGTCGATATTTGGGACTACGTTCGCAAGAACTGTTAGAAACTTATGATATGTTGAACTTTTAGAATCCAAATCCAATATTGAGATAAAATCCTAAATCTTTTGTTTTGTTAGAATAAGAAAGAAAACCTTCTATTGGACCCAATGGACTTTCATAGCCATATCCAACACTAATTCCGTATATTGGTTTTCCATGAAAGAAGTTTGATAGGTGATTTTCTGAAATGGCGTAATTACCTGCAAGAGTCAGATGCTGTTTCTTTTGAAATGTGTGTTGAATTTTGATTTGCAGACCTCCGAATGCGTTATTGATATTTTCTGTGTGTATAAGCCCTGAGAATGGTATTTGCTGCTCAAAATCTAAACTATATCCTTCACCACCTATCATGTTGCTGTATATTAGTGGAGTGTTAGTATTAAAAAGAAGTCTTCCATATATTGATGGTATACAATATGTGCTATAACTTATGGGGAATATTTTCTTTATCTGAGTATCAAATGCTGAATAGTTTGCGGAAGAGTGGCAGTTGGTATATATTGTATATCCAATGTGACAATCTAAACCTTTTGTTGGAAAATATTTTTTGTTAATAGTTTCGTATTTCAATTCTACATTGTAATTTAGGAATAAGTCATAGTTCTTCAGATATGAAAATTCTTGATTTGCTAATGTCCTGAAAAAGCGTTGATAATCTAATGATATATTAGCTTTAAATAATAGATTGTCTAATGGTATTATCGAATATGCCAATTTACTGGTATTCTGTATAAAACTTGGATTAGCAATCTTTTGTCCATTCCTGTATAGAAAAATGTCATTATAAGCGATTTTATTGATGATGTTTATTTCCTGTATCTTTGATAATGGGAGGCTATATTGAGCGTTAAGAAAAGATTGTTTACCGCCTCTTAAAGTTATTTCAGCTTTTCCTGTTTTTAGGTTTTGCAAATTCACATTTAATAAGATTGCCGCAATATTTTCGCTATCAAATCTTAATGCAACTCTTAATTGGTCGTTTTTTATAGAGGTATATTGAGGGCTAAATGGTAACTGAAATGAAGTGGCATGCGGTTTTTTTAAAGGTACTATTCCAACTTTATCTTTGATTGATTGTAAAGAAGCATAATTTGTTCTTGCTGCATTCTCTCCTCTTATGATAAGGGTATCAATCGCTTCATTCGAAAAACTTGCTGCATTATATCCTTTTACATTAACTTTAATGTAAGCATCAACTTGTTTGATTTTGTCAATATCTAATTCAGATTGACATATCATTAGCATTAACTGATTGACAACATCAGGTACAGCCTGTAATTTATCACTTGTTGCCAATTCTGATTGTGCATCAATTGCAATGATTATATCTGCTCCCATGCTTTTAGCAACGTCAATGGGTAGGTTATCTTTGAATCCTCCATCTATTAGAACCTTCTTGTCTGAATATAGTGGAGTAAAAACGACGGGGATAGCCATACTAGCTCGCATTGCCTCTGAAAGTTTGCCTGACCGAATAACTTCTTTCTGATTTGTTGCCATATCTGTAGCGATACATGCAAAAGGAATTGGAAGACTATCGAAATTAGTTGTATCATTATAGTCTTCTGTGAGTTGCTGCAATAACTGTGATATATTTCTGCCCCTGATTATACCTCCGCTCTTTTCATTATTTTTAATGGGTAATGATATGAGATATTTGTTGTCATCCAATTTGAAAGGAAATGGTATTGCATCACGTGAAATTTTATCAGTAAGTAGGTCAATCCAATTTGTTTGCTTTACTATTATTTCTAGCTGTTCAGATGTATATCCAATAGAATATAGTCCACCTACAATTGCACCGATACTTGTTCCTGCGACATAGTCAATAGGAATTCCCAATTCTTCTATAACTTTTAAAGCTCCGATGTGTGCTACTCCTTTTGCACCACCACCACTCAATACAATTGCTACTTTTTTACGTGGTAGTGCATGTATTACTAAGAGTGGGGTGCAAAATAAGAGTAATACCAGAATACATCTTTTCATTGCTAACAGTGTGGATTTATTTGTTAGCTAGGGGATTATAATTAGGGTAAGTAAACGCTAACTTACCTGTAAGATTGTATATTGTTCCTCCATTGGGTGAATTTGTCCATGATAAATTATTAAATGACAGTATAATGCCTTTTTCTTTGTATACTTCTTCAACAGTTATTTCTCCTGTTATATTTTTAGGCTGATATTTGAGAAAGTCGTCTTTTGAACCTGCAAAAAATCCTCCTACCATCGTTAACTTATCTCCTTTTTTAATATCTTTTTGAGGTGAAACCTTTATGTTTAAAATATATCTATATGTTTTATTTGACGAATTTTTATCAAAAAGAATTGCGTCAAATTCCGTCCCATCTGCATTACATTCAGAGCATCCAGTTTCCTTATAAGTGGTTGAGAATGTACGTGCATTTTCACTGCTAAAAGCCTTTATGTGAATACTTCTGTCCGTTGAAAACTCTGTGTCAACAGGATTGTTGTTTAGAGAAGAATCATCATTACTTTCACAACTGTACATAACTAGGCTAGTCGCCATTAAAATGAAGAATAGAATTTTTTTCATGATTTTTTTAATTAAAAGTTGAATACTTGTTATTTAATTGAGATTGCAAAGATAATACGCGTACATGTACGCTCAAAACTTTTCTGCGATAATCTTTCCTTTACCAATTAAAATGATTGGTATATGACTAAAATAGAAGAATTTGTAATACAGAAAGTGAAGGCTATGAGAGTGGAACGAAGGTGGTCTCAGATGGAATTGGCAGATTATATGAATATGTCTGCAAGTTTCATTGCTGATATTGAGAATCCTAAGCGCAGGGCAAAGTATAATCTAAACCATTTGAATGTACTTGCTAAAGTCTTTGATTGTTCCCCTAGAGATTTCTTACCTGATGTTCCAATAGAAGAAGAGGTCTGAACTTGATAAATATGAAAGTTGTAATTTTACATGTTAGTGGTGTTGATACCTATAATATTCACTAGTCTTGAAAGTGAATAAAAATAAATTTAAGAAGTTAAATGCGAGTTGCTTTTCACAAGTTCATTTGTGTTAATAAGCGTATTGAATGGCTTGTTTTTTAAGCAAAATGCTAGCTTGATTCCATTATTCAACATTTATTGGTTGACAAGAAACTGTTTTAGAAATATTATGAAGAAATGATGAATATAGCTGATTTAAAAAAAAAATTAGGTTTAGAAGGTGCAAAAGAGAAGTCAAGGAAAGAAAAGTGTGAAGAGGTTAAAAGAATTGTGGATTATTTGAAAGAGCACACAATAGAACCTATGTGGGAAATGTCTACAAATTATATGCAAGCTTCTCCTTGGAAAAAGCTCTCTCTCCTCAATGCGGATGTGAAGACCCTTGTAAGCGAATCGAATATTGATACACGCAAAGTAGTCCGAGATAAGTACTTGTTAACGCCAAGACATATTCGTATATTAAAAAAGTGGATTGACAAAGAACTTATTGACCCACCGCTCTGCAATTATGAGAATAGAATCTGCATATTAGAAGGGAATCATAGGATTGCATTATGCAAATTTCTAGAAGTTGCCCAAATACCAATACTAGTCCCCAAAGAAAATGCTGATATTTTGATAACGCGATATGGGTTTTCTCTAATACAAGAAATTGTTTTAAAGAACACGTCTAATATTTAGATAAAAAGAGGTGCTGAATTAATTCTCATGTTGGACCTCATATTCACAAAGAATAGAAGTGAATATTAGAAATGGATTTATGTTATTGATTATGAATGTTTTATGTAAATTGGTAAGAAGTGCGTTAAAACTAATATTCACTTTTAGCTAATAAGCTGTCTTTTTGAATGTTTTATATCAATATGAGCCAATATCCATAAAAGCCAATTTTGTAGGCTTACAATGAAATTTGTATCTTTACGGCAGTTTAAATGCCGTTGATATGATACTATCACAAGAAGAAAGAGAATACATTCAATTATTCAAAGATATGATTGTGGTTCTATATGCGGATAGCGATATAGAACCACTTTTAACTTTTTGCAATCAGTGTATAACAAAAGAAGCTGAAATCTTTTCAAGTATGTCAAGACATTTGGAAATGATGCGCAAAAAGAATAATGACATTCAGAATGCTCAGTATCTCAAAAACGTGATAAACGGTGTTATTGCCATGCTTGGCAATGAAAATATAATTTTATATGATAATATTGAACAATTAGATGTACAGTTTAGAAAGCAAATAAAAATCACTCTTGCAATCTTTGATAGTTTAGATAAGGAGTATATAAGCAGTCATTCATTGGAGGAAATTAGCCAATATATATGCGATAATTCATTTATTAAGAACTTGGATATTAGGTTAATATCTTCTTTAAAGAAGTTGTACGCTAAGAATAATACCATTGATGAAAGTGATAAAGATATTCTGATTGCACTAATTAAGTACTTTTTGTATGACATGCAGCATAAGATTAAATATAACTATATCAATATGCTGATTATAGAAAATCAAGAACAGCCAATCATAGAAGATAAAGCCAAAACATTGCAGTCATTTCTGTTTTATGCCCAAAGAATAGCGGGGATTCGTTATCAGAAAATAGTTGTGAATGAAGCTGTTTTACTTAATGATGATACTATTATGGAAATCGAGAAAGAGGCTTCTGTGGATAGTATCTTATCTAAAGATTCTTCTCAGACTTTAATAGAAAAAGAAGGTCTTTCAAATAAAGCCGTTCAACCGCTGGCGAATGAAAAGAAAAATAGTAGTACAATATTGGATAAAGGAAAGTTATTGGAAAAATTATGTCCTTCTTTACATAATCGAGAACAAGTCAGAAAGATACTTGAAAAAGTTGATGAAAGGTTTGAAATATCCAATGGTGAATGTTCTAAATTGGATATTGCTACGCTTTGTCTTATATTGAAAGAAAAATGCACCTTGTTCAATAAGAATATTAGGAACTTCTCGGACTTTAAAGGATATATTTGCTCGTATTATGGTGTTGCTAATCCTTCATATAAGAAGAATGATTGCCTTGTTTGTGATGGAATGTCCCCATCTCGTTTTGATGAACTGTATAATGATAATGGGGCTTTTTGGAACTTATGTTTACGTAAAAATAACCAATATTGATAGATTGTATGCGGAAGTGCGGAGGTGCGGAGTGAAATATAGTAATTGCTATTTCTGATTCCGCACTCCGCATATCCGAAGTTAATGTTTAATTTTCGCTATATTGTTTTTTTGAACTACGTTTTTTAAAGATATTTTTCTCTGTATTTGAATTAGTTACCCTAGAAAATAGCCGTTGGCAGGGGTGGTTGTTATACCCTTCTGATAAGAGGTCTGTCCAATCTATTGCTTTTCCGTCTTTTTCAAACCTGATAAGACTGTTGAGGGTATAACCAAAAAGTTTTGCTAGGAATTTTTCATCAGCTAAAGAATAGAATGATAATTCATACCTGGTTTTCACGATATAATCTTTGATTTCTTCATTGTTGAGATGAACTTCTAAACGATGCAATTTTGAAGGATTGTTATAGTAGTTATTTATGTACGCTTTATCCGAGCTATTGATTATTTCAGCTTTCTTGTTGTATGCTATAAGGGTACTACCTTTGCTCTTATCTTTTATAGCTTTTTTTTGTTTAATGTTGACGGTTAAGTATTTATCTTTATCCATATTCCCACTGAAAGTATATGTGATTTCGGGGCGGTCTTCTTTGCGATTGGTGATTCTTTTTCCGTTCAGAAGCGTTGTTATTTGTGGGTTTCGGATAAGTTTTCGTATCAGTCGGGCTATGTCGTTTGACATATCAAGACATAGGTCTAGGGTTGTTATATTATGTAATTCTAGCCCTAAATTGCTTTCAATAAAATCTAAATAGTATATCTCATCGCTGTATAATACACGATTGGAAATATTAATCCATGCTTTTTTATATCCGTTTTGGTGGGTATTGCTTTCTTCTTTATTGTCATTGATGCCCAAACGTAGTTCTCCAAACAATTTATCTTTTCCCATGTCGTTATAACGTATCTCATAAACAAACTTGAAGTGTTTCCCTTCTATTCGTCTTAGATAGAAGTACAGAAAATCAATTTCTTCTCCAATCTCTTTGTCTTTTATGACATTGATATTGTTGGGTTCTGTCACTTCGTAACAGAGCCTCAACGCATCTATATTTAAACCGTATATTTTATTCATGTTCTTCATTCTTATTTTCATTATTATTAGGTTGATTGGGTACTGTTGCCCAATACTTTTTCAGTCCGTTAGATATAGCTTGGGTGTGAGTGGCTGATTTTGTTCTACCTCTTAGACTTTGGCTAATCTTTTGTTTGGTTGTATCATTCAGTTGTCGATACTGTCTTTTGTAGTTGTTATTATCCATAGTTTATTTGTTTTATACATATATAAATATGTGGTTTAGTAGGAAAGTAAAGTCTAATAGGCTGAATTTTCAAAAAAATATCTGGAAAATTTTTGATGGATGGCTAACAGCTAGGTCTTTATCACACCTACTAAAATAGTACTTTCTGAGTCTCGGATTACGGCGTTAAATTGTTGTATATTAATTTATTATAGTTGCATTTTATAGGTGTACTGATATTTTTGTCCTTATTACTATACTTGCTAAATACTCTCTATAATTTTACTAATTTGTGGTGTTGATTGCAGATAATCTACTATTTCTAGAAAATCATTCCAAAGGTTCAATATTTCATCTGTTAAGGGTACTGTACTTTTATAAAAAAAAATTTGGCAGAAACGGGAAAACTGTTTATCTTTGCACCCGTTCTCCAAATGCGGAAATAGCTCAGTTGGTAGAGCATAACCTTGCCAAGGTTAGGGTCGCGAGTTCGAGTCTCGTTTTCCGCTCTCCTTTCCCTTTTTTAGGATGCTCGAATGGTGGAATGGTAGACACGAAGGACTTAAAATCCTTTGGCCATTGCGGCTGTGCGGGTTCAAGTCCCGCTTCGAGTACTCGATTAAGCTCTGTGAATCATTGATTTGCAGAGCTTTTTCTTTATAAGCTCTTGATATGAAAGACCGTTTCCCTATAGCGAACAAAGTGTTTCCCTTAATAGAACAAGTTGTTTCATTATGGCGAACACTTTGTTTCCCTTAACAGAACATTTCGTTTCATCATATGAAAACAGACTGTTTTTCCTTATTGGAACAAACTGTTTCTCTATACTTGAACAAAGTGTTCATCTCTGTGAACTAACAAACTAACTATAATACTATAGTAGATGATATGCGCGTGGCACTTGGTAATATGTGCTTGCAGATGAAATAAAAGAATCTATATAAATAGCCTCCTCTTTATTGTTCAGAACAGCTTGGGGCGTTTGTTATTGAACCGATAGCCGATACCCAACATCAGATAATTGGGCTCATGAAATTCCCGGAGGTTATATCCTATATGGAGATACGAATTGCGTGTTACGTCTATTTTCAGGGCAAGAATCTGATAGAAAGACTTCATGTCACCGCCGCCGTGCAGAACATTGGCTCCCAGACCGATACCTACCGTGAAGTAAGGCATGACAAATTCTCCGCGGGCGGATAAGCCCAATGCCATCTGCTTCTTGGCGGGCGGAGTATAGAAGCCGTTCTCTTCCTCGTACGATTCTTTCATGTTCGCACTGTGGTCGTACACGCCGTCCAACGCCACACCGGCGCGGAATTTATAGCCGAAGTTGTACATGGGTGCAACGCTGAAACCGAACACGTTGTAAGTGCCGGGTGCGGGTACCTGGCCACTACTGCCCTCATGGGCCACTGCTTTCTTTCGCCAGGAGCCGAACAAAGTCAAGTCGTAGCTGACGTGGCGGGGGAATGGAGGAACAATAGGGCGTTGCCATGATTGGGCGAGTTCATCCGCTCTGCGGTTAAAGTTATATACCAGTCCCACTTTGCAGTCCACCGTGTTCAGACCGGAGTTGGGATATTGGGTGTTTCCGTTGGAAAAGTGGCTTCCGGTAGCTCCTATCATCAAGTCGAACTTGGGGGAGAGTGCCCACTTTAAGTAGAGGTTCACATTGAGATAGGCATTCACTTTCGAGCCGATAATCTGGTTCTCCGGGTTGTCATATTCATCGTAGGGTTTCCAGCCGAACGATGCGCCGAAGTTCCATTCATAGTTCAAGGATATGCGGGGGCTGAATTGGGCGATGCGTCCCCCTTGAAACAGATAGACCGCCAGCGGGTTGCCCAGCTCTTCCGGATTGCCGAAGTTGAAATAGCCGACTCCAATCCCTTGATAGGCTCCTATATAAGCCTGGTCGGCAACGGTGTGGGGACGGAGCTGGAAGGAGTATTTCAGATGGCCGGCATAGGCATTTTTCATGGCCTTGTATTGGTGGTTGGAGTACTCCAGAAAAGGGCTGGTCTGAAAAATATAGCCAGCACGCCCTTCTACGCCTAATCTGTGGATGAAGCGCTGTGAGAAAGGGAGTGTATCCCGTTTGTATTCCGAATGACTATCGGATGTCCATTGTTGGGCGTATATTGTATCAGACAAGAAAAGTACCGCTCCTAAGAAAGCCAGTATTTTCCATATCTGCGTTCTATTTTTCATATGCCGTGTCGGTCTTTCTTGTTTATAAATGTTCCAAGTGAAGTTTAATTTCGTGCAAATATAGTTCTTTTCTCCTTTTGGTATTCACAATGAGACAACTATTTGTAAAAAGAGGGGGTAAAACGGAAATCGTCAATAGAATGGCCGACTTCGGTTTTATCCCCTCCTTATTCATTCACCCGGATGTTGTCTTATGATTCAGATGCTGGGTGGCGAGTATTATTTCCGGTCGTTCTCCCGGATTTCCACACGGCGGATTTTCCCGCTGATGGTTTTGGGGAGCTCATCAACAAATTCGATGACACGCGGGTATTTGTAGGGAGCCGTCACTTTCTTCACATGGTTCTGCAACTCCTTGACAAGCTCTTCTTCGGCGCGTGCCTTGTACTCTTTTGCCAACACAATCGTAGCTTTTACCACTTGGCCGCGGATTTCATCGGGCACACCGGTAATGGCACATTCCACTACGGCTGGGTGGGTCATCAATGCACTTTCCACTTCGAACGGGCCGATGCGGTAACCGCTACTTTTGATAACGTCGTCGGCGCGGCCCACGAACCAGAGGTAGCCGTCTTCGTCCTTCCAGGCTACGTCTCCCGTGTAGTAAATGCCGTTGTTCCATGCCTCGTGGGTACGGTTGGCATCGCGGTAGTATTCCTTGAACAATCCCAGCGGTTTGCCTTTGTCGGTACGGATTACAATCTGTCCCTGCTCACCGGCTTCCACAGAACGGCCGTCGTTGTCTATCAGGTCTACGTCGTATTGCGGATTGGGCAATCCCATGCTGCCGGGTTTCGGTTCCATCCAGGGCATGGTGGCGACGGTGAGGGTCGTTTCGGTCTGTCCGAAACCCTCCATCAACTTGATGCCCGTCAGTTTCTTGAAGGTCTCGAATACAGCGGGGTTCAAGGCTTCTCCGGCGATGGTGCAGTATTCCAGGCTGGATAGGTCGTACTTCGTAAGGTCTTCGTGAATGAGGAACCGGAAGATGGTGGGCGGTGCACAAAGCGACGTGACGTGATAATCCTGTATCTTCTCCAGTATGGCTGCGGGAGTGAACTTCTCGTGGTCGTATACAAATACGTTGGCACCGGCAATCCATTGTCCGTAGAGCTTGCCCCACACGGCTTTTCCCCAACCGGTGTCGGCAATGGTGAGGTGTAGGCTGCTCTCTTTCAGGTTGTGCCAGAAGCTGCCGGTGACGATATGTCCCAACGGATAGGTGAAGTCGTGGGCCACCATTTTGGGCTCTCCGGTAGTACCGCTGGTGAAGTACATCAGGGAGATGTCATCGTTCGTGTTCGGATGTTCCGGTTTCACGAAAGGAGCGGCGGCCTCGATACCTTTGTGGAAGTCTTCGAATCCTTCGGGAGCTTCCGGCCCGACGCTTACGAGGCGTTTCACAGAAGGAGACTCTGGCATAGCTGCCGTGATATGGTCGGTGATGACGCTTTCGCCGGCACAGACTATCATTTTAATGTCTGCGGCGTTGCAGCGGTATACGATGTCTTTCTTCGTCAGCAGGTGGGTGGCGGGAATCACCACTGCACCGAGTTTGTGCAGTGCCACAATGCTGAACCAGAATTCATAACGGCGTTTCAGTATCAGCATCACCATGTCTCCGTGCCCGATGCCGAGGCTTTGGAAATAGGAAGCCGTCATGTCTGTGTACCGTTTCATGTCGGCAAAGGTAAACTGCCGGCATTCGCCCTGGTCATTGGTCCACAACAGTGCGGGTTTGTCGGGCTGCTCGGCTGCCCAGGCATCCACTACGTCGTAGCCGAAGTTGAAATTCTCCGGTACGTTTATCTTCAAGTTCTTGATGAAGTCCTCCTGTGAGGTGAAGGATGTTTGAGATAAAAATCTTTCTACCATAACTTTATTACATGATTACTGCCAGGAATTTTACAGTCTTTCCGTCAAGCGCCTTCATGCCGTGCGGCAGTTTGGAGTTGAAGTATAGACTGTCTCCTTCGTTTAAGATTAAGTCTTTGCCGTCGATGCTGACCATCATACGGCCTTCCAGTACGAGGTTGAACTCCTGACCGGTATGGCTGTTGTAATGTATCGGCTCGCTGTCCGGTTTCGGTTCTACGGTCACGATGAACGGGTCTGCCGTGCGGTTGATGAAACCGGCTGCCAGCGATTGGTATTTATATGCCTTGGTACGTTCTATACTGGTTCCTTTTCCGGCACGTGTCAGGAAGTAGGAGCTCATTTTGGGCTCTTGCCCAAACATCAGTGCGTCCAGTGATATGCCGTAGTGCCGTGCTATCTTCTGCAGCATGCTGACCGAGATGTCGAATTCTCCGGTTTCGGCCAGACGGTACTCTTCTGCAGAGATGTCGCAGTCGCGGGCGATATCGTCGGCAGTCAGTTCCAATACGTCACGCAGTCCGCGCAGGCGTTCGGCTATTTGTCTGATTTGTTCGTCCATAATTATATTTTTTTAATGGGTTGTTATTAAAGTGTGGCAATGTGCCAATAGGCTGCACAATGTTTAATTATACCGTAGCTCATAGGCATATCGGGACATCGTTACATTAGCACATTAAATATCATTTACTCGCTTTGATGGCTTTAATCACAGTGGAGGTGAATCCTTCATGTTCCAGCTCGTTGATTCCCTTGATGGTAATTCCTCCGGGGGTACACACCTTGTCAATCTCAACACTGGGGTGCGTGTCGTTGTTCAGAATCAGCTCGGCTGCCCCTTTCACGGATTGTGCCACCATGCGCATGCCGTCTTTGGGATAGATACCCATTTCAACGCCGGCCTGCATGGCTGCCTGGATATACTTAAGCACGTAGGCAATGCCGCAGGAAGTCATGGCAGTGGTTGCCGCAATCTTTTCTTCGGGAATGAGCATGGCGAGTCCCATCTGGTTGAAAATGTCCAGCATCAGTTGCTCCTGCTCCTTGGTGGCATTGCGGCTGGCGATGAGTGTCATGCTTTCCATCTCGCTGATGGCGGTATTGGGAATAAGACGGAACATGGTCATTTCTTTGTCTGCTACATAGTGTGTCAGCTCTTCAAAAGGAATGCCGGCTGCAACGGATATAAGAATCTCTGTGCCTTTTAGTTCCAGTTCCTTTATCACTGGCTCCATCAGCCATGGCTTCACGGCAAAGATTATCATATCTGCACCGGCTGCCGCTTCCTGGTTGTCATTGGTCACTTGCAATGCGGGGAATTCTGCCTTCAGCTTGTCCAGCTTGCCCTGGGTGGGGTTGGAGACAATGATGTTACCGGCAGGGATGATTGTTCCTTTTGCCAGCCCTCGGGCAATGGCTCCCCCCATATTTCCTGCACCGATAATTGCTGCTTTCATATCTTTTTGTTGTTAAAAGAGTTGTTTTGCTGGCAAAGGTAGATAAATTTTCTACAAAAAACGACCGAGAGAGAAAGGTATTCTGCTTTTCGGTCGTTTCTTTTGCTGGCTGATTATTTGTGTCAAATATTAAAGTACTTTCTTGAAGCGTTCCAAGAATTCCTTTGCTTCATCCATGCCGAGGCACAGAGGCGGCAGCAGGCGAAGTACATTCGTACCGCTTACACCGGTGAATACATGCTGCTCTTTCAGTAGTCTTAGGCGCAGTTCCTTGATGGGTTCTTCAAATTCCAGCCCTATCATGAGTCCGCGTCCGCGAACGTCCTTGATTTGAGGGAATTTCTTTAGTTCCGTTATCAGGAAGTTGCCGACTTGGGCTGCATTCTCTATCAGGTTTTCCTGCTCTATCACATCCAGCACGGCAAGGGCGGCACTGCAAGCCAGGTGGTTTCCACCGAAAGTGGTTCCAAGTTGCCCGTATACTGGTGTAAACATTGGGCTGATGAGTACGCCTGCCATCGGGAAACCATTGCCGATGCCTTTTGCCACGGTGATGATGTCGGCTTTGATGCCGTTGTACTGATGGGCGAAGAACTTGCCGCTGCGTCCGTAGCCGCTTTGGATTTCATCGAGAATCAAGACCGTGTTGTGTTCCGTACAAGTCTGGCGGAGAGCCTGCATGAATTCGTCTGTCGGCAGTTGGATGCCGCCTACACCTTGTATGCCTTCGATAATCACTGCGCAGACATCTCCTTTGGACAATTCGGCCTTCATGGCTTCGATGTCGTTCAACGGGAGGTAGGTGACGTGCCCGCAGTTGTTGATGGGAGCGATGATTTTAGGATTGTTCGTTACTTCCACCGCCAGTGAGGTACGTCCGTGGAATGCTTTTGAGAAGGATATCACACGGGTACGGCCATTGTAGAAGGAGGCGAGTTTCAAGGCGTTTTCATTGGCTTCGGCACCGCTGTTGATGAGGAAGAATGAGTAGTCGTCATAGCCACAGACTTTTCCCAAGCGTTCTGCCACTTGCTGTTGCAGCTTGTTAATTACTGAGTTTGAGTAGAATCCTAACGTAGCAACTTGGTTACTCACCATCTCTACATAATGTGGATGTGCATGTCCGATTGAGATGACTGCATGGCCACCGTAGAGGTCGAGGTATTCGGTACCGTTCTCGTCCCATACATGGCAGCCTTTTCCTTTGACGATGTTGATGTCAAAGAGAGGGTATACGTCGAATAAATTCATTTTTTTTAGAATGCAGAAGGTTTCAACCGTAATCCTACGGTCTCTTCCAGGTTAAACATTAAATTCATGTTGTGGACTGCTTGTCCGCTGGCACCTTTCAGGAGGTTGTCGATGCAGGAAATGATAAGCAGCTTGTCACCGTGCTTCTCCAGGTGGATGAGGCATTTATTGGTATTCACCACTTGTTTCAGGTCAATGTTCTTTTCCACGACAAATGTAAAGGAATCTTTGGCGTAGTATTCTTCGTACATACGGATGATTTCTTCCAGAGCCACTTTGGTCTTTACTACGATGGTAGTGAAGATACCGCGCGGGAAGTCACCCCGGTAGGGGATAAAATCTATTTCTGCATCGAAACTGTTTTGCAGCTGGCGGAGTGATTGCTTGATTTCGGGCACGTGCTGGTGCTCGAAAGCTTTGTAAACACTCATGTTGTTGTTGCGCCAGCTGAAGTGGCTCGTGGCACCCGGTTTCACTCCGGCACCCGTACTTCCGGTGATGGCATTCACCATGATGTCATCATTCAGCATCAGGTGCTTGGCGAGCGGCAGCAGCCCCAATTGTATGCAGGTGGCAAAGCAGCCCGGATTGGCTACATGCTTTGCCTTGCAGGTGGCGCGGCGGTTCAGTTCCGGCAAGCCGTAAATGAAGTCGTGGTCAGGAGAGGCTATGCGGTAGTCCATGGAGAGGTCGATGATTCTCAACTCCTCGGGCACGTTGTGGCTTTCGAGGAATTTTCTCGTGTCGCCATGTGCCGTACAGAAAAACAGCACGTCGATTTCTTCCAACGGAAGCTGGTCGGTAAATACCAAATCTGTTTCACCGTACAGTCCTTCGTGTACATCAGTAATTTTGTTGCCGGCGTTGCTTGAACTGTTTATGAATACGATTTCCGCTTCCGGATGGTTGAGCAGTAAACGTATCAGTTCGCCTGCCGTGTATCCGGCTCCGCCGATGATTCCTACTTTAATCATTTCTATAATATCTATTGGATTCTTCTGGTATGATAATCAATAATATAATGTATATAATTACACCTGCAAAAGCAGTAAAGACGGTAGCGAACGTATAAACGGTGCGTACTAAAGATACGTCAAGTCCGAAAAAAATTGCCAGTCCTGCACATACACCGGAAAGTATTCTTCCGGTTCGGGGACGTGTCAGTTTCCGTTTCTTGTCCGTCATTTAGATTTTCTCGTCTTTGTGATTTGAATAATATGCACGCAGTGCCGTGGAGGTTACTTTGATGAATCCCTTGGCATCTTCTGCCGTCCAGCCTTTCTGCATTTCGCCGTATTCGCCGAACTTGTTTTTCACAAGGTCGTCCTTGCTTTCTACACCTACGGTAGAGAAGCAGAGTGGGTGAAGCTCGAGGATAGCCGTACCGTTTACGTTGCGTTGCGAGGATTCCAGCATGGCTTCGATGTCGCGCATTACCGGTTCCAGATATTGGCTTTCGTGCAGGAACATGCCGTACCAGTTGGCTACCTGGTCCTTCCAGTATTGCTGCCATTTGCTCAAGGTATATTTCTCCAGGAACTTGTGTGCGCCGATAATCAGCATGGGTGCGGCAGCTTCGAAGCCTACACGGCCTTTGATACCGATAATCGTGTCGCCTACGTGCATGTCGCGGCCGATGCCGTATGCTGCACCGATCTCTTCCACTTTCTGGATGGCTTTGATGGGATCGTCGAATGTCTCGTCGTTCACGGCTTTTAGTTCCCCCTTCTCAAAAGTTAGGCGCAACTGCTCGCTGCCCTCTTTGGTGCAGTGTTTCAGGTAGGCGCTTTCGGGCAATCCTTGTGCAGAATCTAGAATCTCACCACCACAGATGGAGGTGCCCCACAGACCCACGTTATAGGAGTATTTCAGTTTGGTGAAGTCGGCGGCAAAACCGTGTTGGTTCAGGTAGTCAATCTCTTCCTGACGGCTCAGTGCCATGTCGCGTGTCAGCGTAATGATTTCCACGCCCGGAGCCATGACGAGGAAAGTCATGTCGAAGCGAATCTGGTCGTTACCCGCACCCGTAGAACCATGAGCGATGGCATCGGCGCCGATTTCGTTGGCATAGCGTGCAATGGCCAGTGCCTGGAAGATACGTTCGGAACTTACGGAGATGGGGTAGGTGCCGTTACGCAGTACGTTTCCGAATACCATGTATCTTAGGCTTTTTTCGTAGTACTCTTGCGTCACGTCAATGGTGACGTATTCTTTGGCACCCAGCTTGTAGGCATTCTCCTCGTTAGTCTTCAACTGTTCGGGGCTGAAACCGCCAGTATTGGCACAAGCTGCATATACTTCGTATCCTTTTTCTTTGGCAAGATACATGACCGTGAATGAGGTATCCAAACCGCCGCTGAATGCGACTACCACTTTTTTCTTCTTTTCCATATCCTTATATTTTTATATTTTATCTTCTTCGTGCAGCTTCGGGTCGTAAAGCATTGCTGTGCAGATGCAGAATTTACGGTTCTTGGCTACCAATATATCATGGTTGATACAGCCTTCGCAACCTTTCCAGAAGGATTCGTCATCGGTTAGTTCGTTGAAGGTGACGGGCACATATCCTAGCTCGGTATTCATTTTCATGACGGCAGCTCCACTGGTGAGACTGAAAACTTTGGCATTGGGCCAACGTAGGCGTGCCAGGCGGAAAGAGGCGGTCTTGATACGTTTTGCCAGTCCCAGTCCCCGGTATTTGGGGTGTACTATCAGACCGGAGGTTGCTACATATTGCTTGTTGCCCCAGCTCTCTATGTAGGTGAAACCGGCAAAATCGTCTCCACACAAGGCTATGATGGCCTTTCCTTCTTTCATCTTAGTAGCTACGTATTCGTGTGTGCGTTCTGCGATGCCCGTTCCGCGTACCTTGGCAGCTTCCCGGATGGTATCCAAAATCTTGTCCACGTAAACTTCATGTGAGGCGTCAGCCACCATCACATCAATTTGTTTCGAATCCATTTCTTATTTAATTTCTTGTTTTTTGTTGTTATCTATCATTTAATGTTCGGGATGATTTGCGATAGGAAGCTGCGTACCTCGTCATGTGACGCCGCTTCGTGCACCACCAGCATGATGGTGTCATCTCCGGCAATGGTACCCAGAATGGCGGGACACTCCCGGTTGTCGATGTCGTAGGCCATGCTGCTGGCATATCCGGGCCGGGTACGGATGACGGCAATATTGCCCGAAAATTGAAGTGAAACGAATCCGCTTGTCATCAACATCTCACTTGCACTCTGGTCGTTCGAACGTTTATACATGATGTTGTTGGGCAGCACATATACGTATTTACCGTTCATGTTCGCTGCTTTCGCTACTTTCAGCTGTTTCAAGTCGCGTGACAAGGTGGCTTGTGTCAGTTCAAAGCCTTCCTTGCTCAAAGCTTGCAACAGTTCTTCCTGAGAACTGATGTCTTTGCTTGAGATAATCATCTTGATGGCGTCTAACCGATTGGCTTTTTTCTTCATTTTCTGTATAATTATTCTAAGAGTGGCGCAAAATTAGGGATTATTTCGGAAAGAATATGCAAAAAGGAGACTTTTTTTATTCTTTTTATACATAGGTATATTATATATGTTGTTCTTGTTCTCTTTGTAGCAGCCTTGTTTATCTGTTCTTTCACGTTATTGGGGATTGTTTCTGTATGCATTTGATAAATGTTGATATAATATAGAATAGATATGCAATTGCCAAATCTGACACCCTTTCAATCAAAAACTGTACAAAAAGTAGGGGGATAATCTCCTATTTTTGTATCGTTGAATAGCAACTAAAACTAATTACCATGAAACAATGCTTTTTTGCGGTCGACTTGGGGGCTACCAGTGGTCGCACAATTCTGGGAACTTTTACTTCGAATGGTTTGGAAATGGAAGAAGTAAACCGTTTCCCAAATCATCTGATTGAAGCTGGCAGACATTTTTACTGGGATATTTATGAACTTTACCGTCATATTATTGAAGGGCTGAGGATTGCCGCCCGTAAAGGTGTAGAAATAACTTCCATCGGTATCGACACTTGGGGAGTAGATTTTGTCTGTGTAGGTAAGGATGGGGGATTTCTTCGCCAGCCGTATTCCTATCGTGACCCTCATACGGTGGGTGCTCCGGAAGCGTTCTTCACACGTATACCTCGTAGCCATGTGTATGGATGGACGGGGATTCAGGTGATGAATTTCAACTCCTTGTTCCAACTTGATACATTACGCCGTAATCATGACAGTGCATTGGCAGCTGCAGATAAATTGCTGTTTATGCCTGATGCTTTGAGCTATATGTTGACCGGTCAGATGGTAACGGAGTATACTATTGCCAGTACGGCACAGTTGGTAAATGCCAATACCTGCAGGCTGGAGGATGCCTTGCTGCAGGAGATTGGACTGACACAAGCTCATTTCGGGCGTTTTGTCTATCCTGGTGAAAAAATAGGGGGCTTGACGGAGGAAGTACAACGAATAACCGGACTTGGTGCTGTCCCCGTGATAGCTGTTGCCGGGCATGATACAGCTTCTGCAGTTGCTGCCGTACCTGCCATGGACCGTAATTTTGCTTATCTAAGTAGTGGTACTTGGTCTCTGATGGGAGTGGAGACGGATGCTCCAGTCATTACTGCTGAAGCAGAATCCTTGAATTTTACGAATGAAGGCGGTGTGGAAGGAACCATTCGTTTGTTAAAGAATATTTGTGGTATGTGGCTGCTTGAACGTTGCCGTACCGAATGGGGGGAAATCTCTTATTCCGAACTCATCGTTGAGGCTGGTACTTGTGAACCATTCCGTAGTCTAATTAATCCGGATGATGCTTTGTTTACCAATCCGGCGAATATGGAGCAGGCCATCAAGACCTATTGTGCCGATTATCGTCAGCCTATTCCCATGACACATGGACAGATAGTACGCTGTATCTTTGAGAGTCTTGCTTTGAGATACCGTCAGGTGCTGGATAGCCTGCGAAATCTTTCACCACATCCGGTGGAGGCCTTGCATGTTATCGGTGGCGGCAGTCGTAACGAGCTGCTTAACCAGTGGACAGCCAATGCTGTCGGTATTCCCGTGATTGCCGGACCTTCCGAAGCTACTGCTATCGGTAACGTTATGGTTCAGGCATTGGCTGCCGGAGCAGCTAGAGACATTGCTTCCATGAGACAGCTCATCAACCGTTCCATACCATTAAAGACTTTCTATCCGCAGGATATGGAGGATTGGAATGCCGCCTACCTGCACTTCAAGCAATTGACGATGACTAATTATAATGGATAATGATTACCAATAACTTATAACTCATAATCAAATCACGTATCATGAAAGAAGAATTGATAAACAAAGCGTATGAAATTGCTAAAGAGCGTTACGCAGCTCTCGGATTGGATGTAGAAAAAGTAATGGAGCAACTTCAGAAAGTGTCTATTTCCATGCATTGTTGGCAGGCTGATGATGTTCAGGGATTCGAATCTGCCGGCTCATTGACCGGTGGTATCCAGACTACAGGAAACTATCCCGGTAAAGCCCGTAATATGGAAGAACTGCGTTCCGATATTTTGAAAGCTGCTTCTTATATCCCCGGTAAGCACCGTTTGAATTTGCATGAGATTTACGGTGACTTTGGCGGTACCTTCGTAGATCGCGATCAGGTAGAGGTGAAACATTTCGAAAGCTGGATGCAATGGGCAGCCGAGAATGGTATAAAATTGGATTTTAATTCCACTTCTTTCTCTCATCCGAAGAGCGGTAATCTTTCTTTGGCTAATCCGGACCAAAGTATCCGTGATTTTTGGGTCGAACATACTAAAAGTTGTCGTGCCATTGCCGAGGAAATGGGGCGCCGCCAGGGAGATCCCTGCATCATGAATCTCTGGGTGCATGATGGCAGCAAGGATATCACTGTAAACCGTATGAAGTATCGTGCACTTTTCAAAGATTCTCTCGACCGTATTTTTGCTACGGAATACAAGCATATGAAGGACTGCCTTGAATCAAAGGTATTCGGTATCGGTTTGGAGAGTTATACGGTAGGCTCCAATGAATTCTGTATGGGTTACAGTGTACAGCATCAAAAACTCATCACTATTGATACAGGACACTTCCATCCTACGGAAAGCGCTGCCGACAAGGTGTCCTCCATGTTGCTCTTTGTTCCTGAGCTGATGCTCCATGTAAGCCGTCCGGTACGTTGGGACTCTGACCACGTAACCATCATGGATGATCCTACCCTTGAACTTTTCCAAGAAATTGTCCGTTGCGATGCACTGGACCGTGTACACATAGGTCTTGACTATTTCGATGCTTCTATCAATCGTATCGGTGCTTATGTAATAGGTACCCGTACGGCGCAGAAATGCATGTTGCGTGCGTTATTGGAACCATTGGCAAAGCTTCGCGAATATGAGGCCACCGGTCAAGGTTTCCAGCGCCTTGCTTTACTCGAAGAGGCTAAGGCTTTGCCTTGGAACGCTGTTTGGGACATGTTCTGCTTGAAAAACAATGTTCCGGTAGGTGAGGAGTTCATCGCTGAAATAGAGAAGTATGAAGCTAATGTAACCTCTAAAAGAGGATAGGAACCCCTTGTAACTGACAGAAATGGAAATAATATTAGGGTTATTGATTATTGCCATCGGAGCATTCTGCCAATCCAGTTGCTATGTACCCATTAACCGTATCAAGGAGTGGAGCTGGGAGTCGTATTGGATTGTACAAGGTGTTTTCGCTTGGCTGGTTTTTCCGTTCTTGGGTGCGTTGCTGGCAGTACCTGCCGGCAATTCGCTGTTCGAAATTTATGCAAACAATCCTGCGGATACGCTTTGGACTATGTTCTTCGGAGCTTTATGGGGAGTGGGGGGACTGACGTTTGGTTTGTCTATGCGCTATTTGGGCGTAGCTCTTGGGCAGTCTATCGCTTTGGGTACTTGTGCCGGATTGGGAACGATATTGACTCCGGTATTTACTGGTAAGGCAGGAGATTTGACAACATCGGTTATTGTTGGTGTAGTGGTCACGTTGGTAGGTATTGGCATTATCGGTCTGGCCGGTAGCATGAAGTCTGCCAGCCTGAGCGAAGAAGAGAAGAAGAAGGCCGTAAAGGATTTCAATTTTACTAAAGGTATTATTGTAGCCCTTCTTGCCGGATTTATGAGTGCGTGTTTCAGTATAGGATTGGGTTTTGGAGAGAAACTCTGTTTTGCTGAAAGTGCGGATATATTCAAGACACTGCCTGCTACATTGATGGTGACACTGGGTGGTTTCATTACGAATGCCGTCTATTGTTTCTATCAGAATTCCAGGAACAAAAGTTGGGGCGATTATGGCAAGAAATCCCTTTATGTAAACAATGTCTTGTTTTGTGCTTTGGCCGGTGTGTTGTGGTACAGCCAGTTCTTTGGTCTTAGCTTGGGTAAGGGATTCCTTGCTGCCTCTCCGGTATTGCTCACATTCTCGTGGTGCATCCTAATGTCGTTGAACGTAACGTTCTCTAATGTTTGGGGTATCCTTTTGAAGGAATGGAAAGGGTGTACACCCAAGACAATTACAGTGCTTGTCATAGGCTTGGCAGTCTTGATAATTTCTTCTTTCCTGCCACAGTTGCTGGGGTAAGTTTAAATACCTATCTTTGAATATAAAACTAAAATATATCTGCATATATGAAATCAATTCTAGAAAATCGTCCGGCGCTGGCTGCGGAAGTTAATAAGGTGGCTGAGGTGGCTGGTTATCTCTGGCAGAAAGGTTGGGCAGAACGTAATGGGGGCAATATTACGGTCAACATCACTGAGTTTGTAGACGATGAAATCAAGGCTATGCCTGCCATTAGTGAGGTGAAATCAATCGGTGCTACTTTACCTTATTTGAAAGACTGCTATTTTTATTGCAAAGGCACCAACAAGCGTATGCGCGATTTGGCCCGTTGGCCGATGGAGAACGGTTCGGTCATCCGCATTCTGGATGACTGTGCCAGCTATGTCATTATAGCCGACCAGTCTGTACAGCCTACATCGGAACTTCCTTCCCATCTTAGTGTACACAACAATCTGATAGCGAAAGGTTCTCCCTATAAAGCTTCGGTGCATACGCATCCTATTGAGCTGGTAGCCATGACTCACAACAAGAAGTTTCTGGAAAAAGATGTAGCTTCGAACCTGCTTTGGAGTATGATACCGGAAACAAAGGCTTTCTGTCCTCGTGGTTTGGGCATCATCCCTTATCAACTTCCCAGCTCGGTAGAATTGGCTGAGGCTACCATCCGAGAACTGGATGACTATGATGTAGTGATGTGGGAGAAACATGGTGTGTTTGCTGTGGATGTGGATGTGATGGCTGCTTTCGACCAGGTGGATGTACTCAATAAATCTGCCCTTATCTATATTGCTGCCAAAAATATGGGTTTTGAACCGGACGGTATGAGCCAGCTTCAGATGAAGGAGATGTCCGTAGCGTTTAATTTGCCTAAATAATTGTTTTAACAGATAGTGTGTAATTATGTATAGAATGATATTGAATGAGACCTCTTATTTCGGTGCCGGCTGTCGCGAAACGATTGCCGTGGAGGCTGCCCGCAGAGGTTTCAAAAAGGCTTTCTTTGTAACGGACAGAGATTTGATCCGTTTCAAGGTGGCTGATAAAGTGATTGAAGTTTTCGAGAAGAACAGTATACCTTATGAGCTCTTCAGTGATGTGAAGGCCAATCCTACCATTACCAATGTACAGAATGGTGTGGCTGCTTTCAAGGCATCCGGTGCCGATTTTATCGTGGCTTTGGGTGGCGGCTCTTCCATTGATACGGCAAAAGGTATTGGTATTGTTGTGAATAATCCGGATTTTGCAGATGTGAAGTCTCTGGAAGGTGTGGCGGATACTCGTCAAAAGGCTGTCCCTACTTTTGCTTTACCTACTACGGCGGGAACTGCTGCTGAGGTGACCATCAATTATGTTATCATTGACGAAGAGGTCAAAAAAAAGATGGTTTGTGTAGACCCTAATGATATTCCGGCAGTAGCTATTGTTGACCCGGAGCTGATATATTCCATGCCGAAAGGATTGACTGCTGCAACCGGTATGGATGCACTGACTCATGCCATAGAAAGCTATATAACGCCGGGTGCATGGGCTATGTCGGATATGTTCGAACTGAAAGCCATTGAAATGATTGCTGTCCATTTGAAAGCTGCCGTAGACAATGGCAGCGATTCGGTTGCCCGCGAGGCCATGTCTCAAGCGCAATACATTGCCGGTATGGGGTTCAGCAATGTCGGTCTGGGCATCGTTCATTCCATGGCCCATCCTTTGGGTGCCCATTATGACACTCCGCATGGGGTGGCCAACGCATTGCTTCTTCCTTACGTAATGGAGTATAATGCAGCGTCTCTGGCAGCTTCCAAATATGTCCATATTGCGAAGGCGATGGGAGTCAATACGGAAGGTATGAGCGTGGAAGAAGGTATATGTGCTGCTATTGATGCTGTCCGGAAATTGTCTTTAAGTATTGGCATTCCACAGCGGTTGCGTGAAATCAATGTTAGGGAAGAGGATTTGCATCAATTGGCTATCGATGCTTTCAATGATGTCTGCACCGGTGGCAATCCGAGACCTACATCTGTGGAAGATATAGAAGCTCTGTATCATAAAGCTTTTTAAGGCAAGCGCTATTTTAGGTTACATGTCTATTCCCGTCCGTGATGAATAATATTCGCTGCGGACGGGATTTTTCATAAATAATCTCTATTTTTGTTCCGGAGCTATTATGGAAGGCACGTGTTATGACTAAAAATTATAATGATTTAGGAGTAGAGTTTAAGTACCTTATTGTAAATGACATGGACCAGAGATATGGTCTTTGGGTAAATACTGTGGGCTTTCAGTCTATCCAGCCTAATTCTCCTTATCCGTTGAAGGATCATCCTACCGGTTATTTTTTCAATGCGCAGAAAGGACGGATTCTGCGCGAGTACCAGTTGGTCTATATTACTAAAGGGAGGGGGTTGTTCTCCTCGGAGACCACGCCAGAGAAGCAAGTGTGCAAAGGACGACTGATGGTGCTGTTTCCCGGTCAGTGGCATACATATTATCCTTATGTGCAGACGGGTTGGAATGAATATTATATTGGTTTCGAGGGAGCTGTGATTGATGATATGGTGAAAGGTGGTTTTCTATCGAAAGAGAATCAAGTGTTGGAGGTGGGGTTGAATGAAGAGCTCGTTTCACTTTTCTCTCGCGCTTTGGAAATTGCGGAAGCTGATAAGATTTCTTCCCAGCAATATCTTGCCGGTATTGTGCTACATATGATAGGGATGATATTGTCCATCTCTAAAAACAAGATTTTCGAAGTGGGTGATGTCGATCAGAAAATAGAGCAGGCTAAAATCATCATGAACGAGAATGTATTCAAGGATGTTGACCCGGAAGAACTGGCAATGAAGTTGAATATCAGTTATTCTTGGTTTCGCAAAGTATTTAAGGATTATACCGGCTATGCTCCTGCAAAATATTTCCAAGAGCTAAAGTTGCGTAAGGCTAAGCAATTGCTGGTGGGTACTTCTTTATCGGTGAAAGAAATCTCTTTTATGCTCGACTATAAGTCTACCGAGCATTTCTTCTCCTCGTTTAAGAAACGTACGGGGTTTACTCCATTGGAGTATCGCTCTTATGGTCGGGAAACCGGAGGAGAGGAGGTATAAAACAAAAAAAGACTTAACTTCTAAAAGTTAAGTCTTTTCTGTCGGAATGAGGCGACTCGAACGCCCGACCCCTACGTCCCGAACGTAGTGCGCTACCAACTGCGCTACATTCCGATTGCTTTTGAAAAGTGGTGCCACCAGGAATCGAACCGGGGACACAAGGATTTTCAGTCCTTTGCTCTACCAACTGAGCTATGGCACCTTTTTCGTTTGCGGGTGCAAAGATAAAGAGTTTTTTTTATACCGCAAGGCTTTTTGAGGAAAAATATCTAAAAAAGGTGCCTCTTGCTCTATGGAGCGAGGCACCTTACTTCTAAAAATCATTTGCTATCGAAGACATCAGTCGATATTCGGATTGATGCTGTGCCAGTCTTTGATGGCAGGCAGTACACCCATTTCTATCACCTCGTCACGAAGTGTGCAGAGATGGGCATAGCTTTCTTTCAGTTTGGCTTCTTCTTCGGGCGTGCCGTTCAGTTCCTTATAGTGTACACCGTCTTTGGTAATTTCAGTTTCCATTGCCATCATGATGTGGTCGAAGCCGTGGCTGTGTACATATGTACCGGCAGGCCAGCGGAACGGTTTGCCACCCATAGCTGCAGCTATCATTTCGATGGAGACGTATGCCGGGCTCTGGAAGGAAGAACGTCCACGGAGGGCGATGATGTTGGCACCGCCTTTGGTTACCTTAGTCTGGATTTCGATCCACTGTTCTTTAGTCAAGGCGGGGGTACCGATGATATCAAGTAACGGTTTACCGTCCACCTTGGCGGTAGAGGCATATACAGCCATCTGTTCACCATGACCGCCGTAGGTACGGCAATTTTCGATTTTGTCGGGGGCAATGCCGAAGTGCTTGGAAAGTTCACTGCGCAGGCGGGTGCTGTCGAGGGCAGCCAGTGTGGTCACTTGTGAAGGTTTCAGGCCGGAATACAATAGGGTAATCAGACCGGTGATGTCGGCAGGGTTGAAAATGACAACCACGTGCTTCACATCCGGACAGTAGGCTTTTACATTCTTACCGAATTCTTCGGCAATAGCGGCATTGCCTTTCAAAAGGTCTTCGCGGGTCATGCCGGCCTTGCGGGCGGCACCGCCTGATGATACCACATACTTGGCACCGGTCAGCGCTTCTTTGATATCGGAGGTAAATGTGATGTTCATTCCTTCGAATCCGCAGTGGAACAGCTCTTCGGCCACACCTTCCAGTCCGGGAGCATAAGGGTCGTACAGACATAGGTTGGGAGTGAGATGCATCATGATTGCAGTCTGTGCCATGTTTGAACCGATCATGCCGGCTGCGCCGACGATTGTCAATTTGTCATTTGTCAGAAATTCCATAATCTTTTTTATTTAAAGGTGAGTAATATCTTTTCTTGCTGATTGTCACGATACAAAGATAACCCTTTTTGAAGAGAGTTGTTCATAGAAAAAAGTTATCTTTTAGAGCAAAAAGTTATTTCTTCTTTCCGAACTGCTGTATTGTACCTAAATTACTTATCTTTGTTGGGAAAATGAAGATAAGTAAGAAACTATGAGCATTGAGTTAGGAAAGTACAATACGCTGGAAGTGGTGAAGGAGGTAGCCTTCGGCATGTATCTGGACGGTGGCGAAGAAGGTGAAATTCTGCTTCCGTCGCGTTATGTCCCCCAAGACTGTAAGGTGGGAGACAAACTGAACGTTTTTATATATCTTGATAACGAAGAACGTCTGGTAGCCACTACTCTGACACCGTTAGTGCAGGTCGGGCAGTTTGCCTGCTTGGAGGTGGCGTGGATAAACCAGTATGGTGCTTTCCTTAACTGGGGATTGATGAAGGATCTTTTCGTCCCCTTCCGCGAACAGAAAATGAAGATGCAGGTGGGAAAGAAGTATGTGGTTCATGCCCATTTGGATGATGAAAGCTATCGTATCGTGGCATCGGCCAAGGTAGACCGTTATCTTTCCAAAGAGAAGGCCGCCTATGAGTCGGGGCAGGAGGTGGATATCCTGATTTGGCAGAAGACGGATTTGGGATTCAAGGCGATCATCAACGATGAATATAGCGGCTTGCTATATGAGAGCGAGATATTTCAGCCACTGCACACGGGCATGAGGATGAAAGCCTATGTGAAGCAGGTACGTGAAGACGGCAAGATAGACCTGCTGCTTCAAAAACCGGGGCAGGCTAAAGTAGAAGATTTCTCAGCTACGTTGCTGGACTATATCCGTGAACAGGGCGGACGGATAGCTTTGAATGACAAGAGTCCGGCAGAAGAAATCTATGCAACTTTCGGTGTCAGCAAGAAAACCTTCAAAAAGGCTGTGGGAGATTTGTACAAAAAACATCTGGTTGTATTGGAGGAAGATGGAATCAGGATTAGGAATTAGTCCCAGTCATTAGGAATTTCCCTACTTGTAAATAGAGACAATCATTAGGGAGGGGAATTTCCTCTCCCTATTTTTGTCGTACAATAAAAAAAGAAAAGTCATGATACGTCATTTGATATTAAGTGTTTGTCTAGTTCTGGTAGCGTTTCCCGCAATAAAAGCGGCGCCCATAGACGGAATCCGTATAGAAAGTCCATACCGTAGAGTGGTGGTACTGGTCGACGGACAGCAGGTTTGCCTGCCTACTTTCAGTTGTTTTGTAGCCAATCTGCGTGGTAGTTGTCGGGTAGAGGTTTATGAAGCGCCATCCCGTGGGGAGAATTCCCGAAGAGGAAAACTCCTATATGATGAACGTGTGCATTGCTCCATCAATGAAGTGGAAGATATTTTCATTCCAGAGGACAAAAGACCTGGTGGAAACTGGGGTACTTCTAATCATCACAAGCCTGGCAGACCCGGTGACAGACCGTTAGGAGGCGAGCAGCATGAACCGGTGATGTCACCATCTGCCTTCGAACAGTTTATGGGGCTGATGGAAAAACAGAGTTTCGATTCAGACCGTAAGGAAGTGCTCGACCATGCCTTGCTGACCTCTTGGTTCACTACTGACCAGTGTATCCGTCTGATGGATTTTTATCGTTTCGACAGTGAAAAGAAACAGTTGATGAAGAAGATTTATCCTAAAATAGCCGATAAACCGAATTTCTATTATGCGATAGACAAGCTGACCTTCTCGTCGGACAAGAACGAGATAAATGCCTTCATCAAACAATATCATGAGAAGAATAACTAAAAAAAGGAGGGATTATGAAACGGATTATATTTATATTTCTTGCCGCTATGATGAGTACAGCTGTTTGTAGTGCGGCAATGAGCAACAGCAAAGTGCGTAAAGAGACCCGCTTTCTTACGGACAAGATGGCCTATGAATTGAACCTGAGTACAGAACAGTATAATGACGTGTACGAAATAAACTATGATTTCATTTCCGGTATACGTTATCTGATGGATGACGTTCTTCGGGGGGAGGAATGGGCCTTGAATCGCTATTACGATTATCTGGATGTGCGCAATGACGACCTTCGATGGGTGCTGAATAACCGGCAGTACGGCCGTTTCATGCAGGCCGCCTATTTTTACCGTCCGGTTTATGTAAGTGGTGGTCGTTGGTCTTTTAGGGTTTACATCACTTACACCAACCATAATCATTTCTATTTCCCGCGGCCGTATCATTACCGTACATATTGCGGTGGGCATTATCGTACGCACTATCACAACAGCTATTATCGCGGTCGTTACCATCATCCGCACTATACCGGTTCGTGGAGTATTCGGAATGATAAGTCGTACCACACCAGCCGCCGTTCAGATTTCGGTTCGGTGAACATCCGCCCTAATTCGCATAAGCGTCCGGCAGGCAGGGATGATGTATATACCACGCGACGTAGTAACGGTAGTAATAATCGCATTAGCACAGGTACACGTAACAGCAGTACGCGACGTAGTAGTGTGGATAGTGGCAGAAAGTCGAGTAAAGAGAAAATAGAAACCACAAGAATTAAAAATAATGATAAGAGCCCCAGCCGTAGCAGGGTAAAGACGGCAAGCAAGGAAAGAAGAAATGCTTCCGGCGTACGGAGTTCCGAAAGCCGTCGCAGCAGCTCTTCAAGCACTACCCGCAGTTCTACCGGCAGTAGCTCTTCCCGCTCTTCGGAAAGGAGATAGAAGAACAAAAAACTCCCCTCTTGTCAGCCTGGAGGCAGGGAGAGGGGAGAATCAAACACAACAACTAAAATTATACTTCTTTTTTTATTCAATCGGTTCTCCCTTATAGAAATCCAGAATCTTGGTACGGAACAGATAGTCATACTTGGCTTGCAATTCGTCTGATTGGGATTTCATAAGGTTCTGTTTTGCTTCATTGTATTCTACGGCATTTGCTTTTCCGTTCTCATACTTTTCGCTCATCAGCTTGAAAGACTCTTCGCTGGCAACGGTGGCTGTATGGCTACTGGTATATTTGCTTTCGGCAGCAGCGGCGTTGTACCATGCTTGTTGGATTTCTTTATAAAGTGTCTTCTTGGCATTATCCAATTGCAAGGCATAGTTTTCACGTTGCAGGCGTGCCGTGCGTACCCGGTTACGGGTAGAGAGACGGTTGAAAATAGGTACGCTGAGGTTGAATCCTACATATTTGTTGAAGTTATCGTTCATCTGCTGGCTGAAAGTACGGTCGATGGTAGAATAGTAATTCGTACCGAGACTACCGTTCAGGCTCAGTTGCGGGTAGTAGTTGCTCTGGGCAATACGGATATTGTGTTTACTGCCTTCCAAGCGGAACTGTGCAGCTTGTATGGAAGCCTTACTCACCATGGCTGTTTGGAATATCTCATCCGGAGGAGTGAGAGGGACTAAATCCAGATTGACTGCCGGAGATTCCAGATTGAACCCTTCCGGTGTTTCCAGTTCGATAAGCTGGCTAAGGTCGAGCAGGGCTAACTTATAGTTGTTGTTTGTCTGCACTACATTCATCTCGTCTTGTGCCACACGTGCTTTGGCTTCTGCCAGTTCTGCCGGAGAGGCTTTTCCCAAGTCGGCAAGCCGGCTGATGCGGACATATTGCTCTTTGCTCAATTGCACTTGTCCCAACGCCACCTGGTGGAGCTCTTCATTGAACAGCACCTGAAGGTAGGCCGAAGCTATATTGATGGCAATGTCTTCCTTGGCTTTGTCCAGGTCGGCAATGGCAGCTTTGAGGTTTAGTTTGGCCAATGCATACTGGTGGGGAATTTCCAGACCGGTAAAGATAGGTATGCTGGTATTGACAGACATATTAGTGCCGTGGCTGCTGGTGTTGACGTATACAGTGGAATAGTCTCCCGTATCCTCATTTTTGATGGCTGTTTGCGTACGTCCCCAGTTCCAGCTCTGGCCGGCACTGGCATTCAGGTTCGGCAGTCGTGCCCATTTGGCTGTATTTACTTCGACAGCACTCTGTTCGGCAGCGTTGGCTGTCTGGCGGATACTGATGTTATGCTCGATGGCATAGTCTATGCATTGGCGTAAAGACCATCGTTCCTGCGCCTGCACTGAGATACTGCCGAATATTGCGAGGTATAAGAATATCTTTTTATTCATATCGTATATCTTTTTAAGCTATTCCGTTTGTTAATCCTTTTTCTCTGTACCGCGAATCTTATCCTGGGCACTGATACCGCTTTTGATGGCAATCTTTATGCCGTCACTCATGCCGACCTGGATGGGGCGGCGTTCGAACTTCTGTACCGGTACGCTGTCCGTCATTACGTATACAAAGGTGCTGTCACCATTGAATTCAATGGTACTTTCCGGTACGGCAAGCGTTTTCTGGGCACGGTCCAATACGATTTCTGCGTTGGCAGAATAGCCGGAACGTATCTGTACGCTGTCCGGTGCGGCAATGGCAGCTTTGATTTCAAACTGGTTGGCACCGTTTTCTTCCACACCCTTCGGAGATATGTATTCCAGTGTGGCATCGAACGAAAGATTCTGCAGGGCGCCGATTGTCAGTTTCACCGGCATGCCTTCGTGCACACGGCCCACTTCCGTTTCGTCAATGTTGCCGCGGAAAATCAAATCGTTCATGTTGGCAACGGTAGCGATGGTGGTTCCGTCATTGAAAGTGTTACTCATGATAACCGAGTTACCGACTTTGATGGGTACATCCAGAATCAGACCGGTAATGGTGGAACGGATCAGGGTACTACTGAAAGAGGCGCTGTTCTTGGTGATGCCTTCCTTTACAATTTCCAGGTTATCTTTTGCTGTCTGCAGTTCCTCGCGTGCCTGCTTCACGCTTACTTCCCCTTTTTCGTACTCTTCAGCGCTGATAAGCTTGTCGTTGTACAGTTTCTGGGTACGGGCGAAATCCGTTTCGGCTTGGGCAGCGTTGATTTCCGCCAATCGTACGCGGCTTTCGGCAGAGTTCAATTGTCCCAGTTCGGGTATCACTTTTACTTTGGCAAGCACTTCCCCTTGCTTCACACTTTGTCCTGCTTCCTTGTATACTTCGGCAATAATACCGGAAATCTGCGGCTTGATAAGGACTTCATCTCTCGGTTCCACTTTGCCGGTGGCTACGGTAGTCTTTTCAAGGTCTGTCACTTCCGGAACTATCGTTTCGTATACTGTTACTTTAGGTTGGGACTTCTGGTACAGAAAAACGAATGTCCAAATGAATAAGGCAGCAATTACTACCAATAATGCGATTTTCAGAAACTTCTTTGTTTTCATCTTATATTTACGATTTAATTATTTACGATTGATATAGCCATTATTTCATGGCTTACGGTTAGTGGTCTCTCTATAAGTTTATTCATCCCTGATGGCTTCAATTGGCTTGATTGCCATGGCGCGATAGGCAGGTGCCAGTCCGGCAAGCACTCCTAATGCGATGAGGAGGATACAGGTTCCGATAGCCAGTCCGAATGAAACCTGGTAGTGGGTTTTGATAACTCCAGGGTCATTGGCGGCCTTTTCAAGTATTTGCAGTACAAATACGGCAAAAGAAATACCTGCCATACCCGCTATAGTGGTCAGCACCATGCTTTCCGAAAGAATTTGTTGCAGAATGTCTTTAGGACGGGCACCTATGGCACGGCGTATGCCTATTTCCGTTGTGCGCTCCTTGACGGTTACCATCATGATATTCGATACGCCGATAGCTCCGGCAAACAGCGTCCCCAAACCTACCATCCAGATTAGAAAGCGCACTCCAATCATCAGGTTGTCCATCATGGAGAACATAGCTTCCGCATTCAGAAGCATGACGGCTTGTTTGTCATCGGGAGCAATGTAGTGCGCCGCTTTTACAAGACGTTCCACTTCGGGCTGCACGTCTTTCACTTTTACTCCCGGTTTCATGATGAAACATACTACATGCAGTTTCTTTCCGAGGTTGTAGGTCTGTTGCATGGTGGAAAAAGGCAATGTAATGGCTTCAGAGGCCTGCCCTTGTATATTGACATTGCCTTCGGATGAACACATTCCGATAACCCGGTAATAGATACCATTTACCCGGACATATTTGCCGCAGGGGTCTTCACCGGGTTTGAAGAGGCTTTCATAAACACGTTTGCCGATTACACACACTTTACGCGACTCTTTAATGTCGACATCATTGATGAAACGTCCATAGGTCATCTCTTGATGTTCTATCTGTTCATATTCGGGATACAAGCCTTTCACACTACAGTCGTACTTGTTGTCTCCGTAGACAGCCACTTGTCCCCATAAGGCAATGGAAGGCGTGGCAAGCGCCACACCGTCCACATTGCGTACACGGTCCACATCTTCCATCTCCAAATCCCACCATCGTCCTTTGCGAAAACCTTTATAAGCCTCGCTTGTCTTTTGTGCAGCGATAAAGCCCGAGTTGGTTGCAAATCCTTCGAACTGGGATTTTAGTTCTTCCTGCATGCCCTGGCCGCCACCGATAAGCGCCACCAGCATAAAGATACCCCAGAATACGCCGAACGCCGTAAGCAGGCTTCTCGTTTTGTTCCTTGTTATTGTGATGAGGATTTCCTCACACGTATCTATGTCTATTCTCATAATCTTTAATCTGCTCTAAGTGCTTCAATAGGACTGATACTTACCGCTTTCTTAGCCGGGAAGAACCCAGCCAACGTACCCGCTATGATAAGGGTCAAGGTAGCTTGGATAGCAATACTGAGGTCTACGGTGGGATCGGAGAACATGGTCTGCTGGAACATGCCGGCATCCATCGTCTGGCTACCGAAAGCAGAGTTCATCCATTCCGTCACCCCGATGCCTGCCACCATACCGATATAACCGAATAGCGTAGTGATAGTCACGCTTTCCACAATAATCAGCCAAAGGATGGAGAAAGGTTTTGCTCCCAATGCCTTACGGATACCAAATTCCCGGGTACGTTCTTTCACGGTAATCAGCATTATGTTCGACACGCCGACAATCCCACTCAACAGTGTGAAGATACCGATAACCCAGATTGCAGTCCGGAGGATACCCATTGCATTCTGTGTCTGCAGATAGTTGGTGAAACGATTCCATATCCATATGGCGCTCTCATCCGTGGGGTCAAAGCGGTGATTGGTGGCAATAGCCTTGCGGTATTCTTTTTCAAAGGCTTCGTTACTTTCTATGCTGTGCAGGTTCTTGGTTGTAAAGATGATGTTATTCAGCTTGTCTCCTTTATTATAGATGGTTTGCAAGGTGGAGAAGGGGATATACGCTTCGTTTGCCTCGCGGTCTCCCTGGTCATTGTAGAGGCCTACTACTTGATAGGCCACTCCACTGGCATTGACAAATTGTCCGATGGGTTCAGTATGCGTTTTTCCGAAAAGGATATCTGCAGATTTCTTATGGAGGATGATGACTTTACGTCGGTCTTTCAGGTCGTTGTAGTTGATGAAACGTCCGTCCGCTGTTTTCACGGTTTCCACTTCGGTGTAGTTGGGATATACGCCCAGCAGAGAGATATTGATATATTCTTGTCCGAAGCTGACGTTTACATTACTTTGACGCACGGTGGCACCGGCACTGATGACATTTTCAGTGAATTGCTTCTCCGTGTCATCCATGTCCCGGTTGTCCAGTTGGACGCGGCGTCCTTCTTTCAGACCGTCGTATGACTTGGTGGTCCAGCCGGGGAAGATGCGGATAGAGTTCAAGGCACGCTCCGACGCATTTTGCTCGAAGGCATGTATGATACCGTTTCCGGCTCCGAGCAGCACGATGAGCATGAAGATTCCCCATGCCACGGCAAAGCCCGTCAGGAATGTACGCAGTTTGTTGCGTTTGATGGTTCCGTATATTTCTTGCCAAAGGTCTATCATTGATAATTAAAAATTAAGAATTAAAAATTAAAGGGGGAGGGGGCTCTTCCTTTATTATTTCATGAATCCGTTTTTTCCGAACGGGCTTGCATCGTGGTTCAGATTCGTCTCGATGCTACCTATGATACCGTCTTTGATATGGATAATCTTGTCCGTCTGGTTGGCAACACCGCTTTCGTGGGTCACGACTACGATGGTCATACCCGTATCGTGCAGTTCCTTTAGAATCTGCATCACCTCTACGGAAGTCTTGCTGTCGAGCGCGCCGGTAGGTTCATCGGCAAGGATAATCTGCGGTTGGGTAATGAGGGCACGGGCGATGGCTACACGTTGTTTCTGTCCACCGGACATCTCATTTGGCATGTGGTGTGCCCACTCTTTCAGCCCCAGGCGGTCCAGATATTCCAGTGCCAGCGCATTACGTTTGCGGCGGCTCACTCCTTGATAAAAGAGAGGAAGCGCCACATTCTCCACTGCATTCTTGAAGGAAATGAGATTGAAGGACTGGAAGATGAAACCAATCATACGGTTGCGGTACTCGGCTGCCTTCGTTTCGCTGAGGTTCTTGATGAGGGTACCGTTCAGATAATATTCCCCCGTGTCGTAACTATCCAGAATACCCAGTATATTGAGTAAAGTGGACTTTCCCGAACCCGATGAGCCCATGATGGAAACAAATTCGCCTTTCTGAATGTCGAGGTTGATACCTTTGAGCACATGCAGCGGTGCTCCGTTGTTGTAGGTCTTGTTAATGTCTTTTAGTTGTATCACTGTTTTCCCTGTTTATTGCTTTACTCTTATTAATTTTCACTATTAGACGCAGCAATGCTACGAAAAGTTGCAAAAGTTGCAAACTTTTTTAAAAAAAGATTTTGCAGTGTCGTTTTTCTTTGTGATTTTTGTAACCATGAATGTGATTAACTAACCCTTTAAACAAAAGTAATATCATGAATTCAAACATGGAAAAGCCCTATGTAGTGGGCATTGACATAGGCGGAACAAACACCGTCTTTGGTATTGTAGACGCACGCGGAACTATTATTGCAAGCAGTTCCATCAAAACCGGAGCTTATGAGGACGTCAATGATTACGTAGACGAAGTTTGCAAGAATCTGTTGCCGCTCATTATTGCCAACGGTGGCGTAGACAAGATAAAAGGTATCGGTATCGGTGCTCCTAACGGAAACTATTACAGCGGTACTATTGAGTTTGCCCCGAACCTTCCCTGGAAGGGTGTAATTCCTTTGGCTGCCATGTTTGAAGAGCGCTTGGGTATCCCTACCGCTTTGACAAACGACGCCAATGCTGCCGGTATCGGTGAAATGACTTACGGTGCGGCTCGTGGTATGAAAGACTTTATCATGATAACTCTTGGCACCGGTGTAGGTAGCGGTATCGTTATTAACGGTCAGATGGTATATGGCCATGACGGTTTTGCCGGAGAGTTGGGACATACTATTATCCGTCGTGAAAACGGACGTCTCTGCGGATGCGGACGTCACGGCTGTCTGGAAACTTATTGTTCGGCTACGGGTGTGGCGCGTTCTGCACGTGAGTTCTTGACCAAGAGTACCGAACCGAGTTTGTTGCGCGACATTCCGGCAGAAAACATTACTTCCAAGGATGTGTATGATGCAGCGGTGAAGGGTGACAAGATTGCTCAAGACATCTTTGAGTTTACCGGAACTATCTTGGGTGAGGCTTTGGCCGATTTCATCGCTTTCTCCAGCCCGGAAGCTATCGTACTGTTCGGCGGTCTGGCAAAGGCGGGCGACTATATCTTCAAGCCTATCCAGAAAGCCATCGACGACAATGTATTGAATATCTACAAAGGTAAGACCAAGTTGCTGGCTTCCGAGTTGAAGGACTCTGATGCTGCAGTGCTGGGTGCCAGTGCGTTGGGCTGGGAGCTGAGAGATATCAAGTAATCAATATTAGGGAAACTGATAAAGGAGGGGATATGTCAAAACTCCCCTTCTATCGAAGTCACCCTCGCTACACCTATCTGTGGCGAGGGTGATTTTTAGTTTATGAGAGTTTCGACACACCTTTTTTTCTTTGGTGGCACATATTCCTCAGCAATAAAGTTATGTCACAAGTTGCTTCCACACTTCCACCCATTCTCTGTATCCCTTTATTCATCGGGGTTGCGGATGCTGTGGAAGCAACTTGAAAAGGTGGAAGCAACTTTTGCTTCCACCTTAAATTTACGCCAAATAATCTATTAATATCTTGTAGTACAATAAATTAATAGGATATGGAGCAATTTGCCAATATCGTGTAAACAAGCTATTGGTTTCCTGCAAACACGGTATTAACTTCGTAAAAGCCCGTGCGATAATAGGTGGAAGTCAGGCTTTTGGTATGGATAAGATAGGTATTCAGTATAGGCAAGCTATGCATATGAGAGCTGTTTAACGGCCGTGAGGCGTTCGCCTAACGGCCATAAAGCACCTTGTTGACGGTCGTTAGCAGAGCGCCTCACGGCCGTTGGGCGCTGATAAACTAACATATCAGCAAGAAGGAAGGCTTATGTGAAAGGAAAGGAGCGCAGGCTTACAATGTTTTGAATGAGGGAGTAGCAGTAGAGTATTGCATGGTGTGTATGCCTACTGTGTATATCACTAAAAAAGGGAAACCGACATTGTCAGTTTCCCTTTTTTATTTCGAAATAGGAGTCTGGAATTAACCGTTAACTCTTTTTTCTTTGATTCTTGCTTTCTTACCGGTAAGAGCGCGCAGGTAGTACAGTTTAGCGCGACGAACTTTACCCACTTTGTTCACTTCGATACTGTCGATAGCCGGTGATTCAATCGGGAAAATACGTTCTACGCCTATGGTTCCTGACATCTTACGTACTGTAAAACGTTTCTTGTCTCCATGTCCGGCAATCTTGATAACAACACCACGGTACAGCTGTACACGTTCCTTGTTACCCTCGACAATACGATATGCTACTGTTACAGTGTCACCTGCCTTGAAGCTCGGGTGCTGTTTTCCGGTAGCAAATGCTTCTTCTGCAATTTTAATTAAATCCATTGTTTTTATTATTAAATTGTTTCATCGTTACAACGCAACATACCAGGCTTCTCTCTTGGTGTCCTGACAGCGATTGCGCGAAAGCGGTGCAAAGGAACGAATTATTTGCCAGATACACAAGTGCTTCAAGCTTTTTTTCGCCAGTTGGGATGATTTTTGAGCGTTTCATTCTGCTAAACGCAAGTCTAAATAATCGGTTAATTGTGTGGCTCAGTCGCAAAAGAAAAGTATATTTGTAGCAATTTAAAACTAAATGAATATGAAGAAACAAACTTTCAGTCTCCTTGCGGGGGCAGTGTTGGCGGTTGCGCTTCTATTGGTTTCCTGCCATTCTTCCTACGAAGTGACCAAGGTAGAGGGAGGCAGAATTCCCATGAACTCTGTCTGGGACGCCGAGCCGGATGCCGAAGCTGTGGCTCTGCTGGCGCCTTACAAGGCCCGGATGGACAGCGTTATGTATCATGTGGTGGGAACCGCAGAAATGTCGATGGACAGATTCCGGCCCGAAAGCCTTTTATCCAATCTGATTGCAGATGTACTGCGTGAGGCTGCGGTGGAAGTGCTGGGCAAACCGGCCGATATGGGGCTAATCAATATCGGTGGAATCCGGAACTCCCTGACGGAAGGAGACATCACTACCGAAAACATCTATGAGATATTGCCTTTTGAGAATTCGCTCTGTGTGCTGACGATGAAAGGCTCTGCCATGAAGCACTTGTTTGAAAACATTGCGGTGAGACTTGGTGAAGGGGTGAGTGGTATACAGTTGGAAATCAGCAAGGATGGCAAGCTGCTCCAGGCTTCCATTGCCGGCAAGCCGGTGGAGGATGACCGTGACTATACGGTTGCCACGATTGATTATCTGGCTGATGGAAACGATGGAATGACGGCTTTCCTGCAGGCGGATAAAAGGGAGTGCCCGGATGGGGCTACACTGCGCGGTCTGTTCATGAAGTATGTGGAAAAGCAGACGGCAGCCGGCAAGAAGGTGACTTCGCGCATGGAGGGAAGAGTGGTCGTTAAAGAGTAAGCATTAAAAAAACAGAAGTTCTATGAAACATATATATTCCTTGGCAGCCCTGCTGCTTTTCATGCTCCCCGCATCGGCACAACAAGAGGAGCGTGTCATTACTGAAGAACCCCTTTGCCTGGTGTCCACCGATTCTGTATCGTCCGGCCAATCCGGAAAACAACTGTTTATCCTGCACACCAGCGATACGCACAGCCGTATAGAACCCATCAGCGCCGAGGCTGCCGACGAGTATGCCGGGATGGGCGGTGTGGTGCGCCGTGCCGGTTTTGTAAAGCAGTTTCGCGGCAAGCATCCGGATATGTTGCTGCTGGATTGCGGAGACATCTCGCAAGGTACCCCTTATTATAACTTTTTCAAAGGCGAGCTGGAGGTCAAGATGATGAACCTCATGGGCTATGATGCCATGACGATAGGTAATCATGAATTTGATTTCGGACTTGAGAATATGGCGGAATTGTTCCGTATGGCGGATTTTCCCGTGGTCTGTTCCAATTATGACGTGACGGGTACGGTACTCGAAGGACTGGTGAAGCCTTATATCACCTTGGTGCGCGAAGGGGTGAAAATCGGAATCTTCGGCCTGGCCCCCAAGATGGAAGGGCTGGTGCAGGCGGATAAATGCATAGGCATTGTCTACAACGATCCGATAAAGGTGGCCCAAGAAATGACAGACCTTCTCAGGGAGAAGGAGAATTGCGAGGTTGTGATTTGCATGTCTCATTTGGGTATCCGCAGTGCAAATCCCGAAGGCGCTTCCGACGAGAACCTGGTAGGCAAGACGCGTGGCATTGATGTCATTTTGGGAGGACATTCGCATACTTTTATGGAAAAGCCTGCCGTTTATCTGAATGCGGACGGCAAGAGCGTTCCCGTGCTGCACACCGGAAAGAGTGGCATCTACGTAGGAGAAATGGTACTTACTTTAACTGAAAAATAGCATGATGAAAAGACTCACCCTCCTTTTATGGGTTGCAGGATTGTTTATATTGGGATTATCTTCACTTCACGCCCAGACGGGAGGCCCGTTTCTTCCTTCGGCTGCAGACAACCGGTGCCGGCAATGGGTGGACTCCGTGTTGTCAGGCCTGAATGTACACGAAAAAGTGGGGCAGCTCATCGTTGCCACCATTCCGGCCAGAGCAGACAAGGCCACGAAAAAGCAGATGCGCGAGCTGGTAAAGAAATACAAGGTCGGTGGCTTGCTGTTTTCCGAAGGTACTCCGGAAGAGCAGGCTATCTTGACCAATATGGCCCGGAAGGATGCCAAGATTCCCGTTATGGTTACTTTCGATGGAGAGTGGGGACTGTCAATGAGGCTGAAAGGCGCTCCGGACTATCCCCGTAATGCCGCCTTGGGATGTATCGAGGACAATGGCCTGATTGAAGAATATGGACGTGAGGTGGCCCGCCAGTTCCGCGAATTGGGGGTACACGTCAATTTTGCACCCGATGCGGATGTCAATACGAATCCGCTGAACCCGGTGATACACGTACGCTCCTTTGGCGAGAACCCGCAGCGGGTGGCGGAAAAGGTGGTGGCATACAGCCGTGGGCTCGAAAGCGGGGGCATACTTTCCGTTTGCAAGCATTTCCCCGGGCATGGCGATACGGATGTGGATTCTCATAAGGCGCTTCCTGCCTTGCACTACGACCGTGCACGCCTGGACAGTGTGGAACTTTATCCCTTCAAGGAAATGGTACGTGCCGGATTGGGGGGTGTCATGGTAGGCCATCTGCAAGTGCAGGCGCTGGACCCGGACGGGGTGACTCCTTCTTCCTTGTCGCGGAATGTGGTGACCGGGTTGTTGAAGGATGAACTCGGCTTTAAAGGGCTGGTGTTTACCGATGCCTTGGACATGAAGGGTGTGTCTGCCATTCCGCAGGTAACTACCAAAGCGCTGCTGGCGGGAAATGATATGGTGCTGGTACAGTTCAATACGAAGAATGCGGTGCAGGAGCTGGTAGATGCAGTGGAGTCGGGACAACTGAGTAAGGACGAACTTGATGCCAAGTGCCGCAAGGTATTGATGTACAAGTATATGCTTGGTTTGAGAAACCGCCAGCCGCAACTTCGGGTCAGCGGAATGAGCTATCGCATCAATACGGAGGAAGCGCAGGCGTTGGCTGCCAAGTTGCGCCGTTCGGCAGTGACTGTATTGAACAATTATTTCGATGTCCTCCCGCTGGCACCGGTGGAAGGTGATATTGCCGTGCTCAGCATCGGAGAGAAGGAGGCGGATGCTCCCTTTGTGGAAGCTATGAAAAAGAATGCAGGCATCAGCCATTTCCACTTGCCTTGGAATGCCGATGAGGCTCTCTGGCAGGAAGTGCAGGGGCAGTTGGCTGCTTTCCGTCGCGTGGTTATCAGCATCACCGGTTCGGCTTATGTCAGCGACCGTGATGTGGCCTTTCTGGAAGGCTTGAACCTGCGTGCTCCGCTGGTCTATACTTTTTTTACCTCTTACCGTACATTGCAACCTCTGATGCCCGCACTTGCCAAATCTAGCGCTGTGGTGCTGGCACATTCGGCAGAGACGGATTTGCAGCAATACGTGGCTGATGTTCTTTTTGCCAAAAAGCCGGCCAGTGGCAGAATGTCGATGAGTATCGGTAAACTGTTTCCGGCGGGAACGGGCTGTATGATTGAGCCGGGCATGAAACCGGGGAAGACTGTTCCGGAAGATTACGGCATGAAATCGTATGTGCTGCAAAGTATCGATGCCGTTGCCCGGAAGGGACTGGAAGCGGGAGCTTATCCCGGTTGCCGCGTGCTGGTGTGGAAAGACGGACTGCCGGTATATGACAAAGGCTTCGGAACCCACTCTGATAAGGATACCACTACTGTCCGTTCTTCGGACCTTTTTGATTTGGCTTCGCTGACCAAGACTACGGCTACGTTGCTTGCCGTCATGAAACTGTATGATGAGGGCAAGATAAAACTGGATGACAAGGTTTCCGCTTATCTGCCCTTCTTGCGCAATGGCAACAAGCGGAACATTACCATCCGCGAACTTTTGTTCCACGAATCGGGGCTTCCTCCCTATATCCGCTTCTACCTGGACATCATAGACCCGAATTCGGTACACGGTCCGTACTCCCAGAGTTGGGTGGACGAGTGGCATCGTACGCAGGTAAGCGAGCATAGCTATTATTGTTCCGATTTTAAGTTCCGGAAAGGGATGGTGTCCGACAAGAATACACCGGCCTATACTCTGCACATGGCAGATGGCATGTGGCTGAACAAGAGTTTCAAGAATTCTATCCTTCAGCGAATAGCCAAGTGCGAGTTGGATGGCAAACGTTATGTTTACAGCGACCTCGGCTTCGTGCTGTTGCAGCAGGTAGTGGAGAAGGTGACGGAGCTGCCGATGGATTTGTACCTTGCCCGTGAGTTCTATGCCCCGATGGGATTGCAACGTACTATGTTTCTGCCTTTGACGAAGTTCACCAAAGCGGAAATCATGCCCACGGCATCCAATGACTTCCTGCGTCGCCAGGATATATGCGGATATGTGCATGACGAGACTGCTGCCTGCATGGGTGGGGTGTCCGGTAATGCAGGACTTTTCTCTACGGCCGAAGAGGTGGCAAAGGTTTATCAAATGTTGCTGAACGGCGGTGAATTCAATGGCAAGCGTTTCTTGAGTGAGGCAACCTGCCGTTTGTTTACGACGGAGAAATCTGCCATCAGCCGTCGCGGTCTGGGATTCGACAAGCCGGATGTATCCATTGTGAAGCGCAGCCCTTGTGCTCCTTCCGCTCCGGAAGCGGTATATGGACATACCGGATTTACCGGTACTTGTGCTTGGGTGGACCCGGAAAACAAGACAGTGTATGTATTCCTCAGCAACCGCTTGTGCCCCAATGTATGGAACACGAAACTGGGTGACATGAATATAAGAAGAGATATCCAGGAATTGATTTATAAAAGTATTATTCCGCAAATCCCCTAAAAACAATCTATCTATAAGGAATGAAGAGAATATACCTGCTTGCCTATATCACTATATTGTGTTGTCTTTGTCCGCTTCTGAAAGCGCAGCTTGGCCCGATGCCGTTTACTCCGGTGCCGCCGAACGACCCTTCGCTTGTACGTCTCTTGAACAGTGACGTGCGGTGCAGGCAGTGGGTGGATTCCGTCATGCAGCGTCTGACTCTGAAAGAACGCATCGGACAACTGTTCATCTATACGATTGCCCCCCAGCAGGACAAGGCCAACAAGGAACTGCTACGTAAGGTGGTGGAGGACTATAAGGTAGGCGGTCTGTTATTCTCCGGCGGATTGATGCAGAACCAGGTGATGTTGACCAATGAGGCGCAGCGGATGGCGGAAGTTCCGCTGATGATTACCTTTGACGGTGAATGGGGGCTGGCTATGCGCCTCCGCGGTACTCCGAACTTTCCGCGAAACATGGTGCTGGGCTGCATACAGAACGATACACTGATTTATGAATATGGGCGCGAGGTGGCCCGCCAATGCCGTGAACTGGGGGTGCAAGTGAATTTTGCTCCTGTAGCGGATGTGAATATCAATCCCAAGAATCCGGTTATCAATACCCGTTCCTTCGGTGAAAGTCCGTTCAATGTGGCGAACAAGGTTGTTGCCTACTCCAAAGGGTTGGAGGATGGTGGTGTGCTTTCTGTCAGCAAGCACTTTCCGGGGCATGGGGATACGGATGTGGATTCTCATAAGGCGTTGCCCGTGCTGCCTTTTACCCGTGCCCGTCTGGACAGTATAGAGCTTTATCCTTTCAGAAAAGCCATTCGTGCCGGATTGGGAGGAATGATGGTGGGGCACTTGGAGGTGCCTACCATAGAGCCGCAAAAGGGGCTCCCGTCTTCGCTTTCGCGTAAGGTAGTTTCCGGTCTGTTGGTGAATGACCTCGGCTTTCAGGGGCTTGTCTTTACAGATGCCCTTGCCATGAAAGGGGTATCGGGCAATGAAAGCATCTGTTTGCAGGCGCTGAAAGCCGGCAATGATTTGCTGCTTGTCCCCCGGCGTATTAAGGAAGAAGTGGAGGCTGTGCTTGCCGCTGTGAAAAAAGGGGAGCTGACAGAGAAAGAGATAGAGGCGAAATGCCGTAAAGTACTGAAATATAAATATGCCCTTGGGTTGGAAAAGAAACCCCATGTGCAGCTTTCAGGTTTGGGGACCCGCATCAATACTCCGAAAACGCGTGATTTGATGCGCCGGCTGAACTTGGCGGCCATCACTGTGCTGGATAACCGGGACGAGGTACTTCCGCTGGACCCTTCCATCGGTGAAGTTGCCGTGCTCAATGTGGGAGAAGCGCAGGAAATCCAGCCGTTCCTCAAGGAACTGTCGCAGTATACCCGTCCTGTGGAGTTCCGTTTGGGCAAGAATCTGCCGGAGGCTGACGGGAACCGTTTGAGAAATGCGCTGGCCAAGTACAAACGTATTCTGGTCTGTGTCACCGAACACCGTTTGACGCCCTATCAGAATTTCTTTGCAAAGTTCGCTCCTGACGTACCGGTGGTTTATCTGTTCTTTATTCCTGGCAAGCAGGTATTGCAGATAAAACAAGGGGACGCTGCTGCTGAAGCGGTGATTTTGGCACACTCTTCCAACGAGGAGGTACAGCGGCAGGTTGCCCGGATTGTTTATGGCAGCGCTTGTTCAGAGGGACGCTTGTCTGCCAGTATCGGTAGTCGGTTTGCTGCCGGTGCGGGAGTGACGCTGACTCCTCAAAGCGCCCCCCGCTTTGTACCCGAAGAGCATGGTATGAATTCCCGTCTGCTGGCTGAAATAGACAAGATAGCTGAAGAAGGCATTCGTGAAGGGGCTTACCCCGGCTGCCAGGTGGTGGTGCTGAAGGATGGTAGGGAGATGTATAATAAAGCTTTCGGTACCCACGTCTGGAACGAGGCCGGAAGCAAGGCGCTTCCCGTAAAGAAGACGGATGTATACGACATCGCTTCGCTGACAAAGACCACAGCCACGCTGCTTGCTGTGATGAAGTTGTACGATGGCGGACGCCTCAATCTTACAGACCGGGTGTCGGATTATCTGCCTTTCCTACAGGATACGGACAAGAAGAATATTACGGTACGCGAACTGCTGATGCATGAATCCGGTCTACCTTCTACCTTGCTATTCTATCAGGAAGCGATTGATGAAGAGAGCTACACCGGCACTTTGTTCAAGGCACGTCCCGATGCCCGGCATTCCGCACGCATCGGACGGCAGACTTGGGCGAACCCTAAGTTCCGCTTCCGTCAGGGACTGACGTCGAAGGTGCAGACACCGGAATATACGATGCAAGTGTCCGACAGCCTTTGGCTGAACCGTTCTTTCAAGCAGGAGTACTTGCAGAAGATTGTGGATACTCCGCTTAGAGATAAACGTTACCGTTATAGTTGTGTGGGCTTTATCTTGTTGCAGCAGTTGGTCGAGGCGCGCACCGGCATGTCTATGGACGAATATCTGGCCAAGGAATTCTATACTCCGATGGGATTGGAGCGTACGGGGTATCTTCCTCTGCGCTTCTTGAAGAAGGAAGATATTGTACCTTCATCAACAGATCCTTTCTTGCGTAAGACTACCTTGCAAGGATTTGTACATGATGAATCCGCAGCTTTTCAGGGTGGCGTTTCCGGTAATGCCGGGCTGTTCTCCACTGCCGAAGAAGTAGCAAAAGTCTATCAGATGTTGCTGAATGGGGGTGAACTGGACGGTAAGCGCTATTTGAGCAAGGAGACCTGCAGGGTATTTACTACCACCGTCTCAAGGATAAGCCGCCGGGGGCTGGGATTTGATAAGCCCGACCGGCGTAATCCCCAGAAGAGTCCCTGCGCAGAGTCTGCCCCTGCTTCTGTCTACGGTCATACCGGTTTCACGGGTACTTGCGCCTGGACAGACCCGGAGAACGGCTTGGTTTATGTCTTTTTGAGCAACCGCACCTATCCGGATGTGTGGAATAACAAGTTGATGAGGCTGGATATAAGGACGAGGATTCAGGAAGCTGTATATAAGGCGATGCTGGGAGGAAAAAAATAACTGGTAGAATTAAAAAGAGCCTCCCTTGCTCACGCAGGAAAGGCTCTTTTCTTCTTCAATTTTGAAACAATTAAATTCTATCTGTTAAGCTTTAAGTGTGTGTCTTATCAGAACGCAATACCTACGCGCAGACCGAAATTGCTCAAACCGTCTACGCTGTACGTAAAGAGGTCACCTTTGTTCGTGCCGTAGCTGTAATAGGCTGCGAAATGCAAGCCCGGTCCATAAGCCCAAGGATACACATTGAAACCAATTTCAGGAGATACATAGAAACCCCATGTATCTTTGTTGGCTTCGAATACGTTGAAAGTTGACTTCAACTGTGCATATTCAGCACCCAGTTTTACACCGGCATACGGCTGGAATGCACCTCCACGGTTCCATACATAGCGGGAGGCCAGACCGAAAGGCAACTGGAATGCAGTGTGCTGCTGGTCGGTATTCAGACTGCCGCCTTCGCCTACGGGAAGTGTCTGGCGACCGAAATACTCATGGTTGCTATGGTAGTTCAAGAAAGCTCCCAATGCAAAATTGTCTGTCAGGAAGTAACCGCCTTCAAAATTCATACCCCAGCCGCTTGATTTGTCGGCGAAGTTGTTGCTGAGAGGAAAGTTATATTGCCAGTCGATATTGGCATAACCGTTATCGGTCATCTGTGCCTTCGTCGGTAGGGCGAAGACGAGAGCAAGAGCGGCAACCGCAAATACTCTCAAGGAAAGATATTTTATTGTTTTCATACTTTGTTCTTGTTTTTTGGTTCAATGGCAACTTCCCAGTCCGGAAAGGATGCTGCCGTATTATTCTTGTTACCTTAATATTGGGTAACCCGTCATTTGTCACTTATAGCTCGTAGCTTGTCACTACTTGTTAGTCAGGTAAGTTGATTGAGTGAAAGCTTGGTTCACACCTTGCACGGCAAGTTTGGTATTGACAGAAGTAGAACCACTCAGCAAGCCGCTCATATAGCTGGTCCACAGAACAGGAAGTTTCTCGCTCTGGCCTTGCGGTGCCTCCAGATTCAACAATTCGCTGATAAAGGAACCGGTGCTGTAGGAATAGTTCACGGCATAGGGATAATACCATCCGCCCCAGTTGCCCCAGTAAGGAGCATCCCAGTAGCCAGGATAGTTCCACCACCATTCGGGACGTCCGTAGTCGGTGAAGTAATAGGTACTTCTGACATAGCTTACCTGCAAGCCAAGGTCGGCTTCTTCCCGGTCATCCACACGGATGTAGCCGCGGCTGTTCATGTTAGCAACATAAGCGCTGAGAATTTCCTGGGCATTCTCATCTTTCCAGTATTCGGCGTTTTCCTTATCACCGATGACCAGAATGCTGTCCGGCAAGTAATAAGTTTCGAAGGTTTTGAAATCCGCCTTCTTGTCATAGTTGGTATAAACCAGATAATTATTGTCCAGCTTATCCATGTCAGGGTCTTTTTCGCAAGATGCAAGCGTCACTGCAAAGACCGCTAATAATAGGGGAATAAATTTCTTCATACTTTTATAATTGTTTAGGTTTAATATAAATTCCTGCCCTATGGTACCTTAGGCTTTTGTGAGAAAAAACAAGATAGGATATAAAAGGTTCACGTAGAGGTATGTTAAAAGTGATAAAGGAATAGGGTGACAGCACTTTTAACGTAACTGTCACCCTATTGCACTTATCATGTCATTACTTTATCACCCTATCATCTTTTCCATATCCGTGCTGTCCATCCTCCTCCGGGTGCCATGTGTATGTTCAGCTTGTCCCCCGAGGTCACGGTGCGTACTTCTTTCTTGTAGTCGGTTGCTTCCCGGTCGGCATTGATGCCGTCGGAAAAGATTTCGGCTTCGTAACTTCCTTCTCCGAGGAAGGAAAGGTCGATGGTACAGTCGCGTGGTGTCCAGTCGGTCATAGAGGCGATGTACCAGACGTCTCCCTTGCGGCGTGCCAGTGTAAGGTATTCGCCTACTTCACCGTCCAGTGCCACGGTCTCGTCGAAAACGGTAGGCACTTTGGCAATGAAGTCCGTGCATTCCTGCTCCTTCATATATTTGCTGGGGCTGTCGGCAAGCATTTGCAGCGGGGCTTCGAAGAGGGTGTACATCGCCATCTGGTGGACGCGCGTACCCTGGCTCATCGGATGGTCGTTGACGGCACGGAAGGTTTCGCGGGTTGCGTTCATTGTGGCTCCCGGTGTGTAGTCCATCGGGCCTATAAGCATACGCAGGTAGGGAGCAGTCACGTCATAGCGTGGGAAGTTGTGGAGGGGGGCTCCGTTCACTATCGGTTCCCATTTGGCGTTCTCCAATCCCTTTACACCTTCAAAGTTCAGGACGTTGGGATAGGTGCGCTGTATACCGTATGGCTTGAGGCCATGCAGGTCCAATACCAGGCGGTGCTCGGCGGCGCAGGCTACAATACGTTCTACAGACTGTACCAGTGGCTGGTCGTCACGGTCGAAGAAGTCTATCTTGAAGCCTTTGATACCCATCTGTGCATAGTGGCTGAATGCAGCTTCCGTATCTTTGGCAGAGTTTCGCCAGCTTGCCCAGAGAATGATGCCGACGCCCTTCTGGTTTCCGTAGGCTACCAGTTCCTTTAAGTCGATATCCGGATTCAGGTCTTTCAATAAGGATTCGTTTCCGCTCCAGCCGTCATCGATGATGATATATTCCAGGTTGTTGTCGGCGGCAAAGTCGATGAATGCCTTATAAGTCGGGGTGTTCATGCCGGCTTTGAAGTCTACGCCAGTCAAGTTGCAGGTGTTCCACCAGTCCCAAGCCACTTTGCCGGGTTTAATCCAGGAAATGTCTTTGATGCGGCAGGCGGGGGCAAGACGCTGTGCCATGTCATTGTCGGCAAGCTGCGTGTCCTTTTCGGTGACGAGCACCACACGCCAGGGGAGCTCCTGCTTGGCACAACGGGCGATGTAGTCTGCACGCTTGGTCGGTATCAGGTTCAGCCGGTTGTGTCCGCCGATTGTTTCTTCCAGCGGATAGGGGGCAAATGCTGCCTGCACTCCTTGACGTGTCTGGGGATTTGCAGTGAGGAACATGCCGGGATAGTTTTCCAATCCGGCTTCCATGATAACGGCTTTCTTTCCTCCGTCCAGGCAAACCATCAGTGGGGTGATGGAGAGTGAGTCGGTGTGCATTTTGGACAACGGGGCTTCGTCGTAGTAAGACTCGAAAGAGAAGCAATAGCGCTCACCGTTGCGGTTGTCGTTTATGTAAGGTACAAATGCCTGGTAATCCTTGTCGAAATTGAAGTCCGCAGTTTCGTTGAGGACGATAAACGGCTTGTTCTGTTCGGAAATGAAGCGGTAGGCAGCGCCGTCATCGTATGCGCGGAACTGTACGCTGTAGCCTCCGCGGCATTTCAGTGTCAGCTGGTTGTAGACATCCTCCACACTTGCCTTTTTGTAGAGGGGAGTGGGGAAGGAGGACTCCACGGACTTGCGTTCTGCACGGATTACTTTTACATTTTTACCGAAAGTTATTGCTTTCTTGGCTGATTTTTCATCTCTGCCTTGCAGGGCGATGGCAGAGGGTTGCAGCACCGTGGTTCCGTCGTGTGCTATCTGCCAGGTGAGGGCTTCTCCGGCATCTACCGTAACGGATAGTTTTCCGTTGGGTGATGCAAGTTGGTATTGCTGTGCACGGACCGTGCCCAAGCAAAGGAATAATAAACAAAAGGTTTGAATAAGGAGGCTTTTCATGTTGATTTATTTTTGAATGATTTTCTTTATCTTCTCCAGTTCCTCGGCAGAGAAGTCTGTATTTTCAGTCGCTTTCAAGTTATCTGCCAGTTGGGCAACGGAGCTCGCTCCGATGATGACGCTTGTCACCAGGTCGTCCTTCAACAGCCAGGCAAGTGACATCTCGGCAAGGGTTTGCCCGCGTGAGGCAGCAACTTCGTTGAGTGCCTTGATTTTTTGCAGCGTCTCGTCGGTCAGTGCTTCTTTCTTCAGGAAAGCCCCCTTTGCCATGCGCGAATCTTCGGGAATACCATTCAGGTAGCGGTTGGTCAGCAGGCCCTGCGCCAGCGGGGAGAAGGCGATGAAGCCGGTTCCGTTCCCTTTGGCTTGCTGCAGGATACCTTCTTCTTCCGGTTCGCGGTTGAAGAGATTGTATCTGCCTTGATAGAGCAGGCAGTGTACATCCCGTTCTTCCAGGTATTTGTAGGCAAACTCGGCCGCCTCTTTGGGATATTTGGAGATTCCTACATAGAGTGCTTTGCCTTGCCGTACGATATCAACCAGTGCTTGCAGGGTCTCTTCAAGCGGAGTATCCGGGTCGTAGCGGTGGGAGTAGAAGATGTCCACATACTCCAGGTTCATCCGTTTCAGACTTTGGTTGAGGCTGCTCATCAGGTACTTGCGTGAGCCCCACTCCCCGTAGGGGCCGGGCCACATGTCGTGTCCGGCCTTGGTGGAGATGAATAGTTCGTCCCGATAGGGCATGAAGGATTTCTTCATAATCATTCCGAAAGTCTCTTCGGCGGAACCGTAGGAAGGACCGTAATTGTTGGCGAGGTCGAAATGCGTGATTCCACGGTCGAAGGCATAGTGCGCCATGACCTGGGAATTGGCAAATGTGTTCACGTCGCCGAAGTTGTGCCACAATCCGAGTGATATTTCCGGCAGCAAGATGCCGCTTTGCCCGCAACGGCGGAATTTCATGCCGTTGTCATAGCGTTCGGGCGCTGGAGAATAAATAGGGTTTATCATGATATTGTATTTTGTGGGTTACCCCATTATTACTTCTACTGTATGCGTGCCCGGCAGATGGTTCACCACATTGCCTTCTATCGGCTGGCCGTCTACTGTGACGGACTTGATGCCTTTGCACACACCATCGGGATTCTTCACGGTAATATGATATTCTGCCCCGCGGAACCTACGCTTCACGTTGAAGCCTTTCCAGCCTGCCGGGATACAAGGATTGATTTCCAGACCTTCATACGAAGGCTTGATGCCGAGTATGAATTGCGTGATGGCATACCACATCCAGGCAGCCGTTCCCGTCAGCCAGCTGTTCTTGCCTTCACCGGGGCGGGCGGCGTCCTTGCCGGCCACCATCTGGCAGCATACGTAAGGTTCTACTTTATGCAGGGCACTGTGCTCTTCGGTGTACGACGGGCATATCTTGCGGAAATACTCCCAGGAACGGTCACCCCGTCCCAGTACGGTTTCTCCGATGATGACCCACGGGTTGTTGTGGCAGAAGATACCTGCGTTCTCCTTGTAGCCGGCGGGATAGGTGGAGATTTCTCCATACTCCACAACATAGCGGGTGAAGGGTGGATTGTTGAGTACAATACCGTGCTCGCAGTCCAGGCGTTCCTTTACGGAGTCCAGCGCTTTTTTTACCATGCCTTCTTCCAGTCCGATGCCTGCCATGGTGCACCAGCCTTGCGATTCGATGAAGATTTGTCCTTCTTCGTTCTCTTTGGAGCCTACCTTGTGGCCGAAGTAATCGTAGGCGCGCAGATACCAGTCTCCGTCCCAGCCGTGTTTTTTCACGGCTTCCACCATATTGTCTATGTAGGTTTGCGCTCTGTTTGCTTCGTCGTCTTTACCCAGGCGGCGGCACAGCTCCACGTAGTCGCGTCCGCATACCACGAACAAGCCGGCAATCATCAGCGATTCTGCCTGGCTGCCTTCCGTCTGGTTTTCCGTGGTCTGGAAGGATTCATTCGGATCCCAGGAGAAGCAGTTCAGGTTCAGGCAGTCGTTCCAGTCGGCACGGCCGATGAGGGGCAACATGTGGGGGCCGAGGTTCTCGATGACGTGGTTGAAGGAGACGCGCAGGTGCTCGAACAGAGACACTTCCGAACCTTCTTTGTTGTCGAAGGGGACGGGCTCATCCAGGATACTGAAGTCTCCCGATTCCTTGATGTATGCCACCGTACCGAAGATAAGCCACATGGGGTCATCGTTGAAGCCGCCGCCGATGTCGTTGTTGCCGCGTTTGGTCAGCGGTTGGTATTGGTGGTAGCATCCTCCGTCGGGGAATTGGGTAGAAGCTATGTCGATGATTCGTTCGCGGGCTCGTTCCGGTATCTGATGCACGAAGCCCACGAGGTCCTGGTTGGAGTCGCGGAAACCCATTCCACGACCGATGCCGCTCTCGAAGAGAGAGGCGGAACGGGACATGTTGAAGGTAATCATACACTGATACTGGTTCCAGATGTTCACCATGCGGTCCAACTTTTCTTCGTCGGTCTTCACGACGTAGATGTCCAGCAGGCGGTCCCAGTAGGCTTTCAGTTCGGCAAAGGCAGCATCTACTTTGGCGGTAGTGTCGAAGGCCGAAATCATCGCCTTAGCCTTTACCTTATTTATAATAGGTGAAGAGGGTACACTCTGCTTGAACGCTTCATGCAGAGATTCTTCACGTTCCTCGAACTTTGCCTCCTGCTTGTTTTCCACATAGCCCAGCAGGAAGATGAAGTCGCGGCTTTCGCCGGGTTGCAGTTCTACTTCCAGATAGTGCGAGGCGATGGGACTCCAACCGTGGGCAATGCTGTTGCCCGGTCTGCCTTCTACTACCCGTTCCGGGTCGGCAAACTCGTTGTAGAGTCCCACGAATGTTTCGCGGTCGGTATCGAAACCGTCTACGGGTGTATTGACACTGTAGAAGGCGTAGTGATTGCGGCGTTCCTTGTATTCCGTCTTGTGGTAGATGACAGACCCGTCCACTTCCACCTCTCCCGTGGAGAAGTTACGCTGGAAGTTCTCCATGTCCGTAGCGGCATTCCACAAGCACCATTCGGCAAAGGAGAATAGTTTGAGTTTTCTCACTTTGGCAGAAGTATTCCGCAAGGTCAGCTTCTGCACCTCTCCCCAGGTCTTCAGTGGGACGAAGAAGAGCAGGCTGGCTTCGATGCCGTCTTTGGATCCGGTGATGCGGGTGTAGCTCATGCCGTGGCGACACTCGTAACTGTCGAGTGCAGTCTTGCAGGGCTTCCAGGTGGGAGACCATACGTTGCCGCCTTCATTGATGTAGAAGTAGCGTCCCCCGTTGTCCATCGGCACGTTGTTGTAGCGGTAGCGGGTGATGCGGCGGAACTTGGCGTCCTTGTAGAAGGAATAGCCTCCGGCAGTATTGGAGATGAGTGAGAAGAAATCTTCATTGCCCAGGTAGTTAATCCATGGCCAAGGTGTCTTGGGGTCGGTAATGACGTATTCGCGGTTGTCGTCATCGAAATATCCGAATCTTTTGTCTTGCATATTATTTCTTGTATTTAGTTTGATACATTCTTCATTAGTTGTGCCATCCGGCCATTTTCCCGGAAGCACGCTTCAAATTTAAAAACTTTTCTCCTATCACCCTTGTTTGCCCGGCGTGTTTTTTCCCCTCGGAAACATGAAGTACCGGAAAATGATACAAAAGTATCACCGCACGAATCTTTTTCGCTCTATCTTTGTAAACACATTTTATGATTAACCGATATGAAACACTTATTCGCATTTCTGTTCCTTCTTGGAATTACCTTTTCTCTTTCTGCCCAATCCGTCCGCGAACGTATTTTGCTGGACGACGGCTGGCAGTTTGCTTTTGGCAATGCTTCCTCACCGGAGAAAGACTTCGGCTGCGGAACGGAGTACTTCAACTATCTGACCAAGGCAGCCTCTATCCATAACGAGGGTCCTTACTCCCCCAAGTTCAATCCGGAGAAGTGGGGCGTGGACTGGAAGACGGTCAACCTTCCGCATGACTGGGTGGTTGATTTGCCTTATGCCAAAGAGGCGAGCCACAGTCATGGTTATAAAGCCGTCGGCTATAAATTCCCCGAAAACTCTGTGGGATGGTATCGGAAAAGTATCACTGTTCCGCAAGAGGACCTCGGCAAGCATCTTTATCTTCAGTTCGACGGTATCTTCCGTGATGCCCGTATCTGGATAAACGGTTTCTACCTGGGACACGAACCCAGCGGCTATGCCACGCAGGTATACGACATTACGGAATACCTGAATTACGGAGAAGAGAATCTTATCTGCGTCCGTGCGGATGCCACGCTCGAGGAGGGCTGGTTTTACGAGGGTGCGGGCATCTACCGCCATGTATGGCTGAACAAGACGGCGCCGTTGCATGTAGCTCCTTTCGGCGTATTTGTATCTTCCACGCTGGAAGCTCCTTTCGACAAGGCTGTGCTGGTGACCGAAGTGCAGATGAAGAATTCGGGAAAAGACCCCGTTTCCGGCAAAGTATGGTGCCGTCTGCTTGATGCCGACGGACAAGTGCAGATGGAGGACGAGGCGGAAGAGATAACCCTGCTGCCGCAAGAAACGCGTAGCGTAAAGGTGCGTACCAAAGTGCTGAATCCCCAGCTATGGAGTACAGAACATCCTTACCTTTATAAAATGGAAACCAGCGTCTGGCAAAACGGTAGGCAGGTGGACGTGGTGGCCCCCCCGATTGGTATTCGCGACATCCGCTTCGATGCCGACAAGGGCTTCCTCCTGAACGGACAGCCTCTGAAACTGAAAGGTGTGAACATGCACCAAGACCACTCCGGAGTAGGTGCCGGCATTCCCGATGCCCTGCAAGTGTACCGACTGAAGGAACTGAAGAAGTTCGGCTGCAATGCCTGCCGTTCTTCCCATAACCCGATGACTCCCGAAATGCTCGATGCCTGCGACAGCCTCGGCATTCTTGTGATAGAGGAAAACCGTCTGACGGGCGTCAACGAGGAACATACCCGCCTGCTGAAACGTATGATAGACCGCGACCGCAACCATCCGTGCATCATCCTTTGGAGCGTAGGCAACGAGGAGTGGGGCATCGAGTGGAAAGAAAGCGGTACACGCATTGCTGCCACGATGCGCGAATATTGCCACCGTTTCGACCCTACGCGCCTCATGACCGTTGCTTCGAGCAGTGGCCCTGCCATCTTGATTCCCGCAGACGTGGCCGGTTATAACTACATCCTTCAGAACCCTGTGGAGCAGCACCGCAAGGATTATCCCGGCCGCCGTGCGCTCGGTTCGGAAGAGACTACGGGCTGTGGTACGCGCGGCATCTACTTCGATGCCCACGACAAAGGCCACATGGTGGCGCACAACCGCAAGCCGAACGGACCTGACAGCCTGCTGAACTGCATCGAGCGTGGCTGGAAATTCTATGACGAACGCCCCTACCTGGCAGGTCTTTTCTATTGGACGGGTTTCGACTACCGCGGCGAGCCCAACCCCATGAAGTTCCCGGCTACGGGTTCACAATTCGGCATTCTGGACTACTGCGGTTTTCCCAAGGACGAAGCCTGGTATCTGAAGTCCTGGTGGACGGATGAGCCGGTGCTGCACATCCTTCCTCACTGGAATCTGCAAGGTCACGAAGGTGATAGCATCGATATTTGGGTATACAGCAACTGCGATGAAGTGGAACTGACTGTGAACGGCAAGAAACTGGAGCGCAAACCGATGCCCCGAAACGGCCATCTTTCCTGGAAAGCCGTTTTCCAGCCCGGTGCAGTGAAGGCTGTAGGCTATAAGAACGGCAAAAAAATATTGGCCCGTACTGTGGAGACTACCGGTGCTCCTGCCCGTATCTCCCTGACGGCAGACCGTCCCGTCATTCAGGCAGACAATCGGGATGTGGCAGTGTGTAATATTGAGTTGCAGGACAAAAAGAAACGTTTTGTCCCTACTGCCTGCAACGACTTGACAATAACCGTCTCCGGTCCGGTACGCATCCTTGGGGTGGGGAATGGAGACCCCGCTTATCGAGCTACGGAACGTCCGGCCGACGCTGATGCACGCACCTATCAGGTAAAGGCATTCAATGGACTTGCACAGGTGCTGTTGCAAAGTACCGGCGAAGTGGGAGAAGCCACAATGACGGTCGTTTCGGAAAACCTGCCGGAAACTTCCTGCGTCTTGAAGCTGCAGAAGTAAGCGACTTATCATTCATATCATCCGGCGAAGCGGAGACCTTTCTTTTGTTTATGGGGCAGGAGAGGGATCTCCGCTTCTTTCTTCCTCAAACTATAGTGTGTAAGTGTACGAGATGCGCATCTCATACATCCTTACATTAGAGCCTGAGGGGGAGAAGAACGGAAGTTTTGCTTTTCCGGGCGGGACTTTCCCGGGTATCTGCTCATATATAACAATTATTACCTCTAAATGTAACAAATGGTACTGTTGTGGGATTAAAAAGAATGAGTATATTTGTGGCATGATATTTTTTTAACCAATGCCTATGGAAAACCAGAACTATATCATGAGGGAGATAACCCCTCTGTCGGAACGTGACTGTTTCTATATTGCCGATCGTCGCAAAACAGAATTTACCTACCCCATCCATTGTCACGCAGAGTATGAACTGAACTTCACGGAACATGCTTCCGGCGTACGCCGTGTGGTGGGCGATTCTGCCGAGATTATCGGTGATTATGACCTGGTGCTGATAACCGGTAAGGAGTTGGAGCATGTATGGGAGCAACATGAATGTACCTCCGGGGATATTCGGGAGATTACCATCCAGTTCTCTCCCGACTTGTTCTTCGGGAACGTTGTCAACAAGAACCAGTTCGACAGTATCCGCCGGATGCTGGAGCGTGCACAGTGCGGACTTAGTTTCCCCATGCAGGCCATCATGAAGGTGTACAACTGGCTGGATAAGCTGGCTTCCGAGGAGCAGGGCTTTTATGCCGTGATGAACTTTCTCCGTATCCTTTACGAACTTTCCCTCTATGACAATGCTCGGGTGTTGTCCAGTTCTTCGTTTGCCAAGATAGAGACTTTCTCTGACAGCCGCCGGGTACAGAAGGTGCAGAAATACATTTCCACCCATTATCAGGAGGATATCCGGTTGGCTTCATTGGCCGATATGGTGGGCATGACCCCGGTCTCTTTCAGCCGTTTCTTTCGCCTGCGCACCGGCAAGACGCTTTCCGACTACATTATTGATATCCGTCTGGGCTTTGCCACGCGTATGTTGGTAGATTCCACGCGTACCATTGCAGAGGTGTGCTATGACTGCGGCTTCAACAATCTGTCCAATTTCAATCGTATGTTCAAGCGGAAGAAGGGATGCTCGCCGAAGGAATTCCGTGAGAATTATCGGAAAAAGAAGCTGGTGATATGATAAAAAAGTATTGGTATTCTTCATTGGAAGTGCCTATTTTTGCACCAATGATTAATACTAATATCTGATATCATGAAAAGAGTTTTTTCCTTATTTTTATGTCTGCTGTGTGTATGTGCTGTGACGGCGCAGATACGTGGCAATGAAATCCGTGTAGTCGTTTCACCCGACCATAGCGATTGGGTGTATCGTCTGAATGAGAAGTGTACGTTTACCGTCCGGGTGCTGAAGGCACAGAACCTCTTGCCCGATGTCAAGATTGACTATGAACTGGGCCCCGAGATGTATCCTACTGAAGTAAAGAAAGACATGGTGCTGAAAGATGGTACCTTGAAGTTGCAAGGCACGATGAAGACTGCAGGCTTCTTGCGTTGCAAGGTCAAGGCGCATGTGGACGGCCGGACTTATGAAGGGCTGGCTACATCGGCCTATGCTCCTGAGCAGCTGCAACCCGTGACGAAACTTCCTGCCGATTTTCAGGATTATTGGGCCAAGACCTTGGAAGAGGCGCGCAAGACTCCGTTGAATCCCCTTATGACGCTGCTTCCCGAACGCTGTACGGAAACGGATAATGTATATCAGGTCAGCTTCCAGACAAAAGCCTGGGGAGGACGTTTTTACGGTATTCTCAGTATTCCCAAGAAAGAAGGGAAGTATCCGGCTTTGCTGCGTGTGCCCGGTGCGGGTGTCCGCCCTTATGCGGGAGATACGTATACGGCTCCTGGAAAGGTAATTACATTGGAGGTGGGTATCCACGGCATTCCCGTCACGATGCAGCAGTCTGTATATGATGCGCTGGCAGGTGGGGCGCTGAGCAATTACTGGACGTTCGGCCGCGACAGCCGGGATGCTTCTTACTATAACCGTGTGGTGGTAGGCGCTTTGCGTGCTGTGGATTTTATCTGTTCGCTGCCGCAGTACAACGGGAAGGCGCTGGGCGTTACGGGCTCCAGCCAGGGCGGTGCCTTGTCTGTGATTACGGCGGCTCTTGATTCGCGCGTTACTTTCCTGGCGGCTGTTCATCCTGCCTTATGCGACCACGAAGCGTTCTTCAAGAAGCGCGCTTGCGGCTGGCCCCATTATTTCTATTATTACGGTGCTCCCGATGAAAAGCAGCTTGAAACGGTGCGCTATTATGATACGGCAAACTTTGCCCGCCTGCTGAATGTGCCCGGTTGGTTCAGTTGGGGGTATAACGATGAGGTCTGTCCTCCCACTTCCATGTATGCAGCCTACAATGTGATTTCTTCTCCGAAGGAACTGCATCCTTATCTGGAAACCGGGCATTACTGGTATCAGGAACAGTGGGATGAATGGCTGGACTGGATACGGAGACAACTTAATGTGCCAATGTGATTAATCACATTGGCACATTAATCTGATAATATAGTATCATTTTTTATGATATGAGCCGCGTATCTTTGTGTATCGCTTAAAAACTGATAATATGAAGAAACAATTCCTTTTGCTGACAGTACTTTTATTCCTTTTGGGGGCATGTGCCCCTAAGCCTGCGGAGCATTCGTTTATTAAGGTCAATGCCGATGGACAGTTCGTTCGCGACGGAAAACACTATTATTTTGTAGGTGCCAATTTCTGGTACGGTGCCATTCTTGGTTCCGAAGGTGAAGGCGGCAATCGTGAACGGTTGCATAAGGAGCTGGACTTTCTGAAAAGTATTGGCATCAACAACCTGCGCGTATTGGTGGGTGCTGACGGTGAAAATGGCATAAAGACGCGGGTAGAGCCCTCTTTACAAGTGGCACCGGGCGTCTATAATGATACTATTTTAGCCGGATTGGATTATTTTATGAATGAACTGCGTGAACGTGATATGACAGCTGTCCTCTATTTGAACAATTCCTGGGAATGGAGCGGTGGCTATTCCGTTTACCTGCAATGGTCCGGACACGGTGATGCCGTGGTACCTGCCGTAGACGGATGGCCCGCCTATATGGAGTATGTCAAGCAGTTCCCCCAATCGGACAGCGCGAAGGCCTTGTTTGCCAATCATGTCAATTATATTGTTTCACGCACCAATAGGTATAATCAGATAAAATATGTGGATGACCCCACTATTATGTCTTGGCAGATTGGTAACGAGCCTCGCGCTTTCTCTGACGAGAACAAGGAACCGTTTGCCCGCTGGATGGCCGATGTGGCTGCACAAATCAAGTCACTTGACCCGAACCACATGGTGTCTTCCGGCAGTGAGGGCTCGTGGGGATGCGAAATGGATATGAATCTTTTCGAGAAGATTCATGCCGACCCCAACATCAATTATCTGAATATCCACATCTGGCCTTACAACTGGAGTTGGGTGAAGGCGGACAGCCTGAAGGAACTTCTTCCGCGTGCCAAGGAAAATACTAAGAAGTATATAGATGACCACATGGTCATTGCTCGGAAGTACAGCAAGCCGATTGTTTTGGAGGAGTTCGGTTTTCCCCGTGACGGTTTCAGCTTTTCCAAAGAGGCACCGACCACTGCCCGCGATGAATATTACCGTTATGTATTCGACCTCATCCGCCAGGACCGTGAGAGCGGCGGACTCTTTGCCGGATGCAACTTCTGGGCATGGGGTGGTTTTGCCGGACAAAATCCCGACCATGTATTCTGGGAAAAGGGAGATGACTATACCGGTGACCCGGCTCAAGAACAACAAGGACTGAACTCTGTCTTTGCCACAGACAGCACTATTGAAATAATTAAAGCGGAAAACCGGAAGCTGCAAAATTGAACCTATCCGTGCTTTTCCGTGTAATCCCTGCCTGAAAATTAGAATGTAAGCGTGTACAAAGCGTTTGTACCGTTATATAAGAAAGATTATTACTCTAAATACTAAGTATGATATGAAAAGCATATGGAAAGTTATGTTGGCGGTTTGTTGCCTAGGTATGACCATTGGTTGTGGAACAAACCCGTCGAAGAATGAAAATGTAAAGGAAACGCTACCGGCATTGGTGGTCAATGGTACGCAGTTGATGAATACCGAAGGAGACACGGTGGTATTGCACGGTGTCAGCTATGGCTGGCATCAGTTCTGGCCCCGTTTCTACAATGCCTCTTCGGTTGCTTATCTGGTCAATGACTGGGGCGCACAAGTGCTTCGGGCCTCTATGGGAGTGGATTTGGATAGCGCCTGCTATGTGAACAAGCCCGAGTTCGGTATTGAGTGTGTTACGAAAGTGGTGGATGCTGCTATCGAGAACGGCGTTTACGTCATCATCGACTGGCATAGCCACAATCTGCGGCAGGAAGAAGCAAAGGAGTTCTTCACCCAAATGGCTACCCGTTACAAAGGGGTTCCTAATGTCATCTATGAGGTTTTCAACGAACCGGTGGAAGACAGTTGGGAGCAGGTGAAGTCATACTCTGTGGAGGTTATCAAGACGATTCGTGCCATAGAACCGGATGCCGTTATCCTCGTTGGTTGTCCGCATTGGGACCAGGACATCCATTTGGCAGCGGACGATCCTATTACCGGATATAGCAATATAATGTATACACTCCACTTTTATGCCAACACCCACGGACAGTGGCTGCGCGACCGCGCCGACTATGCTCTGGGCAAGGGCTTGCCGATTTTCGTTTCCGAATGCGCCGGTATGGAAGCAAGTGGGGACGGCCCCATCAGTAAAGAAGAGTGGGGGAATTGGCTGGACTGGATGCAGCGGCATTCCATCAGCTGGGTGGCCTGGTCTTTGTCTGACAAGGATGAGACTTGCTCCATGTTCTATCCGTCGGCTTCTTCCGAGGGAAACTGGAAAGATGCAGATATGAAGGAATGGGGAAGAATGGTACGGGACGAACTGAAGAAATGACCCTTTCGGGAAAAAGCAATATGATTTAACCATTAATAATTTAAGAAAAAAAGAATTGTGCCTATGGGAAAAAAGGAAAAACGGAACTATGAAGACATGGACTGTTTGGAAGTAAACCTAAATGTCAAGGCTGTGATAGTATATCAGGGCTTTTTGACTCAGTCTCATTTTTGTTAACTAAAAAAATCTTCTTTTGGGAGGTTTTGTGTTTGTTTTAAATCTAAGAAATACAGTATGAATTTGAATTTTAGAAAGACAGCGCTGCTTGCGGGGATATGCTCGGTGTTCAGTCTGGGTTATGCTCCTCAGCTTTTCGCAGTATCATCGACGGATACCGTTGAGGCAGTGCAGCAAACAAAGAAAATTACGGGTGTCGTCAGTGATGCTATGGGCCCTATTATCGGTGCCAATGTATTGGAAAAAGGTACAACGAATGGTGTAATTACCGACATTGACGGTAACTTTGCCTTGAATGTGAAACCGGGAGCTACCATTGTAGTCTCCTTTATAGGCTATGTCAGCCAGGAAATAAAGATAACGAACCAGACAACAGTGAACATCACGCTGAAGGAAGACTCCGAGATGTTGGACGAAGTGGTGGTTGTGGGGTACGGTACGATGAAGAAAAGCGACCTTTCCGGTGCTTCCGTTTCCATGAGTGAAGACAAGATTAAGGGTTCTATTATCACCAATCTCGACCAGTCCCTTCAAGGGCGTGCTGCCGGTGTGACGGCAGTCAGCACTTCCGGTGCTCCGGGTTCTTCCTCCTCTATCCGCGTACGTGGTCAGGCCACTATCAATGCTAATGCCGAGCCGTTGTATGTAATTGACGGTGTGATTGTACAGAGTCAGGGACAAAGCGGTTCATCTTATGGTTTGGGCGATGCACTGGGTAATGGCTCGGTTTCCACCATTTCTCCGCTTTCCACCATCAACCCTGCTGATATCGTCAGTATGGAAATTCTGAAAGATGCTTCGGCAACCGCCATTTACGGTGCGCAAGGTTCCAATGGTGTGGTTTTGATTACGACCAAACGTGGTAAGGCGGGTGAGGCTAAGTTTACTTATGACGGTATGTTTGCCGTTCAACGCCAGACAAAGCGTCTGGATATGATGAATCTGCGTGAGTATGCCACTTATTATAATGATTTGGCAAACATGGGTGAAATCTCTGACCCTAGTAATTATTATGCCGATCCTTCTCTGCTGGGAGTAGGTACAAACTGGCAGGACGCCATCTTCCAGACTGCTTTGCAGCATCAGCACCAGATTTCGGCACAAGGTGGTACAGAGAAGATACAATACTACGTATCAGCTTCCTATATGGATCAGGACGGTACCATCATCGGTTCAAACTTTAACCGTTACAGCTTCCGTGCCAACTTGGATGCCCAACTGAAGAAGTGGTTGAAACTCGGTTTGACCGCCACCTATACAGCAACGGGTGATGACCTGAAACTGGCAGACAGTGATGAAGGTTTGATTAACTACTCGTTGACCACTCTTCCTGATATACCTATCTATAATCTGGATGGCAGCTATGCCACCGTTGTTCGCGAAGGCTACACGAATCCTAACCCGATTGCCCTTGCCATGATGGATGACATTCTGCTGGACCGTCAGAAACTGACGGGTAATATTTTCTTTGAGGTTACTCCGATTAAAAATCTGGTATGGCATGCCGAATTGGGTTATGACATCAGTTCCAGCAAAGGTGAGCGCTACAAGCCGATGGTTGATTTGGGTGGATGGGTACGTTCCAGTAATGAAAGCAATATCCAGAAGAACAGCAGTACATTCTGGCAATTGAAGAACTATGTGACCTATTCCGGAAACATAGGCGACAAGCATCATTATACAGCCATGGTGGGCCAGGAGTGCTGGGAGTCCAGCTATGACTTCACGAGTGTGTTCAATAGCGGTCTGCCTTCGGATGAAGTGCACAATCCTGCCTTGGGTACGGGAACCCCGACTATCAATGCAGGTTTTGGAAGCTCGTCTATGGCATCTTTCTTTACACGTCTGACTTATAACTATGCCGACCGTTATCTGGGTACTTATACCTATCGTTATGACGGCTCTTCAAACTTCGGTCCCGAGAACCGTTGGGCAGGCTTCCATTCATTGGCTACTTCCTGGCGCTTTTCCAACGAAACGTTCTTTGAACCGTTGAAGAAGGTCATCAGTAACGGTAAGTTGCGTCTGGGATGGGGACAAACTGGTAATGCCAACATCGGTGGTTATGCTTGGGGTACATCTATGAGTCGTATGCCTTCCGGTCTGGGTATGGGGTATCGCCCCTCCAATATACCGAATACTTCCATCAAATGGGAGTCCCAGGAGCAATGGAACGTCGGTGTGGATTTGGGATTCCTGCACGACCGTATCAACCTGACGGTAGAGTGGTACAAGAAAACTTCCAGTGATATGTTGATGCCGTTGCAGTTGCCTTCTTATATGGGTACTTCCGGTAATGCCTCTTCTGCATTGGCTGCTCCGAAAGGTAACTATGGTGACATAGAGAATACCGGTTTTGAAATCTCTCTGAACACACATCCTATTACGGGTAAGTTTGAATGGGATTCTGACTTCCAGATTTCTTTCAACAAGAACAAACTGAAAGGATTGGCTGGTACAGCCAATGCGCAGATTGTGGGTTACGGACAGTGGACCGATGTAGTCAGTGTATCCAGTGTAGGCGAATCACTTTATAACTTCTATGGATTTGTTTGTGATGGTGTTTACAAGGACCTGGAGGACCTTCAGACTTCTCCGAAACCTGCCAAGTACCCGGCAAACGGTGTATTCGACCGTACCAATACCGTATGGGTGGGTGATGTGAAATATAAGGATATCAGTGGTCCTGACGGTGTGCCCGATGGCGTTATTGACGACTATGACAAGACCAATATCGGTTCTCCGATGCCTAAGTTTACTTTTGGCTGGACCAATACTTTCCGTTACAAGAACTTCGACTTGTCTGTTTTCATCAACGGTTCCTATGGCAACAAGGTGTACAACTACCTTTCCATGAAGCTGACACATATGAACTCTCCCTGGACTAACCAGCTGAATGCTGTAAACGGACGTGCACAGCTTGTTCCTATCAATCCGAACAAGGTCTACGAAGATGGAACGATGTGGTATAATGATGTGTCTAACGTCATGGTGGCAAACCCGGGAGCTTCCATTCCACGCGCCACTATCAATGACCCGAATGACAACGACCGTATCAGTGACCGTTATATTGAAGATGGTTCTTATATCCGTCTGAAGAACATCTCTTTGGGATATACTTTCCCGAAAAAGACGATTGATAAACTGGGACTGAGCAACTTGCGTATCTATGCCAATATCCAGAACCTGCTGACCATTACCGGTTATGACGGCTATGACCCTGAAATTGGTGCCAGCACTTCAAGCGTCAATGTCTATGGTTTGGACAACGGACGTTATCCGTCTCCTACAGTTTATTCATTCGGCTTGAACGTTTCATTCTAACACTTTAAATTGAAGAAAACATGAAAATCAGATATATTAAATATTGGGCGTTTGCAGCTGTACTCGGTATGGGAACAGTTTCATGCGAGGATTTCCTGAACCGTCCTACCGAAGACAATTATAACGAATCGAACTTCTATCAGAATGACGAACAATGTGTGCAGGGGGTTAATTATCTTTATAACTCACCTTGGTATGACTTTCAGCGCGGTTTTATTAAAGTCGGTGAAATCTTGTCTGGAAACGTATACGAGGGAAACAGCCCTTACTTGAATTTTACGGTGAATGGTACGGATGAAAACCTTGTGAACATGTCCTATTCTCTATGGGCAGTGATTGGCCATGCCAATACTGTATATACTCGTTTGAAGACGGCAAATGCGTCAGAAGCAGTGAAAAATCAGTGTATGGGCGAGTGTCTGGCATGGAAAGCCATGGCTTACTTCTATTTGGTACGTAGTTTTGGCGCAGTACCCATTATCCATGATAATACGGACGAATTGAATTCCGGTAATTATAACTCCAAATTCAAAGTGGAGGCAGCAGATGTGTACGAATATATCATTATGACTCTGGAGAAAGCTATGGAGTTGCTTCCGGCCAGAGGTGAAACGGGACGTATTGACCGCTATTGTGCCGAAGGTCTTTTGGCTAAGGTGTATCTGACTAAGAGTGGCCTTTCCGGTACCCGCAATGCGGATGATTTGGCGAAAGCGGCAGAATATTCCAAGGATGTAATTAATAATTCCGGCCGTAACTTGCTGGCTAACTATTCCGATGTTTTCCGTTTGGCAAACAACAAGAATGAAGAGTGTCTCTTCTCCTGGCACTGGTCGGCAGGACGTGACCCCTGGACACAGCAGAATACGTTGCAGTCGGACTTGGCAATGGTGGGATTCGATGAATTTGGTGATTGCTGGGGTGGCTATGCAGGTCCGTCGGTTGATTTGCAGGATGCATTTGGAATTTCCGCTTTGGAAAGTCCTGAGACGCGTTCGGATACGGATACCCGTCGTAAGGCTACTATGATGATGGCAGGTGATGTATACGATTATTTCTGGCAGGACAAGGGCGGATTTGATTATCTGCGGTTTATTTATGATGCCGAATATGGTAAGGGAGGACCTAATGGCGATTACCAGTCTCCTACCGGTGCCAATCACGTGAAGCATCTCTATGGTAACAATAATGACCATGTATTGGGCTTGGGCGTATCGGCTGGTAATATGTACAGCGGCCTGGCAACCCATATCCTGCGCCTGTCCGATATCTATCTGGTATATGCCGAGGCGAAAATGGGACTGGCTACCTCTACTACAGACCAGAGTGCACTGGATGCTTTCAATGCAGTACGTGGCCGTGCCATTCCGGGAGTTACTCCGAAAACCTCCATTACTTGGGAGGACGTCTGGAAGGAACGCCGGCTGGAACTGGCTTGCGAAGGCGACCGTTGGTATGATTATGTACGTTTGGCATATTATGATTCCCAGCGTGCTATCAATGAGCTGAAGGCACAGCGCCGTGATGTTTATTATAGTCTGGGTACTACTTATAAGGCTTATTATGAAAACGGCAGTTGGACGGTGAATCCGGACGAGACCCGTTACAATCCGGATGCAAAGGCGCCGAATGTAACAGTCTCCAGCTTTACATTGCCGTTCCCGACAGAAGACGTGGTGTTCAATCCTAATTTGATGAAAGACCCGGTACACGTAGATGTACGTTCTGAATTCAGTTATTAATTTAATGCTTGAAAAGATGAAAAATAATAGATATACGAATTGGTTCTTCGCGGCAGCTGTTGTCGCAGCAGGCTTTTCCATGGCAGCTTGTGAGGATGAACCGGATAAATATGAAGTGGCAGGAGGAAAGCCTACCTTGAAATATGTTCGTGTCCCTGATCCGGCAGCGGCAGACTCTTTGCTGACGGGGGCTTATATGGCGAATACGATTTGTCTGGTCGGTGAGAATTTGCGGAGTGTTTACGAACTCTATTTCAATGACCAGAAGGCGATACTTAATACCAGTTACATCACTGACCATACACTTATGGTAGATGTTCCGAAAGAGATTCCTTCGGTAGTGACCGATAAGATTTATATGGTGACCAGAGCAAAGGATACCATAGATTATGACTTCAAGGTGTTGGTTCCGGCTCCTACCGTGAACTCCATTTCTTGTGAGTTTGCAAAGCCGGGTAGTGAGGTGACACTGATTGGTGACTATTTCATTGATGACCCGAATGTGCCGTTGACCATTACGATGGCCGGTAATGTGGAAGTGACTAATATTACGAACATAACCAAGACTGCGGTCAGCTTTATTCTTCCGGACAATGCTCCTGCAGGCTATATCAACGTGAAGTCTATTTACGGTACCGGACGTTCCAAGTTCCGCTATTATGATACCCGTAACATTCTCTTTGACTGGGACGGTTCTCATGGCGGTATGGCTATTGCCCACGGTTGGCGTGATGGTAGCAAGGTATTGAAAGAAGCTGATGAAAACAGTATTGACGGTGCTTATATCTGTCTCGCCGGAGCACTTGACGGTGCTATCGGAGCTACTTGGGCAGAAGATGAGTTCTCGTTCAACTATTGGCCGGAACCGTCTGCCGGTTATCCCGAACTTTCTGCACGTCCTGAGTTTGCAGAACTGCTCGAGGAGTATGGTGTCAATGGTTTGCAACTGAAATTCGAGGTGAATATTCCTTCTTCCAATCCGTGGCAGTCTTGTGCTCTGCAAGTGATGTTTACGGGAAATGATGTGGTGACTTATGCAACTGGAACGAATGCTTACTTTAGTGATACGAATGTGCCGCGCGGTTTATGGTTGCCCTGGAAGAATACGGGTTCTTATGACACGGGTGGTAAATGGACAACCGTTTCCATGAATCTGTCCGAGTTCAACAAGACGCATGAAGGTAATAAGTGTGACAGGACTTTTGACAAGACTATGCTGACCGGATTGACATTCTTTGTCTGGGCAGGTGGTGTGGAAGGTAAGGATTGCAATCCGGTGATTATGATTGACAACATCCGTGTGGTACCTATTGAATAACCTTTTAAATAGAATACTGATATGAATAAAACATATAAATTTCCGGCACTGTGGATGATGTGCCTGATGCTCTTCAGTTGCTTGACGTTTACGGCCTGCGACAATGGGGATGATGAAGATACCAACCAATATAAAGGGGGAATCAGTCTGAATGTATTCGGACCGAGTCCCGTATCCCGCGGCGGTGTACTCCGTTTCCTGGGAAGTGGCATGGATAAGGTGACTGCGGTCGTTATTCCCGGTTGCGACGATATAACAGACATCGAAGTAGTCAGTGATACGGAAATCCGTGTCACTGTACCCCAGACAGCCCAGCCGGGGTTGGTTGTCTTGAAGACTCCGAAAGGGGATATTACAACAAAAACCGAGTTGACATTTACGGAGCCGATTGCTTTGGAGGCTTTTGCACCGGCAGAAGTAAAGCCTGGTAGTGAATTGACCATTACTGGTGAATATTTGAATTTGATTAAAGAAGTGATATTTGCTGACGAGGTAACAGTGCCTGCTGATGAGTTTGTCAGTCAAAGCCGTCAGGAGATTAAAGTTATTGTTCCTGATTCTGCTCAGACCGGTAAGTTCATCTTGTCTGATGGAGCTGAAATCCCCAATTGGATTTATTCTGAAGGGGAACTGGAGGTTACTTTGCCATCGGTAGAGGCTCCACTCGACCTGGTAGATAAGAAGCCGGGGGATGTCATTCGAGTTTCTGGTAAAAACTTTGATTTGGTGAAGAAAGTACAGATGCCGAATGGGGATGAAGTTGAATTTACGATGACTGCCTCTTCCGAAGGAGATGAACTTACTTTTACATTGCCGGATAATGTCTCGGACGGAGAAGTTACGGTACTTCCTGCTTCGGATGTAAAAGTTGTGGTTGCTACTGTTGTAGTAGCTACGCCTTCGAACGTAGTGGCTGTTCCTGCTGTGAACTTGCGTGGTGGAGATATGATTACCTTGAAAGGTACCAATATGGATTTGGTGACTGATGTAACGTTCCCTGGTGTAGAAGAAGCAGTAGGATTGGAATCACAAAACTCGACTGAAATAAAGGTCTTGATGCCGGCTGCGGCTATTAGTGGTGATTTGCAATTGAATACAAATAGTGGAAAAGCAACTGCCGTATCTATTGCAACGGCAAAGCCGGAAAACATTTCTTATAGTGCGGCGACGGTCCCGGCAGGAGAGGCTTTGACTGTCAAAGGAATAAATATGGATGTAGTTTCGGCTGTTGTATTCAGTGGTAATGTGGAAGTTACCGTATCCGATGCCACTGCTACTGCCATTTCTTTGACTGTACCTACAACTGCCGAAACTGGGGCCTTACTTTTGAAAATGGCCAATGGTGAATCTGTGGAAGCACCGTCTCTGACAATAGAGAAACCGGTATGCGCCTATTTGCCGGCATTGCCTGACAAATTGGTTCGGGGACGAATTGTGGAACTTGAGATTGTTAATGCTGATAAACTGACAAATGTATTGCTGAATGAGGCTTCAGTCCAGTATATCAATGATGCGGCTAAAGGGGTATTGATGTTGAATGTACCGGCTGAACTGGATGGAACTTATAGCCTGAAACTGATTTCTTCAAATGGTGAAATTGCTTATGATGTTCTTGTGGTTGCTAATGAAGAAACAGTTTGGGCTGGTCCGCTCGATATTAGTTGGGGTGATGGAGGACGTGTGTTGGTACCGGCTGTATCTTTTGCCAAGGTAACGGCAGGCACTGTCATGAAAGTCTATTTCGATCAGAAAGACCAGACTTGGGCACAGGCTCAGTTTAACTATGGCGATTGGAGTGGCATAACTTTCTCTTTGTTTGATACGACTATGGTACCGACAGACATTTACGGCTGGAGTTTCGAGAGCCGTGTGATGGAGTTGACGTTGACTCAGGAGATACTTGATAATATTCAAGCTAAACAAGGAGATTGTGAAGACCAGACAAATGTAGGTATCATTATTCAGGGCAGTGATTTGACGTTTACAAAAATAACGATTGTAAATTGATGAATTGTGGCTTGAAGAATGTGACTATGGATGCCTTGATTAAGAATGAAATAAAATCATAATTAAGATGAAGAAACTGAATATAAAATGGATGCTTTCGTTGATAGCAGCTTTTACTTTTGCCTCCTGCGATACTGATGTCGATCATGATATCCCTGCAGTGGATGCACCGGTATTGGTGTCTACTACTCCTGAAAGTGGAGCAGCCAAAGTGAAAACGGGAGAAATCACTATTGAGGTGAAATATGACAAGAATATATTCTTTGCAACAGACAATCTGAGCGAAATCAAGTTTACCGGTGGTGAACTGATAAGTGCCGATGTACTTGGCGCAAGCAATATACTGACTGTAAAAGTGAATGTTCCCGGGAGAGAGACGGCTTGTTCTCTCTCTATCCCCGAGGGAATAGTAACCGGACCAAACCAGATGCCTGCTCCGGCTGTATCGGTTCAGTTCTCTACTGTTGCTTTGGACAAGACGCTGGTTGCTGCCACTTCGGCCAAAGCTGTGAAACTGTACAATTATCTACTGGATAATTTTGAGACGAAGACACTTTCAGCTATGATGGCCAATGTTGCCTGGAATACGGAAATGTCCGAAAAGGTGTATGGATGGACTGGAAAATATCCGGCTATCAACTGTTTCGACTATGTTCATCTGCCGGCATCTGTAGCTGGAGCAGACTGGATTAATTACGGTGACATTACTCCTGTTAAGGATTGGTCTGACAAAGGTGGCATCGTAGCTGCCATGTGGCATTGGAATGTACCCAAGAAAGCTGTAGGCGAAGCTTCTTCTACCCGGATATGGGAAGGAGAGACGGTAATGCCGGGTGATTGGAGTGGAAATGTACAGATGACGGATGATGCTGCAAAAGCTGTCTTTGCTGATGCGCAAGTGGGTCAGGTGATACGCGTGGCTGTGAAGGATGTGGCAGCGGGTGCGCAAGGTTCGTTCAAAAACAGTGGTTGGAGCGAGATTGCTTCAGGAACTGATTATTTTGACATATCCGGGGACTATACATTGGTGATTACCGAAGATGTTTTGAAATCCCTGCAAGAAGGTGGTCTCATCATTGGTGGACATGATTATACAGCAGTTGCTGTTTATCTTGAAAATAACGGTACAGCTCTCGACCCGAATAAGGATTATGCCTTTTATAAGGCAGATACGGAGTTTGATGCTGCCAATGCCACAGTGGAAGGCACTTGGGAAAACAAGGTGTTTACCGAAGATTTGAAAAATGCTGCCGCTTACTTGAAGCTGTTGAGAGATGCGGATATTCCGGTATTGTGGCGCCCATTCCATGAGGCAGCCGGTGGCTGGTTCTGGTGGGGTAAGGATGCTGCCAGCTTTAAATCTCTGTGGATTGCTATGTTCAACTACTTCAAGACTGAAGGATTGGATAATCTTATCTGGGTTTGGACTACCGAGGGCAATGATTCCGATTGGTATCCGGGAGACCAATATGTAGACATCGTGGGACGTGATATTTATAATAAGGAAACTGCAGATTGTGTTTCAGAATATACTTCCATTGCCGGAAATTATGGAAACAAGATTGTTTCGCTGAGTGAATGTGGCACAGTCGGACTTATTTCCGAACAATGGGCATCTGGTGCACGTTGGAGTTGGTTCATGCCGTGGTATGATGGCACAAATGAGGATGGTAGTCCGGCAGTCCATGCTGATGAGGCGTGGTGGAAGGATGCTATGAGCCAGGAATTTGTTGTTTCCCGTGAAGAGCTTCCTTCTATGGAATAGCAATTTTTAATAATAAAATGGAAAGGGTTGTCTCTGGTTAGTATCGGGGCAACCCTTTCTGTCTTTTATAGCTTTTAGTTGTTGGTTATAGAATTCATGCTTTATACTTTTTAGGAAAAATAGTAATGGATGTTAAATGAGTGTCGTTATTTGATAAAATAGTATTATAAGGTTTGCTGCTAAAAGTCTACTTTTGTCAAGCCTAATTAAAATTTGATAATAATCATATAATGTTTAACCGCTAATGAAATGAAAAATGCCTATGAGAAAGGAGTGATATGTATACCAACCACTTTATAGAATAAGGTATATTTAATTTTTCCTCAAAAAGAGAAGTTTAACCTTATATTAAACGGTAGATGCCGCCAGGCAATACCAATTCATTAATCTAAGAAAAATACAAGTATGAATTTAAATTTCAGAAGAACCGCGCTGCTCGTGGGTATCTGTTCGGCTGTCAGCCTGACTTATACTCCGCAACTTTTCGCCGCATCGGTCGATGCAATAGATGCTGTGCAGCAAGCAAAAAAAATCACAGGTACTGTAACAGATGCAATGGGACCGGTCATCGGTGCCAATGTATTGGAGAAAGGAACCACAAATGGTGTCATTACCGACATTGACGGTAATTTCACATTGAATGTTCAGCCGGGAGCAACGATTGTTGTGTCTTTTATCGGTTATCAGCCGCAAGAAATAGTGGTAGGTAACCAGACTAGTTTCAAGATTCAGCTAAAGGAAGATACGGAATTGTTGGATGAAGTAGTCGTAGTGGGTTACGGTGTACAGAAGAAGAAACTGGTGACAGGTGCTACGGTTGAGGTAAAAGGCGAAGACATCGCAAAATTAAATACTACGCAGGCATTGGGCGCTTTACAAAGCCAGTCTCCGGGTGTAAATATTCAGGCCGTTTCCGGTCAGCCGGGTGATGGGTTTAAAATTAATATTCGTGGTGCTGGTACTAACGGAAATACAGCTCCAGTTTACGTTATTGATGGTGTAGCCGGTGGCGATATTAACGCCTTGAATCCTGCCGATATTGAACGTATTGACGTGTTGAAAGATGCTGCATCTTGTGCAATTTACGGTTCGAGCGGTGCCAACGGTGTTATCCTTATTACTACGAAGCAGGGTAAGGTAGGAAAGGTTTCTGTATCTTATGATGGAAACATAGGTTGGGCAAATATATATAAGATGCCTGATATGTTGAATGCCAAAGAATATATGGCGGTAATGGATCAAGTGGCCTATAATAATGGAGGCCAACCGTATGATTGGTCAAAATTCGTAGATGCTGATTTGCTGACTGCTTATCAGAATGGTACCAATCCTGGTACAGATTGGGTAAAAGAATTCCGGAATAAAAATGCTGTGGTTACTAATCATGCGTTGAATGTAACAGGTGGTTCTGAATTCTCCAAATTTTCGACAGGTATAGGCTATCAGTATCAGGATGGTGCATTCGGTGGTCCGGTGAAGACTGACTATCGTCGTTTTACTTTCCGCATTAATTCTGAGCATGTGATATATCGTAAGGGAGATGTGGATGTGATAAAGTTTGGTGAGAATATATATTATCAGCACAAACAGAATCAAGGTGTGCAGTTAGGTAATCAATATTCGAATGACCTTTCTAATGCTTTGCGTGCTATTCCTCTGATTCCTGTATATAATGAAAATGGTGATTTCTTCATGTATGATGATTTGAAGAATTTTGGAACGAGTGCTAATGGTATACTTGATTATACTGCATATGCTTCTAATCCGATGGCTCACATGGTATATAATCAGGCTGGGAATAATAAGAATAAGAATTTTAATCTGAACACAGCGGCATATCTGGAAGTACAACCACTTAAGAATCTTATTTATAAAGGTCAGGTTAGTTACAAACAATGGTCAAGTTCATGGCGTTCATATCTTCCCGTTTACCAAATTAATAATCAGGGAGATAGCCGTGATAAAGACCAAACGATAAATAACGTGTCTTTGGGTTGGAACTGGAGTTTGACTAATACGTTGAGTTATCGGTTTGATATTACAGACTTACATCATTTTGATGTTTTGGCTGGTACAGAGTATTCTAAATCAAGACCAACTTATGGCGAATCAGTAGAGGCAACCGGTTATAATAGTGCTTTTGGTGACTTTACACATGCTTATTTGCATAATACAGAACGTAAAGCTACTGCTACAGTAAATGGTTATCCCTCGGATTATGGTTCTAAGATGTCTTATTTTGGACGTTTGAATTATGACTTTAAGGAAACTTATATGTTTTCTGCTATCATTCGTGCCGATGGCTCGTCTAAGTTTGCGAAAGGCAATCAATGGGGATATTTCCCATCATTCTCTGCTGGTTGGGTTATTTCAAACGAGGCTTTTATGAAGAATACTGCTTCTTGGCTTGGTTTCTTGAAAGTCCGTGCTGGTTGGGGACAGAATGGTAATGACAATATCCCTAATTCAAATTGGCGTGCCGGTTACGAGTTTGGCGATTATGGTCTTTATACATTTGGCTCGGATAAGAATGGAGGTACAACCGGAGCTTACCCGAATCGTTTGGCTAACCCCGATTTGACATGGGAAACTTCAGAACAGACCAATATCGGTATTGATGCCCGTTTCTTGGATAACCGTCTGAGTTTTACCATGGACTGGTATAGCAAGCAGACGAAAGACTTGTTAGTGGAAGTGGGTACCAATGCGGCTTCCGGTTTCGCTACTCAATATCAAAATGCTGGTACGGTAAAGAATACTGGCCTTGAACTTTCAATGGGCTGGAGAGATCAGATTGGTAAGGAGTTCAAGTATGGGGTGAATGTCAATATGGCCTATAATAAGAATGAAGTAACGGAGGTTAATAACGCCAATCATTTTATTGAAGGCGGTAATGATTTGTTGGCTCAAAGTACGGGTCGGTTTGTCCGTATGGAAGAAGGACATCCTATTGGCTATTTTTATGGTTATAAGACGGATGGTGTCATTCAGAACCAGAATGACTTGCAGGCATATCTTGACCAGAATTGTAAAGGAAATGCGGCAAACTCTAAGCAAGGTGCAAGTATTAAACCGGGTGATTTGAAGTTTGTGGATGTTGATGGAAATGGGGTGATTAATGATGACGATAAGACTGATTTGGGTAATCCTCATCCTGACGTGACAATGGGTCTTACGTTAAGTGCGGAATATAAAGGATTTGATTTCTCTGTAACAACCTATGGCGCTTTTGGTGCACAGGTAGCTCGCTCTTGGCGAAAGTTCTCAGATGGACAGTATGAAAACTATACGACAGAAGTTTACGATTACTGGCATGGCGAAGGAACCTCAAACAGATATCCGCTGCTTGCGCCGGGAAATAGTGGACAGAATTTCCAGGCCATTTCAGATATTTATATTGATGATGCCGACTATGTTCGCATTCAAAATCTGACTATAGGATACGATTTCAAGAGAATTTGGAAGAACTGTCCGTTCCAGCAACTTCGTGTGTATGCTGCTGCACAGAATCTATTTACTTTTACCGGTTATAAAGGGATGGATCCGGAGAATGGTAGAGCCCTCAATGACAAAGAACCGTGGGTAACCGGTGTTGATGTAGGTAACTATCCTCAACCTCGTACTTATATGGTAGGTGTTAATGTTAAATTCTAAAATTGATACACGATGAAAAAAATAGCATATTTAATAGGTGCAGCTTTGATGATAGCAGGAATGTTTGCTTCTTGTAGCTTGGACTCGATGAGTCTGACGGAAAAAGATACGACCAATTTTCCTAAAACGGCTGAAGATGCCAATCAGGCTTTAGCTGCCATATATCAGAACCTGAATAATGTCAATGCTTTTCCACAGCAGTCTTTCTTGTATAATTCTCTGCTGGCTTGCGATGATATGTTGGGTGGTGGTGGTCCCAATGATAAGTTGATGCAATCTTTGGACCTTATTTGTAATACGGGTACAAATGCTACGCAGGATTACTGGGTGGCTCGCTATCAAGGAATCAACCGTGCCAATACGTTGTTGGAGGCTCTTGCTGGTATTGAAATGGATCCGGAAGTAAGAGCGCAGGCTGAGGGCGAAGCCAAGTTCCTTCGTGCTTTTTATTACTACGAGTTGGCTTCCATGTATGGGCGCGTACCTTTGGTGATTACTGCTTTGTTGCCCGAAGATACTACCCCTCCGACTGCCGCTGTTATCTGGGGGCAGATTCTGCAGGATCTTCGCGATGCGGCTGCAAATATGCCGGCTGTTCGCAAGTCGGATGGGCATGTTGATAAATATACGGCTGAAGCTATGTTAGGACGTGCCTGGTTGTATTATACTGGTATGTATGGCAATGGTGAAACTCTGAACGATTTGGTTAGTACGAACTATAGTCCGTTGACTTCAGTTGATTTGCCTGATGGGACAACTTTGACCAAGCAGGATGTGGTTGGGTATATTGATGATTGTGTGAATAATTCTGGTTATAGTCTTGTTCCTGAGTTTCGTAATTTGTGGGCATATACCAATAAATGTACGGTAGAAGATTTTCCGTTTACTGCCGGTCAGGGATTGAAGTGGGTAGAAGATGATGCAGCGGTAAATCCCGAATCCATGTTTGCCATTAAATATAATAAACTTGCATCTTGGAGCACTACTATCGGTTATGGTAACGGTTATGCTCTGCATTTTGGTGTACGTGGCAATGATCAGGCCAATTCTTTCCCCTTCGGACAAGGATGGGGTGCCGGTCCTGTAGCTCCCAATCTTTATAATGATTGGAGTGTGGCAGAACAAGATGATGCCCGTCGTCCGGCCTCCGTATTCAAGACGGAGGATATGCCGAGTTATAATAAAGGTGGTGGTGACGGCTTTATCCAAGAAACGGATTATTATCAGATGAAAATAGGTTCTATCATGGCTTATAGTACGGATGCGGCTGGAAATAAAACGATTGAACCGGTATTTGAGAAGATAATGTATGGTGCCGACGGCTGGATTAATGATAATCTGATGCAAACCGGTTCTATTCATGATTTGGTTTTGATTCGTTTTGCGGATGTATTGTTGATGCAGTCTGAATTGAAGGAAGATGTTTCCGGTATAAACAGAGTGCGTAGTCGTGCCGGACTTGAACCTATTGGTACATATTCGTTGGCTGCATTGCAGAATGAACGCCGTTGGGAACTATGTTTTGAAGGTACTCGCTGGAACGATATTCGCCGTTGGCATATTGCTGCCGATGCCCTTGAAAGCCAGACGGGAGCAAAGGTTTATACAAATGGGGCTGAAAGCCGTAATGTGGCGCAGAACGGTGGTTATGCCGCACGTTATAAGGCTACGGCAGGTTTCCAGAAGATTCCCGAAAACCAAGTCCTCTTGAATGAAGGAAAGGTAGAACAAAATGAAGGTTATACGGATGCAAGTGCTGAGTATAATGGTTGGCAAGAATAGAATATGAATTTAAAATGAAAAAAGATATGAAAAAGATATTATTCGCAATACCTTTGTTTGCAATGCTGCTGGTGGCTTGCGATCCGATAGTGGATGAAATCAGTCCGGATCCCAATGTCACACCGGAAAATCTTACTTTTGAACTTGTGGCCAAGAACCAGGGAAACAACAACATTCAGATTGTTCCTACTCCGTCACGTTATGTGAAGGTTTATGATGCTACGTCTGATACCAAGTTGGCAGAAGGTACGGCTCCGTCGGTTCAAGTAGCTCCTCCTAATAAAGAATTGCAAGTATATGTAACAACCATTAATTCGGACGGCTCCATAACAAAATCGGCTTCCAAATCAATAGCAGTAACGGAGTATACAGATCTTCCCGCTATTTATGCAGATATCTTTGGTACAACTCCGGATGGTGGTTATGGCACAACAACTTGGACTTGGAATACAGAAGCCGAAGACGGCTGCTGGGGTAATGGTGGATTTCTGTCAAATACAGGTCCCGGTTGGTGGGTTATCCGTAGTGGAGAAATTGATGGACAGGTTACAGGTGCGGGACTACCTGATGACGGATTGAACGGTTGGTTCTCGCTTAGCCTGTCAGGTGTCCAGACAAGTCGTGGTGAAAGTGGCTCTGTAAAAGTTTCAGAAGATATGGTACAATCCGGATGGGATGTAGGTACAATTGAATTTTCTGGTACTATTCCTTTGTTGGGTATACAACCTAATCAAGGAAATGCACGTCAGTATGTATATCACATTTTGAAAATCACAGAGGATGAACTTCGGCTTTGTGCACCTGAGCCAGGGGTGACTTCTGGAGGTGGTACTGCATGGTTCTGGAATTTCAAGAGAAAATAGTCAATATTGGATGTGCGGGCGGGTAATATCCGCCCGTATTCCTCAATTAATAATCACATAAAAATCAAAAGATGAAACGAACTTTTTGGTGTATTCCCGTATTTTTGCTTTTTTGCATTTTATCAGTAAAGGCAGATGTCTTGGGACCATATATAATGGATAGTAATGTGCCTGATACGCCAGCAGGATATGGACGAATTGTGCTTCCGATTAGTGGTGTATATGTTCCAGTTAACGCGAGTATAACGGTTTGTGACGAAGGTGGTAAACAATATGTTTTGACAGCGCGTGAACCAGGAGTTCCTCCATATTGCTATTTCTTGGCTTGTGGAATTTATCGTGTGATTGCATTAGAGAATTGTACGACACAGTCTAATTGGGGAACGCTTGTCGTAGGAAGTACTTTCGAAGCCTCAGGAGGATATATCAATTTGGTTTATACAGGAGAGGTTCCTTATACTCAAAGCATAGTTCAAGCACCTGGTACTGACGATAATGTTCCTCCTTCCAAAGTAGGTTACAATATAATGAAAGTGTATGGAATAGAGACAAACGGCGGTGGGGTGTTGGTTGATTCTGACAAAAAAGAATATGGTATCTTTAATTATACCGGACATATAGGCGGTGCTCATTACTTTTACATTAAGTCAGGCACATACACTATAAAATCTTTGAGTGCTACCAATGGAAATTATATTTATTTGGAGTATGGAAATGTTAGACAACCGCTTTCTGCAGGTAGGTCTTTCACAGTTCCTGCGTCATTCTTCTCTATTGTATTTTCTAAGGAGGCACTTTAAAAGTAATTTGGATTTATAGATAAGCTATTCAACCCAAAGCAGTTGTCGTTACCCCCGACCTCATTGGTCGCCCGTAACATCGGATAATTGTAATGCATTAACCGAATAGTACAATTGTTTAATGGTTAAATCAGGAAAAGGCGGGTCGTGAGATTCGCCTTTTCGCATTCATTCTCTATTGCCTTTCCGGATGCAATTCACATTCCTTTTTGTATTACCCCTGATGTCAGGGCGCAGAATGTTTCTTTTTATCCCTGCATCTCCTTCACCTCTTCCTTCCATCCTCCTGTTCATCGGCTTTCCCGGTGAAACCGCTTTCCGTCCTCACCGCCCCGCCTTTGCATCGCGCGACACACCGTAGTACCCCGGCATGGCCCGGTAGATGGGTTGCGTGGGCTTCCCCACATTCTTCAGCTTGCCCTCTTGCTGCAACCGTTTCAGGTGGACGTTCGCGGTGGTGCGCGCCATGCCGCACAGCGCCTGGAAGTCGCTGCGAATCAGCACGTCGTGGTCAGCAAAGTATTCTTTCAGCTTCATGTCTATCTCCACTTCCGAAAGCTTCTGGGAGTGGCGGGTGTATTTGCTGCGGATGGCACTGACTCCCGTCATCGCTTGTTTCAGCCTGACGTCGGGACGGAAGCTGATGCTCTTCAGCCGGAGTTTCAGGTGCTTGTTCGGGGTGCTGCGGGTCACTTTCTGTGTGGCTTCCAGGGTGGGGGCGAAGTAGCCCAGCCCTTCGATGTGCACCTCGTGGCCGTTGCGCAGTTCTTCGCCGCAGATTTGCGTCAGGCAGTCTATCGCGTTCATCACGTCGCCCACCGTGAGCGAGCTGCGGGCATGCACGCGGTTGTAGAGCTGCCGCATGGTTACTTTCCCGTTGAGCAACGGGCGGGGATGGAGGCCTCTCTCTTCCGGGGCTTCCTCATTGGTGCCCGGATTCTCGTACCAGTCATATAGTATTGCCATATCAATAGGTTTTAGTGCGTTCAACGTATTTGTTTCTTCCCTCGGAAGTGTCTTCCTGTAAGTGAACGACTCCGGTCGGCCGAACGAACGACCCGGGCCGTTCGATTGAACAACCTCGGTCGGTCGATTGAACGACCCGGGTCGTTCACTTGTAAGGAACCGTGCAAATATACTGAAAATAAAGGGTTCTGCAGCATAAATAGGTATGTTTGTCAGCAGGAATGATTTTTGAAGAATAATCGGAGAATGGCTTGCAAAACGCCCTCGGCAGGCAGTAACTTTGGCGAAGAGGCGAGAGGAAAGAAAGGATGATGCCCTTCCCCGGAACCGCCAAACAATCATTTTAATAAAAATACTTATGAAGAAAAAACTGATGACTTTGCAGCAGCACCGACTCTTGAAGGAGGCGGGCCGGCTGATTGCCTTTTCGGAAAGGCTGAAACACGCACAAAAAGAAACGACCGGCCGAAACCGGGAGGAGCGGGAAGAGAAGTGCCGCCGGAGCGCGAAAGCCGCAAGCGCCGTGGCTGCGCTGAGCGGCGACATCGAGGAGTTCCTCGCTTCGCGCTACGACTTTCGCTACAACCTGCTGACGGACGAAACCGAATTCCGCGCCGCCGGGCAACGCTCTGCCGCCTTCACCCCCGTGGGCAAGCGCGAACTGAACACTTTCTGCATCGAAGCCCATGCCGAAGGCATACCTTGCTGGGACAAGGACCTGAGCCGGTACGTCTATTCCACCTACATCCCTGCCTACCACCCCTTCCAGCTCTATATGGACGAACTGCCCGACTGGGACGGCAAGGACCGGCTGACCGCGCTTGCCTGCCGCGTCTCTTCCCGGCCCCACTGGGTGCGGGGATTCCATACCTGGATGCTGGGACTTGCCTCGCAATGGATGGGCGTGTCCGGGCTGCATGCCAACAGCGTGGCTCCCGTGCTTGTCAGCCGCGAACAGGGACGACGGAAATCCAGCTTCTGCCGTGCCTTGATGCCCGATGTGCTGGCACGCTACTACACCGACAACCTGAAACTGACCTCGCAGGGACAAGCCGAAAGGATGCTGGCGGAAATGGGGCTGCTCAATATGGACGAGTTCGACAAGTATGCCGACAACAAAATGCCCTTACTGAAAAATCTGATGCAGATGTCGGTGCTCAACATCCGCAAGGCCTATCAGCAGAACTTCAGGCAACTGCCCCGTATCGCCTCGTTCATCGGCACCAGCAACCGGTTCGACCTGCTGACCGACCCCACCGGGAGCCGGCGCTTCCTCTGCATCGAGGTGAAGCACAATATTGACTGCATAGGCATAGAGCACGACCAGATTTTTGCCCAACTGAAAGCGGAACTCATTGCCGGGCGGCGCAACTGGTTCACCAAGCCGGAGGAGGAGGAACTGCAATGGCATAACGAGGCTTTCTATCGTGTCAGCCTTGTGGAGGAGGCGGTTCACAGCTTGTTTCGTACCCCGCTTCCGGCAGAGAAGAGCTTCGACCTGACTGCCGCCGACATCTTTGATGAGTTACAAAAAACGCATCCCGCCTTGATGCGTGGCAGCAATCCCATGCAGTTCGGTTCGGTGCTGCTGCGGGTGGGACTGAAACGCCGGCATACGAAGTACGGCAATGTATATGAGGTGGTGAGAAGGAAGAAAGAAGTTTCACCGGAAAGGGTTGAACGATAGGGAAATAATGCGAAAGGTGAAGGGGTGAAGGAAGAGAAAGCCGGTTTATAGTCTCATTACGGATTGACATAGATTCCTATTAATTCAGGTTGTAGATGCCGATGGGATAAATATTTTCGCTCATAATAACTGTATATTTTATAGATTTCTATAAAAGTAACTTTTTTATAAGAACAAAACAAGCGAAAGTTGCGATTTTCACTACTCCTTGTCAGATAAAAAACTTATCTTTGCGATTGAAACAATCTCTTGTTAATGATATGAAATACACATCATACTCTTATCCTTCAGGCAGGGCGGAAGTGGCTGCATTTGTTGTGACCGGCGGAGTGACGGAATACCATGTGATGATACATGCCACTGACCCGAAACAGACCTATCGTGAACAGATGAATGTCGTGTTGGATGCGTATGCCGCTTTACTGAAAAAAGAATTGCCCGGAGCCGTGGCGGTTTTTAAAAGATATTTCTTGAGTGATGCTGCCAACCAGGCAGAACTGTTGCTTGCCGCTACGGCGGAAAGCTCCGATTGCGCGCTGTCTGTGGTGGAACAGCCTCCGCTGGATGGTACCAAGATTGCTTTGTGGGCCTATCTGCAGACCGATGTGCAGACACGAGTGCTGCCAAACGGACTGTATGAAGTGAAACACGGTGTTTACCGCCAGCTCTGGATGGGAGGCAGCTTCAACCGTGCCGCCAATTCGGAATACCAGATGCGTCTTTTGCTCAACGACTATGCCATGCAACTGATGGAGGAAGGGTGTACTCTGGCCGACAATTGCCTGCGTACCTGGATATTTGTGCAGAATGTGGATTGCAATTATGCCGGTGTAGTCAAGGCACGTAATGAGATGTTCGTCACCCAGAACCTGACGGAGAACACGCACTATATTGCCAGTACCGGTATCGGTGGGCGTCATGCCGACCCGAAGGCATTGGTGATGCTTGACGCTTTTGCCGTAGCGGGATTAAAGCCCGGACAAATCAAATATCTCTATGCCCGCACACACCTGAACCCCACTTATGAGTATGGAGTCAGTTTCGAACGGGGAACGGCGGTGGATTACGACGACCGCCGACAAGTGCTCATTTCCGGTACGGCGAGTATCAACAACCGTGGGGAAGTGATGTATGCCGGAGATGTCCGTCGTCAGACAGAACGGATGTGGGAGAATGTGGAAGCTCTGCTGAAGGAGGCTGACTGCGGCTTTGGAGATGTGGGGCATATCATTGTCTATCTGCGTGATATTGCGGACTATGCTGTAGTGAAAGAGATGTTTGACAAGCGTTTTCCCGATATTCCGAGAGTTGTCACGTTGGCTCCCGTCTGTCGTCCGGGGTGGCTGGTGGAAATGGAGTGTATGGCGGTGAAGAAAATCTCTGATTAAAAATATTATCTTTGGTTAATTGAATATTAGGCTGACAGTTGGTAAACGCCTACCTTTGTTGAAATTCTAATGTATAAGGATGAAAACACGTATCTTGCTTTTCTGTATCAGTTGCCTTCTTTGGGCAAGTTGTGGAAATTCCGGACAGAATTATGTGATTGAAGGAACGTTGCCGTCGTTGAAATACGACGGGGAATGGATATACCTCGTGCCGATGGAGAATGCGCCGGGGCGGGTGGATTCTGTAAAGATAACCAATGCCTCTTTTTCTTTTTCCGGACAAGGGGAGGAGATGAGGGTGTTGCGTCTGCGCCATCTGCTGCGTATCTACATCCAGGAACTGCTGGTGGTGACGGAGCCGGGAACCATACATGTGAAGGCCGACTCTGTCGGCTCGGTAACGGGCACTCCGCAAAATGATGCCCTTCAGAAATGGAAAGAGGGGAGGGAAAAGAAGCAAGAGGCTTACCATTTCATCCGGACGGGACTACGGAATGCCACCGGAAAAGATTCACTGCATCTGATACAGATACGTGACAGTCTGAGGATGCAGGAGCAGGAAACGAACTTTCTGTTTTTGAAAGAGCAGGGAAACAATACGTTGGGAATATTCATGCGGAAGATGGTGCGTGGCTCCTTGACGGAAGAACAACAAAAACTGTTGGATGAAAGCTTGCAGAAGGAAATACATTGAATGGGGAGCGACAGGAATCGGCGCTTTGGCGTTGTTCCTTTTTTTCTTCCGGATATTGCCCTATCATCTGTTCCATCGGGAGCAGACACAACTCTTTTTGCTTGCCACCGAACCATTGGCCGGGTATCTGCGGCATCCGGCGGCTCTGGCACGTCTGTCAGGAGATTTCCTCACTCAATTCTTTTATTACGAAGGGGGTGGTCCGGCCATAATGGCTGTCGTGCTGTTGCTTTGGGGAGTGGTGGTGTTCCGTTTGTTGGTCCCGTACATGGGACGTTGGGCGTGGATTCCTACGGTGTTGGCGGTGGCTTGGGAGGCAGGAAGGCAATGCGGATTGAGTTATCCGCTTTCCGGCACAATCGCTTTAACCGGTATCGGAGGTGTTTTGTTGTTGTGTCGTAGCTGCATGCGACGTTCGTGGAAGTCGGGCTTAGCGGTAAGCATATTGGCGGTATTGTCCGGCTATTGGCTGTTTGGCTGTGGCGATTGGTCGTCACGATGGTACAATATGCCCGATTTAGGGCGAGAATATCTTTTGGCGTTGGATTCGGAAATGTATTTCGGCCGTTCGGAAAAAGTACGGAAACTGTTGGCGGAGGGTGAATACCGCTCTCCGTTCACTGCCTATTATTATAATTTGCTGAATGCACAGCAGGACCGACTTCCCGACCGGCTGATGGATGGTTATCAACCGGCTTCGCAAGGGCTGTTTCTGCCCGTGGCTCCCCATTCTACCTACCTCACTATTTATGCAGCCAATGAAGTCTGGTTTGCGTTGGGAGATATGACGATGGCTGAACATGCTGCCATTCTGGGAATGATTTTTTCTCCGCATCATACCGGAGCAAGAGCTGTCAAGCGTTTGGCGGAAATCAACCTGGTGAACGGTGATGAGGCGGCGGCTATGAAATATCTTCGTCTCCTGCAAAAGACAATGTGTTACCGTGATTGGGCAGGACGGCGTATTCCCGGAAAACAGACGGCCGAAGTCTGCCAATGGCTGGAACGGAAGCGGTTGTTGTTGCCTGCAACGGATACTTTGCGCTCTTCTGCCGACATTCCGCTTTCACTTCGTCATCTGTTGCGTAACAATCCTGATAATACGTTGGCATGCGATTACCTTCTCTGCTTTGATTTGCTGAATAAGGATATTGGGGCTTTCGCCGGAGATTATCGGGAGTTTGCTGCAAAGAAGTTTCCTTCCAGATTGTATGCCGAAGGTTTACTTATCTATCTTGCCGGGAAAAAGGCTTCGTTGGATGAAGTGGAAAAATGGAATATACCGCCTCAAGTATTGGATGAATTCAGTGAATATACCCGGCTGTACGAGGCAAACGATGGTAATGGTGCCCCTTTGCAAGCCAAATACGGAAAAACATATTGGTTTTATTTCCACTATGCTACGATGAAGGGAAAGTAATGTTGAAATAAATATGATATATATGAGAAACAGATTGTTGATAGTATCTGCCGTTTTGCTGCTTTGTGTCGGGCCGCTGTATGCGCAGGACTCACATCCGAAAGCGGTAGACAATGGTACCAAGAGAAATATCTGTCATCCGTGGCAGGGAAAGAGAGTTGGTTATCTGGGTGACTCCATAACCGATCCTAATAGTTACGGTGACAAAATTAGGAAATATTGGGATTTCTTGAAAGAGTGGTTGGGCATTATCCCTTATGTTTATGGCGTGAGCGGTCGGCAGTGGGACGACTTACCCAATCAGGCCGAGAAGCTGAAGAAGGAACATGGAGAGGAGGTTGATGCTATTCTGGTTTTCCTGGGTACGAATGACTTTAATCACGGTGTTCCGGTGGGTGAATGGTTTATGGAAACGGAGGAACGGGTAATGGCAGCCCGTGGTGAGACAAAGAAGATGGTGAACCGCAAAAAGCGTACTCCCATAATGACGAAAGATACCTATAAGGGACGTATCAATATAGGGCTGTCTAAATTGAAGCAACTCTTCCCGGACAAGCAGATTGTGCTGCTGACTCCGCTACACCGTTCATTGGCCGAATTTGGTGAGACAAATGTACAACCGGATGAAAGTTATCAGAATGCTTGTGGTGAATATATCGATACGTATATACAAGCTGTCAAAGAAGCCGGTAATGTATGGGGAATGCCGGTGATAGACCTTAACGCAGTTTCGGGTATGAACCCGATGGTTGAAGAACAGCTTGTCTATTTTTATGATTCCGGGTTCGACCGTTTGCATCCCAATACGAAGGGGCATGAACGAATGGCGCGTACTTTGATGTATCAGTTACTGGCATTGCCGGTGGCTATGTAAGGCTAATAACGGGAAATATGAAAGATAGAAAAGTCAGGTATATCCTTTTTGGGGTCGGGTTGTTGTGTTGCCTGTATGCTTGTGCACCCCGTCCTGCAGCTGTACAGTCCGCAGAGCAGCCGTTGGTGCTCTATCCTGAGTATCAGGATGTGACTATTCCCTGCAATGTGGCTCCTTTGAATTTTCTTTTGCGGAATGAGGGGGTGGATGCAGTATGGGTCAGCGTGAAGGGGAAATCGGACAGCTTGCAGATAAACGCGCGCGGGAACAAGGCGGTGTTCCCCTTGAAAGCCTGGCGTGCATTGTTGGAAGCGGAGAAGGGACACGTTTTGGAAGTGACTGTGATGGCCCGTACCAATGACCGTTGGTTGCGTTATCCTTCCTTTACGTGGCAGGTGGTGGCCGACCGGATTGATGCCTACATCAGCTACCGCCTGATAGAACCCGGCTATGAGGTATGGAATGCTTTGCAGATACGTGAACGTTGCATCGAGAATTTCGAGGAGCGCATTTTGGCAGATAACAGTCAGACAGACGGCAAATGCATGAACTGCCATGTGCATGGAGGCTGTAGTGGCGACCTTTCGATGTTCCATCTTCGGGGTGAGGGAGGGGGGACTGTCTTGAACCGTGACGGCAAGCTCCGTAAACTTGCATTGAAGAATGAACAGATGGTATCTGCTGCTGTCTACGGGGATTTTCATCCCGGTGGGCGGTACGGTGTGTTCTCGTCCAATGTGATTATTCCTATGTTACATACGGCAGGCAACCGCCGTCTGGAAGTTTATGACACTGTTTCCGATTTGGCTGTCGCCGATTTTGACGGGAACCGGATGATTGTGTCTCCGCTCACGGCTGATTCCACCGTACTGGAAACTTTTCCCACTTTCTCTGCCGACGGGAAATGGATATATTACTGCTCGGCTCCAACCGTTCCATTGCCGGACAGCATACGGCAATTACGCTATTCGCTTTGCCGCATTGCGTTCGATGCCGATCACGGCACCTGGGGCGACCGCGTGGATACCCTTTGGAATGCCCGGCTGGAGAAAGGCTCCGTGTGCCATCCGAAGGCTTCGCCGGACGGACGTTACTTGCTCTATACCGTTGCTGATTATGGGACATTTCCCATCTGGCACCGGGAGACGGAATTGCAGCTGATGGATTTGCGGACGGGTGCCATCGACTCCCTGCCGATGGTCAACTCCGACCGTTCGGACACTTATCACTGCTGGTCGTCGGGCAGCCGTTGGTTTGCCTTTGCCAGCAAGCGGGGTGACGGGCAGTACGGGCGGGTTTATTTTGCCTATCTGGATGTCGACGGGAAGGCGCACAAGCCTTTTGTGCTGCCCCAGTCGGACCCGGAAAAAGACGATTTGACATTGAAATCCTACAATATCCCCGATTTGTCGGCCACTCCCGTTCCTTTTGATGCTTCTTCCATCAAGCGGATAAACCGGCAACTGAAGGCAGAGGAATTCAAATGACAGAATATTCAACGCAACAAATAGTAAATTGTAAAATATGCGAATCAGTAGTTTAAATCGGTTCATAACACTTCCGGAAAAAGAAACGGATGCTAAAGTTGTGCTATCTAAATTAGATGCTAAAGCTGTGCTATCTTCATTCCCCTCCTCCCAGGAGGAGGGGAATGAAGATAGTCCGTATGTCACATTCAATTCATAACCGGTAAAAAAAATCGGTTTCAACTGCCGATTCACATAAAATAGTAAATAATTCTATGGATATATTTCTGAAAAAGACTTGGAAGATAGGACTCACGATGCTTTTCGGTGTAGCGGTATTCTTCTTTTGGGGAAGTGTATACCCGGCCCATCTTTCCTATCAGGAACAGTTCCAGCTTTTCTTGTTCGATGCTGGTTACTTTGGGGAACGGATGGCTGTTCCGGGCGGACTGGCTGATTATATAGCCGAATATCTGACGCAGTTCTATTATCATACGTGGGCAGGCGCTTGTATTCTGGCTCTCTTGTATGTATTGCTGCAACGTCTGGTTTGGAAGCTGGCAAAGGAGCAGGGAGCGGTTGATACGTATTATCCGTTGAGCTTTCTGCCCGTTATCGTTTTGTGGCACTTCATGGGGGATGAGAATGCGATGCTTTCATTGGTGGTGGCTTTGTTGCTGGCACTGGCCGTGTCTTGCTCGTATACGGATTTGAAAGGAAAGCGGGAACGTGCAGTCTATGTTCTGGCAGCTCTTCCTTTGCTTTATTGGGCGGCAGGCGCGACGCATTTCATCTTTATGGGCTGGGTGATTGTACGCGAGTTCCGGTTGAACCTTGAAGGCAGGAATTTCTGGGGCGGTGCAGGAGTGCTCTGGAGTGTCGGATTATGGGGCGTCGGCTGTCCGTTGCTGGCAAGCATGTGGGTGCAGTATCCCGTCTACCGCCTGATGGCGGGGATTGGATATTACCGCTTCCCGGTGGTGATTCCCTGGATAGAGATAGGGCTTGCCGTATTACTGGTTGTCCTTCCCTTCCTGCTGGCCGTTTTGCCCGCAGTGAAGAAGAAGCCGGTACTTTATGGGATTCTGCAGGTAGTGGCCGTGACATTGTTCGGCTATTACTACGTGGCGGCCGGCTGCGATATGGATAAGGAGGAGGCGATGGAGTATGACCGGCTGGTACGTAATAAGCAGTGGCAGGAGATTATAGGAAAAGCGGAAAAGAAGTCACCGGATTCACCCTTCGGCGTGACTTGCCTGAACCTCGCTTTGGGAAAGACCGGACAGATGGGTGACCGCATGTTCGAGTTTTATCAGAATGGAACGGAAGGACTGTTGCCGGAATTCCGGCGTGATTTTACTTCCCCGTTGCCCACCAGCGAGGCATATTATCATCTGGGAATGATAAATACGGCACAGCGTTTCACTTTCGAAGCGATGGAGTCGATTCCCAACTTCAATAAAAGCGGTCGTTGCTTCAAACGGCTGGCCGAAACCAATTTGATTAACGGGCAGTATGAGGTGGCCGCCAAATACCTGCGGGCACTGAGAAAGACTCTTTTCTATAAGGATTGGGCGGAGGAGGCTATGACTTATCTGTATAATGAAGAAAAAATCAATACCCATAAAGAGTGGGGCTGGCTGAGGCAAATACGGTATACGGAGGATTTCTTGTTCAGCGACCGGGAGATGGATATCATGCTGGGGTTGCTGTATCAACATGACCACCGGAACCGGATGGCATTTGAGTATATGCTGGCCTATGTCCTGCAGCAACGTGATTTGGAACGTTTCATGAAGTACTATCCGCTGGGCAAGCATGCCGGTTACGACCATATTCCCCGTAGCTATCAGGAGGCGTTGGTATATGTATGGACACAGACGCACAAGAACTTTCAGGGTATGCCGTGGAGCATTTCGCCCCAAGTGGTGCGGGAGGTAACGGAATTTGCGCGGATATATACCTCGCAGCAGAATGCCCGGCAGATGTTGGAGGCGCGTTTCGGCAGTACATACTGGAACTATTTGCTACTAAGAAAGTAAAATGAAAAAGATGAAGAATATAGCTGTTTGCATAATGGCTGCATGGTGGTTTGCCGCTTGCAGCAATCCGGTGACTTCCCCGGAAAGGGTGGATGAATGGCCGGATATCTATCCCGACTATATCGGTGTGACTATTCCTGCAACCATTGCTCCCATGAATTTCAATTGTATTGGCGGAGCGTACGAACGTGTGGATGTGACCGTGACCGGAGGAAAGTCCGGAGAGATGCATGTAAATGATAAAATAGTATCATTTCCGCAAGATGCATGGCAAGAACTTTTGGAGGAGAACAAGGGTGATAGTCTTCTGTTTACGGTATGTATTCGGAAAGACGGCGAGTGGAAACAGTACCGCTCTTTTCCCATGTATGTCAGTCCGTATCCTATAGATTATGGGGTGGTATACCGCAAGCTGGCTCCCGGATATGAAGTTTATAGCAAGATGGGCATTTATGAGCGTGACCTTGCTTCGTTCGAGGAGCGTCCCTTGCTGGAGAATACCATGGTGCCGGGCATGTGCCTGAATTGTCATGCTTTCAACAAAACAAATCCGGACCATCTGAGCCTGCATATCCGTGGAAAGAACGGAGGGACCTTGATGCAGATAGACGGGAAGCGCGAAATGCTGGATACGAAAACGGATTCCACTCTCTCTGCGGGGGTGTACCCTTATTGGCATCCAAACGGCAAATATATTGCCTATTCTGTCAACAATACGCGCCAGTCTTTCCATGCGGTGAAGGATGAGCGTGTGGAAGTGCTCGACTTGGAATCGGATGTACTGGTCTATCATCCCGAGACACATGAATTACTGCTCTCTCCCTTGCTTCAGAAGAAGGAAGTCTTCGAAACCTTTCCAGTATTTTCACCGGACGGACGCAAACTGTATTTCTGTACTGCGGAGGCCAAGCCGATACCGGCGGAATATAAGGAAATACGTTATAGCTTGTGTAGTATAGATTTCAATCCGGAAGACGGGACATTTGGCGAAAAGATAGATACGCTGGTCAATGCGGCAGCTATGAAGAAAAGCATCTCCTTCCCGAGGCCCTCGTACGATGGCGAGTATATCATGTTTACTTTGTCGGATTACGGGAATTTCTCAATTTGGCATAAAGAAGCCGATTTATGGCTGTTGGATTTGAAGGATGGCGATATGCGTCCCATAAAGGAGGTGAACAGCGATGATACGGAAAGTTTCCATAACTGGAGCAGTAACTCCCGATGGTTTGTGTTCAGTAGCCGCAGGGGAGATGGGCTTTATACCCGTCTGTATCTGGCAAGTATGGATGAGAATGGGGTGGTGGGCAAGCCTTTCCTGCTTCCTCAGGAAAATCCTTGGGAGTATTACGACCGTCTGGTCTACTCGTACAATGTTCCCGATTTTACAAGCGAACCGGTGAAGCTGGAACGCCGGAAAGTGGAACGGGGAATTGTCTCGCGGAAGCGCGTTCCGGTGAAAGTTAGATGATACGTTTTTTATATTCTGCTTTTTAATATAGTAAAGGGATAAAATTGTATCATTTTCTCTTGGTGCAATCCGCTATCTTTGTGCCAGGAATTAGTGTTACCAATAACAATACCAGATTGAAAAACATGGATATGAGAAAAGTAAAATTTGCTATGATGATTCTGGCGGCAAGTCTGTTGACCGCCTGCGGTTCTTCCAAGAAAGAACAGAGTGTGAATGAAGAGACGGCTGCTGCGCGTACGCAGGAAAAGGAGAACTTACTGGCTAACTTGAAAAAAATCCCTTCCAAAGGTATCATGCTCGGCCATCATGACGATACGGTATATGGTATCGGCTGGGAAGGTGAGGAAGGCCGTTCGGATGTGAAAAGCGTGTGTGGCGACTATCCGGCTGTCATCAGCTTTGATTTGGGAGAGCTGGAACTTGGGAATGCCGCCAATCTGGATAAGGTTCCCTTCGATAAAATCAGGAAAGAGATAATCAATCAGTATCAGCGGGGCGGCATGGTTTCGCTCAGTTGGCATGCGCGCAATCCCAAGACGGGCGGTGATGCCTGGGATGTATCGGATACGACGGTGGTGAAGTCCATCCTGCCCGGTGGCGAGAATCACCAGAAATTTGCCGGCTGGTTGGGAGGAGTGGCCGATTTCCTTCATTCGCTGAAGACGGCAGACGGCGTGAAGATACCCGTACTTTTCCGTCCCTGGCACGAACACAGCGGCAGCTGGTTCTGGTGGGGTGAGAAGCTGTGTACCCCTGAGGAGTATAAGGCATTGTGGCACATGACAGTGGATACTCTGCAGGCCAAAGGAGTGGACAATGCACTTTATGCTTACTCTCCGGGCACGGAACCCAAGGACACGACGGAATATTTGAAGAAGTATCCGGGCGATGAGTTGATAGACGTTATCGGTTTCGATACCTATCAGTTCGATCGGGATGCCTATCTTGCCGGGATGGATAGGGCACTTTCCATTATCGACAGTGTAGGGAAAGCACACAATAAGGTGATTGCTGTGACCGAAACCGGTTACGAAGGAATTCCCGATGCCAAATGGTGGACTGGTACTCTGCTGCCTGCGTTGGAGAAATATCCGCTTGCCTATGTGCTGGTGTGGCGCAATGCCCGTGAAAAGGTGACCCATTACTATGCCCCCTATCCGGGACAGACATCTGCGGAGGATTTTGTGGAGTTTTATAACAATCCCAAGACGCTGTTTGCAGCTGATGTAAATCTGTATCAATAAACAAACAATCAATATAACAGACATGGAAGCTTTTAAAGAAAAGGTAGAGAGGCTCTTTCAGAGACACGAAGAGTTGATTACGAGAAAGAATGTGGCCGTGGAAGACGGCAATGGCATATTCACCCGCTATAAATATCCGGTAGTGACGGCTGCTCATACACCTGTATTCTGGCGGTATGATTTGGATGAGAAGTCCAACCCGTACCTGATGGAACGTATCGGTATGAATGCGACCATGAATTCGGGGGCCATTAAGTGGAATGGCAAGTATCTGATGGTGGTACGTGTAGAGGGCGCTGACCGTAAGTCGTTCTTTGCCGTAGCCGAGAGTCCCAACGGCATTGATAATTTCCGGTTCTGGGATTATCCCATCACCATGCCCGAAGACGCGATTCCGGCAACGAATGTATACGACATGCGCCTCACGGCTCATGAGGACGGCTGGATTTACGGTATCTTCTGCGCCGAACGCCACGACGACAATGCGCCTGCCGGTGATTTGTCCTCGGCTACGGCTACAGCTGCCATTGCCCGCACCAAGGATTTAAAGAACTGGGAACGCCTGCCCGACCTGAAGACCAAGAGCCAGCAACGCAACGTAGTGCTGCACCCGGAGTTTGTAGATGGCAAATATGCCCTCTATACCCGTCCGCAGGATGGCTTTATTGATGCCGGCAGCGGTGGTGGTATCGGCTGGGCGCTGGTGGACGACATAACCCATGCTGAGGTGAAGGAAGAGAAGATTATCGACCAGCGCTACTATCACACCATCAAGGAGGTGAAGAATGGTGAAGGTCCGCATCCCATCAAGACTCCGAAAGGATGGTTGCATCTGGCTCATGGTGTCCGCGGTTGTGCCGCCGGATTGCGTTATGTGCTCTATATGTACATGACTTCCCTGGAAGACCCGACGAAACTGATTGCCACTCCCGGTGGGGCCTTTATGGTACCCGAGGGTGAGGAGCGTATAGGTGACGTAAGCAATGTACTTTTCACCAACGGCTGGATTGCCGACGAAGACGGAACAGTATTCATCTACTACGCTTCTTCCGACACGCGGATGCATGTGGCTACCTCTACCATTGATAAGCTGGTGGACTATTGCATGAATACGCCTGCTGACGGCTTGTCTTCATCAGCTTCGGTAGAAACGTTGAAGAAGCTGATAGACAAGAATTTGCAGATAATGAAATAATAAAAATACAACATACTATGGCAACACTAAAAGAGAAAATCGGTTATGGTTTCGGGGATATGTCTTCCTCTATGTTCTGGAAAATATTCTCCTATTACTTACCGTTCTTCTATTCGAATATTTTTGGCTTGAGCTTGGCTGATGCAGGATTGCTGATGCTGGTGACACGTATTTGGGATGCAGTGTCCGATCCGATGATGGGAGTCATTGCAGACCGTACTCATACGCGTTGGGGTAAATACCGTCCTTATTTGTTGTGGATTGCAGCTCCTTTTGCCATTGCCGGGATTTTACTTTTTACAACGCCCGACATGGGGACAACGGGTAAGCTGGTATGGGCTTATGTCACTTACATCTTGATGATGACGGTATATACGGCAATCAATGTACCATACGGGGCTATGTTGGGAGTAATGACTGATGATTCGAACACAAAAACGGTTTTCTCTTCTTACCGTATGTTTTTTGCATACGGAGGTAGTTTTATCGCTTTGGGAGCATGGGAGCCATTGTGTAATTGGTTTAAATCAATGGACTATAGCAATGCTTCCAGTTGGCAATATGCCATGGTATGCATTGCCACGCTCTGCTTTTTGGGTTTTCTGTTTTGCTTTAGCATGACGCGCGAGCATGTCAAGAGTGTGGCGTCCGAATCCATCGGTAAGGATGTGAAGTCACTGGTGCGCAATTCGCCTTGGTGGATATTGAATGGTGCGGCGTTGTTGTCGAATTTCTTCAATACGGTACGCGGAGCTACTGCCGCCTACTTCTTCAAGGACTATATCAGTGCCAATGCATTCCTCGATTTCGGGGTGTTCAATCTGGTATTGTATGCCGGCTTGTTCCTGATGGTGGGTGAAGTGTGTAATATGATTGGTGTGGCGCTGGCTGTGCCTCTGTCCATGAAGTTTGGAAAGAAGTCCACTTATATCATTTCGCTCGTGTGCCTGGTAGTGCTCAGCGTGCTCTTCTTCTTTGTGCCGAATGACGGGCTGGGATGGTGGCTGATGATGATTTTCCAGGTGCTTATCTCCATCTGCACCGGTATCGTATCTCCGTTGATTTGGAGCATGTATGCGGATGTGGCGGACTATGCCGAGCAAAAGGATGGCACATCCTCTACGGGGCTGATATTCTCTTCCGGTTCTATGGCGCAGAAGTTTGGCGGTGCATTTGCAGGCTGGGCAGTAATGGCACTGTTGGCATTCTTCGGTTACAATACCGCAGAGAATGCCGTGCAGACTCCCGAGGCGCTGGATGGCTTGAAGTATCTGATGAGCTTTATTCCTGCTGCGATAGCCGCACTTTCCATCGTTGTCGTATTCATCTATCCATTGAATAAGACGCGTATGGCAGCCATCAATGCAGACCTGAAAGAGCGCCGTGAGAACCTTTAGCAGAATAACTCATAACTTATAACTCATAACTCAAAAACTTGTGGATATCAAGAAGATGAAACAGGAGATGGAGGAGGAGCTGGTTTCCAATATCCTCCCCTTCTGGATAAATAGAATGACGGATGAAGTGAACGGCGGTTTCTACGGCCGTATCACGGGCCGGGAGGAGGTGAAGCCCGAAGCAGAAAAGGGGGCAATCCTGAACGCCCGCATCTTGTGGACCTTCTCGGCTGCATACCGCTTGCTGAAGAGGCCGGAGTATCTGGAAACGGCTACGCGTGCCAAACGTACTCTTATCGACCGTTTCTATGACAATGAATTTGGTGGAGTTTACTGGTCTCTCGACTATAAAGGCAATCCGCTCGATACCAAGAAGCAGATTTATGCTTTGGGGTTCGCCATCTACGGGCTGAGTGAATATGCTCGTGCCACGGGCGATGATGAAGCGCTGGCATATGCCATCCGCTTGTTCGAGACCATCGAAGAGCATAGCTTCGACCCCGTGAAAAACGGTTATTGCGAAGCCTTGACCCGCGAATGGGGAGAAATAGCCGACATGCGCCTCAGCGCCAAGGATGAGAACGAGCGCAAGACGATGAATACCCATCTGCATATTCTGGAACCTTATACCAATCTTTTCCGCGTGTGGAAGGATACCCGTCTGGAGAGGCAACTGCGCAATTTGATAGGCCTTTTCACGGAACGGATTCTGAATATCAAGACCGGTCATCTGGAATTGTTCTTCAATGATGATTGGGTTAGTAAATACCGCATTGTCTCCTATGGGCACGACATCGAAGCCTCCTGGTTGATACACGAGGCTGCCCTTGTTCTGGGCGATAAGGACCTCCTGGAGAAAGTGGAACCACTTGTAGAATACATCGCTGCCGCTGCCGATGAAGGATTGACGCCCGACGGCAGCATGATATACGAGACTTTTCTGGATAAAGGAAAGACCGATACTGACCGCCACTGGTGGGTGCAGGCCGAGAACGTAGTGGGACATGCCAACCTCTACCAGCACTTTGATGACGAAGTGGCCATGCAGAAGGCTCTCCGATGTTGGGACTTCATCAAGCAGCATCTGGTAGACTACAAGTACGGAGAATGGCATTGGAGCGTGCGTGCCGACGGCACGGTGAACACCGATGATGACAAGGCGGGATTCTGGAAATGTCCGTATCACAACGGACGTATGTGCATGGAAATTATTGAACGTTTTTCATAGGTTTTCTATCATAAGAAGATGAATAGATTGATGGTTTTGGGGATTCTTGTCTGGATGGGGATTGCGCTGCATGCGCAATCTCTTTATCCGGACTTCAGCAAGCTGAACTTCGGGTGCGATGGAAACAGCATTACCGCAGGCGAACAATGGTCTAAGACTGTAGTGGATAAACTCGGATTCGCTACACATCACAACGTGGCGGTCGGTTCTGCCACATGGGCATGCCATCCCGATACTCAGGATTATGGCAGCGAAGCTTTTGCCGGCATCTCCGGCGGTTGGCAGGTTACGGAGGATAAGCATGAGTTACAGATGCGGCACAACAACGTGTCAAAGGTGCATATCCAGAAGTTCATAGCCGAAGTGGAAAGTGGCGCTTACCCTGCGCCCGATGTCTTTGTGTTCTCTATGGGAACGAATGACCGTAACTTGGGTAGTGCCGAAGAGGCCCTTAAAGGGAAGACGCTCGATGAAGTAGATGTCAACACCATGGCGGGCGGTGCCCGTTGGTCCATTCAGACCATTCTGGAGCATTATCCCCAATGCCGCGTATTCGTGTGCACGCCGATTCAGACCGGCAACCCCGAACACAATGCACTGAATCTGCAGAAGATTGCCATCTTGCGTGAGTTGTGCCGGGCGCTTTCCGTGCAGCTGATAGACTGTTACTCCAATTGTGGTATCACCGAAAAGTTTGAGCAGCCTTCCGGTAGCGGGCGCTATCTGCGCGACGGGTTGCATCCCGACAAACCGGGGCAGGAGCTGATGGGCCGTTACATCGCGAAGGAGATACGGAACCATTTCTTTTAGTTCCGTTCTGCATATTCCGGTTGGAATAACTTATCATTTAGGGCTTGTAAAGCCCTTTTTTTGTCTGTATTCTTAATGACGAATGCCACATCATTATTGCTGCTGCCATATGAAATCATCCGTAGGGGGATGTCCTTTAGCGCCTCCATAATCTTTGCCTCAAATCCGGCATATTCCCATTGCATGTTGCCCACCACGGAGACGATGGTCATGCGGTCTTCTACCAATACATGGGCATATTGGCGTAGTTCGGAGATGATGTTCGATAAACGAGTGCAGTCGTCTATAGCCACAGATACGTCCAGATTGGAAGATACCAGCAGGCAGAGGGGGGTACGGTACTTGGCAAAAATGTCGAAAATCTTGCTGATGAACAGATAGGGACACAGATTATGGTTCGATTCGAACTTTATGTATATGATGTGGTCCTTGGCGGCTATGGCCTTGATGATATTGTCGTCCTGCAGGTTGGAAATTAGCGTGCCTTCTGCCGACGGTTCCATAGAGTTAAGCAACCGGACGGGAATATTCCTTAGGCGTGCCGGGGCGATACAGAAGGGATGCAGTATCTTGGCACCATAGAAGGCCAGTTGTTCGGCTTCGTTGAAGCTGAGGCGTTTCACGGGGCGGGTACCTGACACCTCGCGCGGATCATTGTTGTGCATGCCATCTATGTCCGTCCATATTTGTATCTCGTCTGCTTGGAGGGCGGTGCCAATGAGGGAAGCAGTGTAATCACTGCCGCCGCGTTTCAGGTTATCTGTTTCGTTATAGGCATTCTTGCAGATGAAACCCTGAGTGATGAAGAGATTGATGCCGGGATGGCAGGCAAGCTGTTCTCGGAGTTTCTGTTCTATATATTCCAAGTCGGGTTCGTTGTCGGGGCCGATACGCATGAAGTCGAATGCACAAAGCAGTACATTGGGAACTTTCAGCTCGCGCAGGTAGAAGTGCATTAGGGCGGTACTGATAAGTTCGCCTTGTGCCAGCACTTCCTTCTCTTCGACAGAGGTGAAGGAATCTTTGGTAAATTTCCAAAGTTGCTGGAAGCGGTCGAGGATATAATCTATTGCTTCCCGTTTCAGTTTCTCGTCGGTCAGCAACCCATTGGCAAATTCGATGAATTGGAATTCCAGCCGGGTGATACGGTCGTGAGCTTGTTCTATTTCACGGTTGAACAAGTTGGCGGCAATCTCCTCCAGATGGTTGGTGGTGCCTGCAGTGGCAGACAGTACCACAATCTTGGGTGTTGCATCTTTAATGAGTGTTGCTACATGTTTCATTCTCTCTACGGTGCCGACGGAAGTTCCGCCGAATTTACAAACTTTCATTTCTTGTTTCTTTTTTAACAGTTTCATAATTGCATTCATCCGGATGTTCTTCCTTCCGGCTTTTCATTTCAGGTGGCCTCTTTCCAAAATGGAAGGGGGAGGCATGAGGGGCTTTCACTGGGACTAGGCCTGCATAATGCCGCTGTGGCATTGCTGTGGTGGGATATTCATATCCCGGTTGGTGGCAGGCTCTTGCCCCTTCACCTATAAAAGTTCAAAAGATATGCCGTTGGTATTTGGGAAAAGCCTATATTTGCACACCCTGTTTTTTACCGTTATCAGTTTAAAAACTTATCGAATAGATATGAGTAAGATTCTAATCATTGATGATGAGGTACAAATCCGTACCCTTCTGACACGGATGATGGAGTTGGAGGGATATGACGTCTGTCAGGCTGGTGATTGCAGGGCTGCCCTGAAGCAACTGGAACTCCAAAATCCCGATGTAGTTTTGTGTGATGTGTTTCTGCCCGATGGAAATGGGGTAGACCTGGTGTTGGCTATCAAGAAGGCGGCACCCAATGTGGAAGTTATTCTGCTGACAGCGCACGGCAATATTCCCGATGGGGTGCAGGCCATCAAGAACGGTGCTTTCGACTACATCACCAAGGGAGACGATAATAACAAGATTATTCCTCTGATAAGCCGTGCTGTAGAGAAAGCGCGTATGAATGTGCGGTTGGAAAAACTGGAGAAGAAGGTGGGACAGACGTACTCTTTTGATTCTATCCTGGGAGAATCCAAAGTCCTGAAGGATGCTGTTTCATTAGCTCAGAAGGTGTCAGGGACTGATGTTCCTGTACTGTTGACTGGAGAAACGGGCACGGGTAAGGAGGTATTTGCCCAGGCCATCCACTACAGTAGTAAGCGTGCACGGCAGAATTTTGTAGCGGTTAACTGTTCTTCGTTCAGCAAGGAGTTGCTGGAAAGTGAAATGTTCGGTCATAAAGCCGGTTCGTTTACCGGCGCATTGAAGGATAAGAAGGGACTGTTCGAGGAAGCGAATAATGGGACTATTTTTTTGGATGAAATCGGTGAGATGGCGTTTGAACTGCAAGCCAAGTTGCTGCGTATTCTTGAAACCGGTGAGTATATTAAGATAGGTGATACGAAACCTACCCGTGTCAATGTCCGCATCATTGCCGCTACGAACCGCAACTTGTCTCAGGAGATTGTTGCCGGACGTTTCCGCGAGGATTTGTTTTATAGATTAAGCGTATTTCAGATACATCTGCCGCCATTGCGCGAACGTGCAGGTGATATCCGGCTGTTGGCGAAGGCTTTTATAAAGAGTTTTGCGGAACAGCTGGCGCGTCCGGTGGTTGAAATAGCTCCCGCATTTCTTGAAGCATTGGACTCCCAACCGTGGAAGGGAAATATTCGTGAATTACGTAACGTGATAGAACGCAGTATGATTGTTTGCGAGAGCGGATATCTGGACATTGCTGATTTGCCGTTTGATATTCAGAATGCCCATTATGAACACTCCAATGATTCAAGTCCCGGCAGTTTTGAACTTTCAGCTATGGAACGCCGGCACATTGCCCGTGTACTGGAGTATACAAAGGGGAATAAGACAGAAGCAGCCCGGTTATTGAAAATAGGTTTGACGACGTTGTATCGGAAGATTGAGGAATACAAGATCTCAGATCTATAATAGGGGGCTCAGTATACGACTGAGGTACCTTCGATATAGGACCGTGGCAAGATTATTCTTGAAACAGGCTTAGAAGCAGAAAGTGCCTATGGGCTAAAACATATCAAAACAGGTTGCACCTTTTCATTTTGAAAGGGTGCAACCTGTTTCTTTTTATACTTGTTTAGTATGTATTCTGTTGATAATTAATGGTGTATGGTATATGCGCTCTTTTTGGCACATATTTGGCACATTCCTGGCAGACAAAAATATGTAGTAACATTTTAAAAGGTAAAAACATGGGAATAACAGTATCATTTATTTTTTGCCTATTGAGCGGTTTGTTCGCCTTTTGGCTTTTCTGGAAATGCGTAGATTGGTTTGAGAAGATTTAAAAGAGAGAATTATGTACACAGCTTTATTTGTATTAGGTATTGTAATGTTCGGGTATCTGACTTATGTGCTGATAAGACCCGAAAAGTTTTAATGAATGGAGAGTGGAGAAATGAACACTGAAATTTTAGGTGTAGCCTTGCAGATTGTTCTGCTGATTGTGATATCCTATCCTCTGGGAAAGTATATTGCCAAGGTTTACAAAGGCGAAAAGACATGGTCGGATTTCATGAAGCCGGTCGAGAGATTGATTTATAAAGTGGCCGGAGTCAATCCGGAGGAAGAGATGAACTGGAAACAGTTCTTGAAAGCCCTGCTGATTCTGAATGCCTTTTGGTTTGTATGGGGCATGGTGCTACTCTGTACACAGCAGTGGTTGCCGTTAAATCCGGATGGAAACGCTAACCAGACACCGGATCTGGCATTCAATACATGTATCAGTTTTATGGTGAACTGTAATTTGCAGCATTATTCCGGTGAAAGCGGACTGACATATTTTACACAGTTGTTCGTCATTATGTTGTTCCAATTCATTACCGCCGCTACCGGTATGGCAGCTATGGCAGGTATCATGAAGGGTATGGCTGCTAAATCGACGAAGACTATCGGTAACTTCTGGAAGTTCTTGGTTTTGAGCTGTACCCGTGTATTATTACCGCTTTCGTTGATTGTGGGCTTCATCCTCATTCTACAAGGTACTCCGATGGGATTTGATGGTAAGCTGGAAGTTCAGACGATGGAAGGACAAACCCAGTTGGTTTCACAAGGTCCTACGGCAGCGATTGTTCCTATCAAGCAATTGGGTACGAACGGTGGCGGTTACTTTGGATGTAACTCTTCACATCCGTTGGAAAATCCTACTTACTTGACAGATATTGCAGAATGTTGGTCTATCCTAATTATACCAATGTCTATGGTGATTGCACTCGGCTTTTACATCAAACGTAAGAAGATGGCTTACTCTATCTATAGCGTAATGCTTTTTGCTTTTCTTGTCGGTGTTTGCATCAATGTTTCGCAGGAGATGGGAGGTAATCCGCGCATTGATGAGATGGGAATTGCTCAAGACAATGGAGCAATGGAAGGTAAAGAAGTCCGTTTAGGGTCTGCTGCTACTGCTCTTTGGAGTATTGTGACTACAGTTACTTCCAATGGCTCTGTGAATGGTATGCATGATTCAACGATGCCTCTTTCCGGTATGATGGAAATGCTGAACATGCAGATTAATACGTGGTTTGGAGGTGTGGGTGTAGGTTTCATGAACTATTATACATTCATCATTATCGCCGTATTCATCAGTGGACTGATGGTGGGACGTACTCCGGAATTTCTCGGTAAGAAGGTAGAGGCGCGTGAAATGAAGATTGCTACCATTGTGGCACTGCTTCATCCGCTTATCATCTTGGGCGGTGTGGCACTTTCTTGCCTTTTGTTCGCTCATTATCCTGAATTTGTGGCAGGTGAAGGCGGCTGGTTGAATAATCCCAGTTTCCACGGACTGAGTGAGCAGCTTTATGAATATACTTCGGCTGCGGCCAATAATGGTTCTGGCTTCGAAGGATTGGGCGACAATACTTACTTCTGGAACTATACTACCGGCTGGACGCTGATTTTAGGACGTTTCCTGCCTATCGTAGGTCAGGTAGCCATTGCTGGTCTGTTGGCCGGAAAGAAATATGTTCCGGAGAGTGCCGGTACGCTGAAGACAGATACAGTAACTTTCGGTGTGATGACTTTTGCCGTTATCTTTATTGTGGCTGCCTTGTCATTCTTCCCGGCACATGCATTGAGTACGATTGCTGAACATTTCAGTTTGTAATAGTAGTTTGTAAAAAGTAATTTCATAGGTATGAAAGATAATAAATCAGCTTCTCTGTTTCAGAAGGAGCAAGTAATGGAAAGTTTGAAGCAATCATTCGTGAAGCTAAATCCACGGGTGATGATAAAGAATCCAATTATGTTTACGGTGGAAGTCGTAACGGTTGTCATGCTGATTGTCTGTTTCCTTTCATTGGGTACTTCGGAATATGGAGCATTCGGATATAATTTATTGGTATTCATCATCTTGTTTGTGACGTTACTGTTTGCTAATTTTGCTGAAGCCATCGCTGAAGCTCGTGGTAAGGCCCAAGCTGACAGTTTGCGTAAAACCCGTGAAGAGACTCCTGCTAAAGTGTTGGTTGACGGTAAAATCCATACCGTTAGCAGTTCACGTTTGAAGAAAGGTGACTATTTTATTTGTGAAGCAGGAGATACGATTCCTGCCGACGGTGAGATTGTGGAAGGTTTGGCCTCCATTGACGAAAGTGCCATTACCGGTGAATCTGCTCCGGTTATCCGTGAGGCCGGTGGTGACAAGAGTTCCGTAACTGGTGGTACAAAAGTTCTTTCTGATAAAATCAAGGTATTGGTGACGCAGCAACCGGGTGAGAGCTTTCTTGACAAGATGATTGCTTTGGTAGAAGGCGCTACTCGCCAGAAGACTCCGAACGAGATAGCATTGACTATTCTTCTGGCCGGTTTCACCTTGGTATTCGTCATTGTATGTGTGACGTTGATTCCTATGGCCGACTATACGAATATCGACCATCCGGGAACTTATATCTCCATTGCAGCCATCATTTCTTTGTTTGTCTGCTTGATACCGACTACTATCGGCGGACTGCTTTCTGCCATCGGCATTGCTGGGATGGACCGTGCTTTGCGCGCTAATGTAATTACAAAATCCGGTAAGGCGGTAGAAACAGCCGGTGACATTGATACCTTGTTGCTAGACAAGACTGGCACCATTACAATCGGTAACCGTAAAGCTACCAAGTTTCATTCGGCTTCGGGTGTTGACGAGAATTTGTTCGTAGAGGCTTGCTTGTTGTCCTCACTTTCTGACGAGACTCCGGAGGGTAAGTCTATCATTGAACTGGGACGTGAAAACGGTCGTCGTATGCGTGATTTGAATACTACCGGTGCTCATATGATTAAGTTTACAGCCGAAACAAAATGTTCGGGTGTGGATTTGCAGGATGGTACTCAGATACGTAAAGGCGCATTCGACGCTATTCGCAAGATTGTGGAAAATGCCGGAAACAAGTTCCCGAAAGAGATTGAAGAGGTGATTGCTGTAATTACCAGCAACGGTGGAACTCCGCTGGTGGTATGTGTCAATCAGAAAGTTACTGGGGTAATTGAGTTGCAGGATATTATCAAACCGGGCATTCAAGAACGTTTTGAGCGTCTTCGCAGGATGGGTGTGAAAACTGTGATGGTGACCGGTGACAACCCTTTGACAGCCAAATATATTGCAGAGAAAGCTGGAGTAGATGATTTCATTGCTGAAGCCAAGCCGGAAGACAAGATGGAATATATCAAAAAAGAACAGCAGGCCGGTAAGCTGGTGGCTATGATGGGTGACGGTACAAACGACGCTCCCGCCCTTGCACAAGCTAATGTGGGTGTGGCAATGAACAGCGGTACGCAGGCAGCCAAAGAAGCTGGTAACATGGTGGACCTTGACAACGATCCGACGAAGCTGATTGAAATTGTGGAGATTGGCAAACAGTTGTTAATGACACGCGGTACGTTGACTACCTTCTCCATTGCGAACGACGTTGCCAAGTACTTTGCTATTATCCCTGCTTTGTTTATGGTAGCCATCCCTCAGTTGGCTCCTCTGAACATTATGGGACTGCATAGCCCTGAAACGGCCATTCTCTCGGCTGTCATATTCAACGCTATCATCATTCCTATCTTGATTCCGTTGGCTTTGAAAGGTGTTCAGTATAAGCCGATCGGTGCCAGTGCGCTACTTCGTCGCAATCTGTTGATTTATGGTGTGGGTGGCGTCATTGCTCCGTTTGTCGGCATCAAACTGATAGATATGATAGTTAGTCTGTTTTTTTAAAACTTGGATAAAATGAAAACTCTTTGGAAATCATTTAAAATAACAATTGCATTTTGCATATTTTTCTCTCTGTTCTATATCCTTGTCTTGTGGATATTTGCACAGTTCGCCGGTCCCAACAAGGGAAATGCAGAGGTGGCAACCCTCAATGGTAAAGTGGTAGGTGCTGCCAATGTAGGCCAGATGTTTACGCAAGATATTTATTTCTGGGGACGCCCATCTGCGGGTGATTATACAGCCGATGCTTCGGGTGGTAGTAACAAGGGACCTACGAACGATGAATACTTGGCAGAAGTGGAAGCCCGTATTGATACTTTTCTGGTACATCATCCTTATCTGAGCCGCAAGGATGTGCCAGCTGAAATGGTAACCGCCAGTGGTTCCGGTCTAGACCCACATATCACACCTGCTTGTGCTTATGTACAAGTGAAGCGTGTGGCTCAGGCACGTGGCATGAACGAGGCTGAAGTGAAAGCCATTGTAGACAAGAACATCAGCAAACCCTTTTTGGGGGTGTTTGGTACGGAAACTGTCAATGTGCTGGAACTGAACATTGCATTAGAAGAAGCCGATCAGAATAAATAATTTTTTAGTTGTGTTTGTCATGTGTTATGGGCAGGAGCGGAAGTATTTCTGTTCAGGCAGCGAAAGACTGTCATTTTACAGGGGGAGCCGAAACTTCCTTCCTGCCTTTCAACGATTGATTAGTAATGGTAAATAAATAGTTGGATATGAAAAGTTTAAAAATATCAATTCTAGTTTTTGCGAGTATGGTAGCTGCTTGTTTTATGGGAACCGGCAAAGTGCAAGCTCAGGAATTTACAATACAAGGTGATTTAGTCAGTTCTTATGTTTGGCGCGGCTTTTACCAGACGGGAGTCAGTTTTCAGCCCACTTTGGGTTTTGGGGTCGGTGATTTTTCTTTGACGGCATGGGGCTCTACCGATTTTGACGGAGTTTCTTCAGGAGAAGGGGCTGCGGCTAAGGAGATTGATTTGACGGCTGCCTATGCTTTGGGAGAATCAGGTCTAACTTTTTCTGTTGCCAGCTTGTGGTGGGGCGGACAAGGAGCAAGAAAGTATTTTAATTTTAAGAGTCACGAAACAGCTCATCACTTTGAAGCGGGATTAGCCTATACATTGCCGGTTGAAAAGTTTCCTTTGTCAATCGCTTGGTACACTATGTTTGCCGGAGCTGACAAAGATGATAAAGGCAGGCAGAATTATTCTTCGTATGTTGAACTCAACTATCCGTTCAGTGTTAAGTCTGTAGATTTGAACCTGACTTGCGGATTTCTGCCTTATGAAGCTGGGGTAGGAGTATATGGCGTTCCTAACAGCGGGTTTGCCGTAACCAATGTGGCACTGAAAGGTATTACGGAAATCAAGATTACTGACAATTTCTCAATACCTGTATTTGCACAAGCCATTTGGAACCCTCGTATGGAAGATGCACATCTGGTATTCGGCTTTACTTTAAGGCCATGATTTATTTAGATATAACTTTAGAACTCATGAATTAGTGTTGGATGCCCGTGGCGGTCGTGATGATCGTTACGGGTTATATGGCATATATAAGACAAGTAAAAAAACAGAAGAAATGAGTAGGGAAGAAAGCGTACAGCATTTTCTTGATTTGATTAAAAAGTCGCGGCGTGGCAAGTTCAAAGTCTACATCGGCATGATTGCTGGTGTAGGTAAATCTTATCGTATGCTTCAGGAAGCACACGAGTTACTTGACAACGGAGTAGATGTGAAGATAGGCTATATAGAGACACATGGGCGTGCCGGTACGGATGCTATGTTGGAAGGATTGCCCGTTGTTCCTCGTCGTAAGATATTCTATAAAGGGAAAGAACTGGAAGAAATGGATTTGGATGCCATTATCCAGATACACCCTGAGATAGTAGTGGTGGATGAACTGGCACATACCAATGTGGAAGGTAGCCGGAATGAGAAACGCTGGCAGGATGTGATGGATTTGCTTGATGAGGGTATCAATGTGATTTCTGCCGTTAACATCCAGCACATTGAGAGTGTCAATGAAGAAGTACAAGGCATCTCGGGTATTGAGGTGAAGGAACGTATTCCCGATAGCGTTTTGCAAGAGGCAGATGAGGTGGTGAATATTGACTTGACTGCGGAAGAATTGATAGCCCGTCTGAAAGCTGGAAAAATTTACAAGCCGGAAAAGGTCTCTACTGCCTTGAACAATTTCTTTAAAACGGAAAATATTCTCCAATTACGTGAACTGGCTTTAAAAGAGGTGGCTTTACGGGTGGAAAAGAAAGTGGAGAATGAAGTGGTTACCAGTGTGGGAGTCCGTCATGAGAGATTTCTGGCATGTATCAGCAGCAACGAGAAAACACCACGACGCATCATTCGTAAAGCTGCACGTCTGGCAACCCGCTACAATACTTCGTTTGTTGCCCTTTATGTGCAGACTCCCAGAGAAAGTACTGACCGCATCGGTCTGGCAAATCAAAGGTATTTATTGAACCACTTCAAATTGGTGACCGAACTGGGAGGGGAGGTCGTTCAGGTGCAATCGCCGGATGTGCTGGGAAGCATTGTTGATACTTGTAGGGAGAAACAGATAACAACTGTCTGCATGGGAAGTCCGTCACTTTCTTTTCCGAAATCATTGTTCATGATATTGAAATACCGAAAATTTGTGCGTGATTTGGCACAAGTAAACATAGATTTGATTATACTTGCATAATATTAATTCTTAGGAACATTATGAATATTCGTACAAAATTGATACTCAGCGTAGGGGTATTGGCTGGAATGATTATTTTGTTGGTTGCTCTTTCTGTGGTGAATCTACAGATACTGACGGCTACAGAGCCGGATAGTCCTGCTGCTGTACCGGGATTGCAACGTGCATTGCTCTGGATTTCTGTGATAGGTGGGGTATGTATTTTTGCCAGTATCATATTGTTGGTATGGCTTCCCCGTTCCATCAGCAAACCTATTCAAGAACTGACGCGTGGGATTCTTGAAATAGCGAACCATAATTATGAGAAACGTCTGGATATGAGTGGACGCGAGGAATTTCGTGAAGTGGCTGATAGTTTTAATCGGATGGCGGAACGACTGACGGAGTATCGCGCCAGTACGCTGAACGACATACTTTCTGCTAAGAAATTTCTTGAGGCTATTGTGAATAGTATTGATGAACCTATTATTGGTTTGAACCGTAATAGGGAAATTCTCTTTATCAATAATGAGGCTTTAACTGTGCTGAATTTAAAACGGGAAGAGGTAATTCGCCGTTCGGCTGAGGAGCTTTCTTTGAAGAATGATTTGCTCCGCCGTTTAGTTCGTGAATTGGTAAATCCGGGTGAAAAGAAAGAACCGTTGAAGATTTATGCAGACAATAAGGAGAGTTACTTTAAAGCTTCTTACATTACCATTATAAATGCAGAGGCTGATGATGACGAACCTCATAATCTTGGCGATGTGATTTTACTGAAAAATATTACAGAATTCAAAGAATTGGATAGTGCCAAGACTACTTTTATCTCGACTATTTCTCATGAACTGAAAACGCCTATATCCGCTATTCTGATGAGTCTGCAGTTGTTGGAGGACAAACGGGTAGGGGTGTTGAACGACGAGCAGGAGCAATTATCGAACAGCATTAAGGAAAATGCTGATCGCCTTCTTGGGATTACCGGAGAACTACTGAACATGACGCAGGTAGAAGCCGGTAAACTGCAGATGATGCCTAAAATAACAAAGCCCATTGAACTGATAGAGTATGCCATCAAGGCTAATCAGGTACAGGCTGATAAATTCGGCATTCAGATAGAAGTGGAGTATCCGGAAGAAAAAATGCCTAAATTGTTTGTCGATAGCGAAAAGATTGCTTGGGTACTCACCAATTTGTTGAGTAATGCTATCCGCTATTCCAAAGAGAACGGGAGGGTGGTTATCGGCGCCAAGCATGACGAGGATTTTGTGGAAGTGTATGTGCAGGATTTTGGAAAAGGTATCGACCCGCGTTATCACCAGAGCATTTTTGACCGTTATTTCCGAGTGCCGGGCACTAAAGTGCAAGGTAGTGGCTTAGGACTTTCCATTTCGAAAGACTTTGTGGAAGCGCATGGCGGTACACTGACTGTTCAGAGTGAGCTGGGTAAGGGGAGCCGCTTCGTTATCCGGTTGAAAGCGTAACGTTTTCTATTTTTTGCGGTACTGTTGCGGAGACATGCCTGTTTGTTTCTTGAAAAATGTACCAAAATAAGAAGCATTGGGAAAATTGAAGAAATCGGCGATTTCCTGGATATTTTTCTGGGTGTTCTTGAGTAGTGAGATGCTTTTGCGGATGATGGATTTGAATATCAGTTCCTGCACGGTGAATCCGCAGACGGACTTGGATAGTGCAGAGAGGTATTTGGGTGATAAGCAGAGTTTGTCTGCATAAAACTCTACACCGCGTTCTTCCGTGTAGTGCGCATCTATCAACTGAATCAGCCGGATAAAAATTTCATGTTTGTGGCCAACCGTTGTTTTAAGGTTCATCAGTTTACGGTTGTAAATGGAACAGATGCGGTATGTGAGTCCCAGCAGAAGCAGCCTTTGTTCGTTGTCGTTGAAGGTGTTGTTGTCTAAGTGCAGGGTATTGTCCAGTAAGGACATGTATTTCAGGACTTCTTCTTCGTCTCCGGTGTTCCATACGTAGCATGGTTCGGTCCGGAGCTGCATGTATAGGTACATGGTTGCCACTGAATTGCCTATGATGTCCCTTATCGGTTCTATCTGGTAAATGAATATGAATAGTTGCAGGTCTTCCGATTCGCTCAGCACTTGGAAGAGGGAATCTTCCGGAATGAAAACTGTTTCGCCAGCCTGGGCCGAGAATACTTTCATATTGAGCGAAAAGGTGAAGTTACCCTGGCGGCAAACTATCAGTCCTGCTCCATTAATCATAAAAGGTTTCTTCAGGGAGGTGGGAAAGGAGCAGAGCATACCTTCTGAACTACAAATGTTTTCTCCGTTTGACAATGCGTGGTCCAAGTGGGATAAACGTTCTTGTTGGGTATCCATAACAGACAAAATTACAGGTTGTACTGAAAATTGTCCGCTAAGTTAGTAATTTTCGTTTAGGATACCGCACGACAAGCACAAATATCATGCAAATCAGGCAGGCATAGAGTGTCCATCCTGCCATTTCCTTTATAGCAGAGAGAGTGGCTTGTACTTGGATGCGTCCTTTGGTGGATATGGCAGCCATGTTGATTGCTTCTTGTTTGCTCTTTCCCTGATATTGCATACCTTGTACAGTTTGGGTAAACGAGGCGGACGCTTCGGGGTGCAGCATGTCTACATTCTGTGCATAGCGGGTGACGTAGTGCTGCTGGCGTTCTTGCAGTACATTCGTATAGAGTGCGGCTCCGATGCTGGGAGCCAATACCATGCGTACGGTAAGCATGGTGCATATCCAGGAAGAAAGATATTTGTAAGGCATGCGTTGGGTGGCGTAGGTTGGAATCAGCGAATAGAGGAACATCATACCAGTGGAACGGATGATGACCGGATACTTCATCCGTTCGTACAGTCCTGCACCTTGTACCTCGAAATACATGAACATGGTGGAAAGCCCCAATAGAAGGAAACCGGCGGCAAAGAGATATTTGAAGTGTACGCCTTTCACACTGAGCCAGATGGTGGCTATACCGCCGATGAGGTAGCCCAGCATGGACCAGTTGCCTAGGGTAGCGTTCTGAAAGTTGTCCAGTTTCATGCCTATGCCTGTGAATACGTTGACAAACATGGCGCTGGAATTCAGTACCATTAACAGAAAATAGAATAGGAAACCCATACGGATGGTACGCAGTTTGAATACATCGAGCTGATAGTAAGGATTGCGCTGGGTAGACTCGATATAGAGAAATATGCCGCCAGCAATGATGGCGCAGACTGTGGCCCATTGTATGGTTGGGTCATCGTACCAGTCGAGCACTTTGCCATAAGTAAGCACGTAGGTAATGCAGGCTAGTGTGATGCAGAAGATGGAGGCATTGCCGAACTGCTTGAAGTTGATGGGGAAACGGCGGGTGGTATATTTATGATAAGGCATAGTAATGAAGGTGATGAGGATGCAAAGTAATAGTAGCCCCATCATAAAGTAGTGTATGTACTGCCATTCATATTCAAAAGCGAGCCAGGCGGTGAGCGAGGTTCCCAATTGCCCCAGTACCATGAAGAATAGATAGATGGCGGGTTGTGCCGCACTCCGTTCGATGTCCAGCTTGTCCCAGCCTTCGTCAGTTGTGGGCTCGTTGCCGGGTGTAATTTTGTCGTACGCCTCGATATGCCCTGCATACTTTATGAGGGTGAAGAGGTTGACCATCATCAGCACCATTCGTAGGAATCCCATAAAGATGCTGCATAGTGCCAGCAGGAAAACGCTGTCTGTCTTGGCACAGATATAGCTGAAGATGTACATCAGGGAGAATCCTGCCAGGCACATCATTTTCTGCCGGCGTATGACTACCAGCCTATACAGAAAAGGGCAGAATGCTGCCATGCCAATGGAAGTGGCGAAGTTGGCAAACTGGATATGCTCGGAAATGATGCCGAGTTCGCTCATCATTTCGGTGCTTGCCACCGAGTAGGTACCGCCCACAGTCAGTATCGGCAAAAAGAATACGAATAGGATGATGATACCTACCGGTTTGGGTACCCAGTTGTAGAAAGGATAGTTCTTGGGGTATGAGGGCATGGGGATAAGGGTTAAGGGGTTAGGGATTAAGGGTTAAAGATTAAGGATTAGGGGGTAAGGATTAAGGAGTTGGTTGCCTTAATCCCTAACCTCTAATCCTTAATCCCTATTTTTTTGTTTTCGCTTTGACTATTACCATCATACCGGCGGCAAGGCTACTGTTGTCTTCTTTAGACAAATCGGTAAAGTCGATGCGGACTGGGATGCGTTGCTGTATCTTCACGAAGTTGCCGGCAGAATTATCCGTGGGCACTAGGGAATATTTGGAGCCGGTGGCTCCGGAGATGGCAGTGATTTTTCCTTTGAATTCTTTGTCGCTGATGGCATCGACGGTAATGACTACTTCTTGTCCCAAGTGCAGATTCTCAATCTGGGTTTCCTTGTAGTTGGCTATAATCCACTTTTGTGTGTCAGGCAGAATGTAGGTGATGGTTTGTCCGGCAGTGATGAATTGTCCTTCTTCAAGGGTACGCCGCCCCAATTTCCCATCACAAGGAGCTACTACTACGGTGTAGGAGAGATTCAGTCGTGCCATTTCGAGTGCGGCTGTTGCCCGTTGTATGGCAGCTTCGGTATTTTCACGGCGATGTGACACTTCGTTCACACCCGACAAGGCAGCTTTCTGTTGTCGTTTCACGGCTTCCAACTTCTTGTGGGTAGCTGCATATTCGGTTTCTATCTGTTCCAATTGAATGGGGGTGGCAGCGTTTCTCTTCACCAGATTCTGGTATCGTTGGCGGTCTTTCTCCAGCTTGGTAAGGCGGATTTCTATCTCTGCTATGGAGGCGTCGTAGACAGAGGCTGTAGTTTGCGTGGTTTGTAGTGTGGCACCAATGACTGTGGCACCGGCTTGTGCATCCTTGAGTGCAGCTTCAGCTTCCATGACTCTGATTTTATATTCCCGGTCGTCCAATATAAGTAAGGTATCTCCTTTGTGTACTTCTTGGTGTTCTGTGAAACAAATTTTCTTGATATATCCTGATGCGCGCAGATTGACGGGAGATATGTATTGTTCAATCTGTGCATCATTACTGGTTTCCGTCCGTTTGTAGTTCAAAAAGAGGCAGACCACTTGAATAATTCCCCAGATAAGGATAGCTATTCCTAATAGGCTGACAACGATTTGCCAACGGCGAAGCTTCTTCAATTTCCGTGCTTTTTCTTGGTGGGTACTTGCGGTGTTATTGTTCTCTTTTGTTTCCATATTTTCTATATTATATTGTTTACTTATTATATATACATCCGTCCTTGAATACGGGCTCTATTCATCTTCCTCTTTAATGAATTGAGGGGCTCAACGTCTCCAGCTGTCCCGTCAGCTTCAGCAAAGTCAGATTGGTTATCCGGTAATTGTAGTGGGCACTGATATAGTTGTTTTGGGCTTCGCTCATCCGCATTTCGTCCTGCAACACTTCGGTCATTGAGGCGATTCCTTCCCGATAACGGTCCATGGTAACGGTATATACATCTTCAGCAAGCAGATAATTGTCCTTCTGCTTCTTAAAGTTACGCTGGCTGTTCATCAGGTCATTGGTAGCATTCAGATATTGTGTCTGAAGATTTTTTCGGGTATTCTCTTGAGCGAGTTTGATGTTCTCTATGTCAATGGTTGCCTTACGCATCTTGTAGCGTTTGTCCAGTCCGTCGAAAATGGGAATGCGCAAGGAGAGTCCCACTCCATAGGAGCGATACCAATGGTTGGAAGGGCCGGAATGGAACCAATGGTAAGCTTTGTCCGTATAGGCAGAGAACATCCAGCTTCCCGTCAAGCTCAAGGAGGGGATGTAACCGTTGCTGACTATTGTTTTTTGTTGCTCTGCGAGTTGTTTCTGTGATTGCAGCAGCTGTAGTTCATATAGTGTTTCAGATAGCCCGGTGAGTGCTGCGGGCGTAATCATTTCTGTATTCACCGGTACCAGTGCTATATTTTCTTCTGCCGGATAGTCGATGATGTATTTCAGTAGGTTCAGTTGCTGTTCCATCATGGCTTGTGCGTTGTCGTGTTGCACCTTGAGGTTCTCCAGGTTGATGTTGACGCGTTTCACATCTACTTCCATAGCCATACCGTTGTCATAGAAGGCCTGAGTGATATCTCTCAACTCTTCTAGGCGAGTGATGTTGGCTTTTATCAAAATAATCTGTTCAGCTGTAACCTGTCCTAGGTAGTACATTTGACTAATTTGAAGGATGAGGTCTTCTCTTGCCTTTTCATAAGAAAGGCGATTCATCTCATCCATGGTTTTGGCTATGGATAGAGTGGTGTAGAGTGTCTGGTTATAAAGTGGTATCTGCAGCTGTAATCCGAAGTTGGCGTTGTATTGCAAAGTTTGGGTTACATTGTAGGGATTGCCATACGCTGAACCATCGGTAACGGAGACGGGTGGATCGATATTGTCGTTATAGTTGGCAAAACCATTGATTTGGGGCAGCAGTTTGGCTCGATTCTCAGAGATGCTGTATTTCCCTTTTTGTATTTCTTTCCGTTTGCTTTGCAAGGATAAGTTGTTTTCGATACCTATTTCGAGGCAGTTCTCCAAGGTTAGGGTATCTTGTGCTCTTGTACCTAGTGCAAGCAAACACAGAAAGGAAAATGTGAACAGTTGTCTTTTCATAATAGTCACTTGATATTTGCACACAAAGTTAGTGGCTTAAAATGCAAGAGGACTATCCATATATCAACTGTTTGTATTCATATTTTCCTTTTTACTATAATTTGAAAACAAACCATAGTAAAAAACGAGTATTAAAAACAAAAAAGACCGCCAAGAGTGGAAGCCTCCTAACAGTCTAAATCTTCTTTGTAGCGGGACCCGGGATTGAACCGGGGACCTCATGATTATGAATCATGCGCTCTAACCAGCTGAGCTATCCCGCCATCATTTCTCGATTGCGGGTGCAAAGATATAGCTTTTATTTAAATTGCCAAAACTTTTATGGATATTTTCTGCTTTTTCTTTTGCTGATAGGGTGCTGAAGTGGTTTGCAGTACTTTTTATTAAAAGTCTTTGTATAACATTATCAATGAATTAGGGGTGTATGGAAAGGGAGGTATAAATAAATTTGATGATTTATTTTCTGTAATTAGAAAAAAGTATTTATCTTGGCTGGCGCAATAAAAAGCAGAATAGACTATGGAAAGAAAGAAAATACATTTGGAATATCTCTTGAATGCGACTTCTAAAAGTATTCTTTGGGCAGCGATAAGTACCCCTACTGGTTTGGAGGGCTGGTTTGCTGATAGGGTTCAGTCAGACGATAAAACAGTAACCTTTTTTTGGGGAAAAACAGAAAAACGTGATGCCGAGATTATTGCCGTGCGGGCGTATTCATTCATCCGCTTCCGCTGGCTGGACGATGAGAACGAGCGAGAATACTTTGAACTGAAGATGACAAACAATGAGTTGACCAATGATTTCGTATTGGAGATAACAGACTTTGCCGATATAGACGAGGTGGGTGATTCGCGTGAATTATGGGAATCGCAAGTGGATACTTTGCGAAGAACTTGTGGTTTTTAGTTAACTTTAGATTAAAAATTTCCCGTACTCCCTTTTTTTGTACTACTTTTGTGCTCTCATTGCATGAAACGAGTAAAATGCTGCGCATAAAAAAGTTAGATATATTTGTTTTGAAGAGCTTTTGCATGCTCTTTATGGGTACTTTCTTCATCTGCCTCTTCATCTTTATGATGCAGTTTTTATGGAGGTATGTGGACGAAATGGTAGGAAAAGGATTGGAGATGACTGTCCTTGCACAGTTTTTCTTTTATTCTGCGCTTTCGTTGGTACCTGCGTCGTTGCCGCTGGCTATTCTGCTGGCTGCCCTTATCACCTTTGGAAATTTCGGAGAACGTTTTGAATTACTTGCCATGAAGGCAGCCGGTATTTCTTTATTGAAAATCATGCGGCCCCTGATTATCTTTATTTGTTTCATCTGTTGTGTCTCTTTCTATTTCCAAAATGTCATAGGACCAAAAGCCCAAACAAAATTATGGACTTTGCTTATTTCCATGAAGCAGAAATCTCCCGAAGTGGATATTCCTGAAGGTGTGTTCTACGATGAAATAGATGGTTATAATCTGTATGTGAAGCATAAGAACCGCAAAACTGGTATGCTGTATGACGTACTGATATATAATTTTGAGAAAGGTTTTGAGAATGCTCAAATTATCAAGTCTGATTCGGGACGTCTGGAGATGACGGCTGACAAACAGCATTTATATTTGCATTTATACAGTGGTGAGCAGTTTGAGAATTTGAAATCGCAGAACATGAACCAAAGGAATGTGCCTTACCGGCGTGAGACATTCCGAGAAAAGCATGCAATCATTGAGTTCAATTCGGATTTTAATATGGTGGATGCAGGTATCATGAGTAATCAGTCCAACAGTAAGGATATGAGAATGCTGCAGGCGGATATTGATTCCATGAAATTGCAGAATGACAGTGTGGGACGTGGTTATTATAAAGAAGCTATGGCAGGAACTTATAAGGTGACAGCCAGCTTGTCTAAAGAGGATACATTGAAGATTGAAAAGGCCTATTTAGGTGAGTACAATGTAGACAGCCTCTACAATGTGGCTACACTGATGCAGAAACAGAAGGTTATATCCACAGCCGTCAGCCGTGCAGAGAGTGCGGGGAGTGACTGGAGTTTTAAGAGCTTTAATATATCGCAGACTGAAAGCAGCCTTCGACGGCACATGACTTCCTGGCATGAGAAACTGACTCTTTCTCTGGCATGTCTCATCTTCTTCTTTATTGGTGCGCCACTCGGAGGAATTATCCGTAAAGGAGGCTTGGGAATGCCGGTGGTGGTTTCTGTATTGATTTTTATTATCTATTACATCATCAACAATACGGGGTATAAGATGGCCCGTGACGGACAGTGGGTTGTCTGGATGGGTATGTGGACCAGTACTGCTGTCTTGGCCCCATTGGGTGCGTTCTTGACATATAAATCCAACAATGATTCAGTGGTATTGAATGCTGATGCCTATATAAATTGGTTCAAGAAGGTTGTGGGCATTCGCAGTGTACGCCATCTGTTCCGTAAGGAAGTAATCATCCATGATCCTGATTATACACGTATTCCGGAAGAGCTGAAGGCTTTGTCCGTAGACTGTCGTGAATATGCTGATAGAAAGGGGTTGAAACGTGCTCCCAATTACTTTAAATTGTGGATGACTGATAGCCAGGATGAGGCAGTGGAAGATATTAACGAACGTTTGGAGAGTCTGATAGATGAGATGTCGAATACAAGATCCGTTACTTTGTTGACAGCGCTGAACACCTATCCGGTCATCCCCGTCCATGCGCATGTCCGTCCGTTCCGCAATTATTGGTTAAACTTGCTCTGCGGTATTGTTTTCCCGATAGGCTTGTTCTTTTATTTCCGTATCTGGGCATTCCGTATCCGTCTGAATAAGGATATGGAGCGGATTATCAAGACAAATGAAGATGTGATTGGAATTATAGAAAGGGATCAGAATAAATAAAAACAAAATAGATTATGGAAAATGTAAAGTTGAATACGATAGAAGAGGCCATTGAAGACTTCAAAGCCGGTAACTTTGTGATTGTTGTGGATGATGAGGACCGTGAGAATGAGGGTGATTTGATAATTGCAGCTGAAAAGATTACACCGGAGAAAGTAAACTTTATGTTGAAGCATGCCCGTGGTGTGCTTTGTGCTCCAATTACAGTTTCGCGTTGCAAGGAACTGGATTTGCCGCATCAGGTATCGGATAATACTTCTGTATTGGGTACTCCCTTCACTGTTACTATTGATAAATTGGAAGGCTGTAGTACCGGGGTTTCTGCGGCAGACCGCGCTGCTACTATCCAGGCGTTGGCCGATCCGGCTTCTACTCCGGCCACTTTCGGGCGTCCTGGCCACATTAATCCATTGTATGCTCAGGAGAAAGGTGTGTTGCGCCGTGCCGGACATACGGAGGCTACTATTGATATGGCACGTTTGGCTGGACTTTATCCGGCGGGAGCCCTTATGGAAATAATGAATGAGGATGGTACAATGGCCCGTTTGCCCGAATTGCGCAGAATGGCAGATGAATTTGGCTTGAAATTGATTTCTATCCGTGACTTGATTGCCTACCGTTTGAAGCAGGAGTCTATTGTAGAAAAAGGAGTGGAAGTGGATATGCCTACAGACCACGGTCATTTCCGTTTGATTCCTTTCCGCCAGAAGTCGAACGGTTTGGAACATGTAGCTTTGTTCAAGGGTACTTGGGAATTGGATGAACCGATTCTGGTGCGTGTACATTCTTCTTGTGCCACTGGTGATATATTCAATTCCAAACGCTGTGATTGTGGCGAGCAGCTGCATAAGGCAATGGAGATGATAGAGAAAGCCGGTAAGGGGGTAGTTGTATATCTGAATCAGGAAGGTCGCGGCATTGGCCTGATGGAAAAAATGAAAGCATATAAATTGCAGGAAGAAGGCATGGATACTGTGGATGCTAATATTTGCCTGGGACATCTGGCAGACGAGCGTGATTATGGTGTGGGTGCCCAGATTCTTCGTGAGATAGGAGTGCACAAAATGCGGCTGATGACCAATAATCCCGTGAAACGTGTGGGCTTGGAGGCTTACGGTTTGGAAATAACGGAGAACGTAGCTATTGAGACTACTCCGAATCCATACAACGAGCGTTATCTCCGTACCAAGAAAGAACGTATGGGACATACACTTCATTTCAATAAGTAACTGTCTTTTTGTTTTCTTATATCAAAGAAAATCGCTTATTTTGCAACCGGATTTGCGTAACAATCATTAAATAGTAACAAAATGAACCAATTATCAGATCGTTTAAACAGTTTGTCGCCTTCTGCGACACTGGCTATGTCTCAAAAGAGCGCAGAGCTGAAGGCTCAAGGCGTAGACGTAATTAACCTGAGTGTGGGAGAACCGGACTTCAATACTCCCGACCACATTAAAGAGGCTGCGAAAAAGGCGATAGACGATAACTTTTCTCGCTATTCTCCAGTGCCGGGTTATCCTGCCTTACGTAATGCAATTGTAGAGAAGTTGAAGAAGGAAAACGGTCTGGAATATACCGCCGCACAAATTTCTTGCGCCAATGGTGCCAAGCAGTCGGTTTGCAATGCAATCCTGGTATTGGTAAATCCGGGTGACGAAGTAATTGTACCTGCTCCCTATTGGGTCAGTTATCCGGAAATGGTAAAGTTGGCTGAGGGTACGCCGGTTATCGTACCTGCCGGTATCGACCAGGACTTTAAGATAACACCTGCACAGCTGGAGGCTGCCATCACCCCGAAGACAAAGGCGCTGATTCTTTGCTCTCCCTCTAACCCTACGGGTTCGGTGTACAGCAAGGAGGAGTTGGCAGGCCTGGCCGCAGTATTGGCAAAGTATCCGCAGGTTGTTGTGATTGCCGATGAGATTTACGAACATATCAACTATATCGGCAAGCATCAGAGCATAGCACAATTCCCCGAAATGAAAGAGCGTACGGTCATTGTGAATGGTGTTTCCAAAGCATATGCAATGACTGGTTGGCGTATCGGTTTCATTGCAGGTCCGGAATGGCTTGTGAAGGCTTGCAATAAATTGCAGGGACAGTATACCTCCGGTCCTTGTTCTGTATCTCAGAAGGCTGCTGAGGCTGCTTATACGGGTACACAAGTTCCGGTGGAGGAAATGCGCAAGGCTTTCGAGCGTCGTCGTGATTTGATTGTAAAGTTGGCCAAGGAAGTTCCGGGTTTCGAGGTGAATGTACCGGAAGGTGCTTTCTATCTGTTCCCTAAATGCGATTCATTCTTCGGTAAATCTGCCGGAGAACGTAAAATCAATGATTCAGATGATTTGGCCATGTATCTGTTGGAAGTGGCTCATGTGGCTTGCGTAGGTGGTGCTTCTTTCGGAGCTCCCGAATGCATTCGTATGAGTTATGCAACCAGCGATGAAAATATAGTTGAAGCTATCCGTCGTATAAAAGAAGCACTGGCTAATCTGAAGTGATTCTAACTTCTTCTACAAACTTATTTTAGCAAGACATCTGTCATGCTGTCACGAACAGTTCGTTTCATCAAAGCGGACTGTTCGTTTTGTTATGACGAACACTTTGTTTTGTTATGACGAACACTTTGTTTTGTTATGACGAACACTTTGTTTCATTATAGCGAACACTCTGTTCCATACAGTATAAACACTTTGTTTTATATTATACGAACATTTTGTTTTCTACTATATGAACACTTTGTTTTATACTTATGGAACAAAGTGTTCATGTCTGTGAACTAACGTATTATCCGTATATAGAAAATAACAATGAGGGGGGTGAAGGTACTGAATCTCACGTGGGGGATATAAAAAAGCGCAGGCAGTTTATCTACCCACGCTTTTGTTTTTGATACTGGGATTGTATTATTCTCCCGGATGAATTGCTTCAGAAGGACAAACATCTGCACAAGTACCACACTCTGTGCAAGTCTCAGGGTCGATATGATAGATATCACCTTCAGAGATAGCGCCAACCGGACACTCGTCGATACAAGTTCCGCAAGCAATACAATCGTCACTAATTACGTAAGCCATTTTCTTTTAGATTTAAATTATTATTAGTACTAATTCGTTTGGCAAAAATAGTGGTTTTCTTTATTACTTGCTATCAATCTTGATTAAAAACGTATAATTTGTATGTCGTCTAAATAAGGAGTCGAGAAAGCGACACAGCATACCGCAGAGACTGAAAAATGTTCGTTTTTGAATTTCGTAAACGAATTGCTCTGATACTATTGGCTTTAGCTGGAGCTTAAGCCGATTTTCAACTTTTAAGAAAGAGTCGGATAGGTAAAAGTAATCACTGCGATTTCTCCTTCTTCGACATTCTCGGTTTGATAGGTACCTTTGAAATGTTCAAAGAACAACTGGTTGATTTTCTGTTGCACTGATACTTTTTGAGAGGCAAACCTGGAATCGGCTATAGGACTGTTCTCTATCCGGCATGCGATGATGTGTTTGTCCGGATGGTTGACCAAGAACATGCTGACTTTGCGTGTTTCTTTGCAGTCGTTCGGATAAAGCAGCATACTTGTCACTATTTGTGTAAGGCGGTTGACGTCGGTATGGATACGTACATCTCCTACCTCCACTTGTAGTTCCAGGAGGATACGGCCTTCACTGCGCATTTGTATTAGACAATCTAGTTCGTTGCACCATTCTTTTACATTACAATCCTGCAATTGAAATTTCATCATATTCGCTTCCAGGCGTGAGAGGTCCAATACGTCGTTTACCAGTTGGATAAGCTCACCCGAATTGGCTTGGATAATACAGGAATACTCTTTTCGCTCTTCTTCATCCAGCTCGTTGTCGGTGGAAAGCAGTTGGGAGAAACCGACTACATTGTTCAGTGGGATACGGATATTATAACTCATATTGGCAAGGAAACGGCTTTTTATTTCGTTGGCTTCTTCGGCAATAATTGCCAATTTACGCATTTCCTTCTCATCTTGTTGCAGCCGCTTCCTGCTTCTATACATATGTAGGTTGAAAAGTAACAAGGCTATAATGATGATGATGGAGGTAACGAGACAGATACGGTGAAAAGTGGCTTGCCGCTGTTCTTTTTGGAAAAGCAGTTGGTCCATATTATATAGGCTTTGTATCTGTTCTATCTGTGAGGTGGAGAATACTGTATATAACGAATCTTTTGCCTTGGTTATTTGTTTATAGACAGGAAGTGCGTCGTCCGGAAACCCCATCTTTACTAATATATCCGCTTTCTGAAGTCCATAAATCATGGCATCATCCAGTGAAATAGGGGTTACAAGTTCAATGGCGTCTTCTAAATAAACCAAAGCTTTGTCGTATTCTTTTGTCAGTTGGTAATATTCGGCATATGCTGCCAAACGTATCAACCGATAAGGAAGAAATGAAGATGTACTGAGATGCCGCTCTGCTTTCTGCAAATATTCCCATGCTTCCGCAGGACGTTGAAGGCGGGTATAGTAAAGGGCGTATTGTAAATCTATGAGCAGATACAAATTGGTATAGCCGTTTGTCAGTACGGTGGTGCCTTCTTCCTGCAATCTGTTTTTTGCATTGTTGAGTTCCTCCAGATACCGGAACATGTTGTCATTGTCATGCAGATATGAGTAAGCCAGTACCGCTTTTGTCAATAAATCAATCTGAGTGGCAAGGGAGGAATCCGGACTTGTCAGTTCAAAAGCCTTGTTTAGGTAGGTGATTCCTTCTTTGTAACGTAAGGTATTGAAATATCCAGTCATCAGGCATAGGCATGCTTCGCGCATACCGTCATGGTTGCCAAGACTTTGAGCCTTGTCGTACATGTCTTGTGCTTGTTTGAGGGCTAATTCAATCTTCTGGCTGATGACATAGAATTCTATCATCATCTTTTTGCCTCTGAAGTAATGACGGTAGTAGTTGTGCTCTTCAGACAACTGTTCGAGCCTCTTCAGCCATTGTTCTGCATGTTTTTGGTCCAGTAGGTTGTAGTAATAAATAATGTGCGCATATATGGCCGCACTCTGGTAAAGTATATTTTTCTGGGCGATGGCCTCTTCCAGTAATTTGTTCTCGTAATAGATGAATGTCGGTGACAGTTGGTCAAGCAGTGCTATCTGATATAGGGTTTCCAATCTGGTGGTATCGGCTGGGGAGGCAAGATATATACGTAGCAGGCTATCCTTGGCTTCTGTCCGTCGCACATCTGCGTGTGCGGACGGTAACAGCCAGCATAAGGCAATGAGCAATGTAAATATCTGTTTCATTTCTTATTCTCCTTTCTGCCTTTCTGGCTTATGGGATGGGTGAAGCAGAAGCGTGAGCCTTCGGCATACTCTGAATCAATCCATATTTGTCCGCCGATATGCTCTATGATAAGTTGGCATATGGAGAGTCCCAACCCACTGCCTTGAGCATTCTCATTCAGCTTTTCAAAACGTTGGAAAATGTTGGCTTGCTTGTCTTTGGGAATGCCGCAACCGGTATCTGTTACGGTGAATAGTACGGTGTCGTCCGTTTCTTTTTCCAGCTTTAGGACAATGCTGCCTTGTGGGGTAAATTTGGTAGCATTTATCAGTAGGTTAATCAGGACTTGCTGCAGGCGTGAGTCGTCAGTCTCGATGGGCATTTCTTCCAGCTCGGTGGTGAATGTAAGTTCAGCTTGTGTCTGTTTCACTTTGTTCACGGTATCTATCACGTTTCTGCAGATGCTTACGGCATCATGTTGTGCAATACAGAATTGCAGTTTGCCGAATTCAAGACTCGATAGATCTATCACGTCGTTAATAAGCTTCAGCAATAGTTCTGAGTTCTGTTGGATAACTTCATTGCACTGACGGCGTGTCTCATCGTCCAGTCCCTCTTCCGTCAATAGGGATGAAAAGCCCGATAATGCATTGAGTGGGGTACGGATTTCATGGCTCATGTTCGAGAGGAACACGCTTTTTGCACGCATGGCATTTTCGGCATTTATCCGTGATGTTGCCAGTTTTTGGGTGGAGAGTTTCACCTTTTCCCGTTGCCTTTTGAGTAGGATGGCAAGTAGAACAAATAACGTTACTAATGCCATCGTTCCTACCAATATGCTGGTTATGATTTTATTGTATTCGTTATTGCTGGCCGTCTCTGCCTTATCTACCTGGTATTTTGCCTTTATCGTATTGATTTGCCGGATATAGCTTTGTGAAGCGAGTGTATCTATAGGAGGATACAATTCCTGGTAGATTCGGCAGGCTTCCATGGCCATGCCTTGTATTTTACAGAGATAGATTTTTTCCAGCGAAGTCCAGCGGTAATACGTGGAGCGCTTATTACCGGAGTATTCTGCTTGCAATTTGGAGTAGATGTCCAGAGCTTGTTTCCAGTATTGTTTGTCCCAATTTCCCATGGCTCTATAGTAGGCGGCAGTGGTATAATCCAAGTGAAACCGATAGAACTTCTCTGGGTGCAGTTGGTAAATGGAGTCCATTTTGTGGAGCCAGATGTTTGCTTCATCAAGATAGTCTTGTGAGAGGTGTCCATGGGAAATGGCAAAATTCGTCTTTTCGATGCAGAAAAAGAAGTCTGTCGGGTAGTCAGGCTCCTGATATAATATTTTCTCCAGCTCTTCCAGGATTTTTTCCGCTTCTTCCAGACGTCCTTTCCGTTGCAGAACGTTGGACATTTTTAAAAGAAGCTGTGCCCTATATGGATGCTGGTCTGAAATGTTGGATAGTTCAGTCAAAGCATCCTGGTATGATTCCAGGGCTTTATCCCCCATGTTGGCTATTGTATTATAGGCGTCTCCGATGGCTTGGTTGGCCACTACCATACCAAATTGGTAGTCTGTTGCTTTAGCTTCTTCGTACATAAGTTGTGCCCGGTTCGTCGCTAAGCTGATATCGCCGCGCAATGTATAGGCATTGGCCAATTGAAGTTGTAATAGAAAATACGTTGTTCTATCTTCATTTGATTGTTGGGTGGGAAGAAGTTGCTCGCTCCACGCAATGACACTGTCTATGGATATGGAGTCATCATAGAGAACTTGTCTTTTGACCAATGATTGCAGAATACTCTGCTTTTCTTGATTGGCTATTGTATGTGCTGATAAGACAGAAGTATACAGTATCTGCCCCAATAGCATCCATATAATCATTTTTGTTCTCAAATGTTTGTTTGCCTCTTTTGTTTATTATTGGCAAAAATAAATATAAATGAATAAATAAAAAATTAAATAGATGCTTTTTTTATCCTTTATACTCAATTTGTTAGCAACTTTATGCAGGCGATTGGAAGGGATTAATACAGTTCCAAACCAAACTCTTCTTTTAGTTGTAATAGGGCACTGTTCTTTTGTGCCATCATCTGGAATTTTTCAACGCGTCCGTAGGCACGTACCTTTTCAGTAGGAGCACTAATCCGGACAGTCATGGTGACTTTGCGGTTCTTTAGCCGGGTACGTAGGTAATTTTGCAGAGTGGGTATCATGCCGGTAAATTCCTTGGCAACGATTTCATTGTCTACCACAGCCTCAAAAGTTGTGTCATTTATTAAAGTGATGCGCATGTTCTGCATGCGCTTGGCAATGGCTACTTGATCCTTGGGCATACGTCCGGCATACTCCTGCCAGTAATAGTTCAAATCCCTTTCATTGAAGATGTAGTCTTCTTCCGGTTGTGCTGCTTGGTGGGCGGCAGTAGGGTTAGATGAAGGGTTTCTTTGTTCCTCTTCTATATGGGGGCGTTTGATGGAGACCCCTAATCCGGACATTTTCATGACCGGAATTTTTTTCTCTTCTCTCCCTTGCGCCATTAATACGGCAGCAGGTGTGGCATGTGGAGTTGTTGCATTACTATGCTGCGTGGCAGCAGGTTGGGGAGTGCTGTTTGTCTGTACTGCCGGCTGTACGGTTTGTTGGGGCGTGGCAGCAGTGGCCTGTGGCTGCTGAGCGGCGGCAGGCTGCGTGAATATGGGTTTTATAGCTTGTTTAGGGCTGCGCCCATTGGCACCGTCGTCCTCCTCGGCGGTCAGTTGTGCCACTTGTATCAGAGTGAGCTCTACCAGTAGCCGTTTGTTTTTACTGGCACGGTAGTTCAGGTCACAATCGTTGCAGAGCTTCATGGCACGGTAAAGAAAAGGGAGGGGGCATTGCTGTGCTTGTGCTTGGTAACGTTCGCGGATGCTTGCGCCCACTTCAAGCAACGGCAGTGTCGCCGGGTCTTTGCTGACAAGCAAGTCGCGCAGGTGGGATGAAAGTCCGGTGATGAAGTGGCTGCCGTCGAAGCCTTTGTTGAGCACATCATTCAGTAATAGCAACGCGTCACTGATTTTGTTCTCAAGAAAGAATCCGGTTAGTTTGAAGTAGTATTCATAGTCCAGCACATTGAGGTTTTCAATCACGCTCTTATAGGTGATGTGTCCTCCGGTGAAGCTTACCACCTGGTCGAAGATGGATAGTGCGTCGCGCATACCGCCGTCTGCTTTGAGGGCAATGACATTCAACGCTTCCGGTTCAGCAGTGATACCTTCTTTGGAGGCGACATATGCGAGGTGTGCTACGGTATCTTCCACACCAATCCGACTGAAATCATATATTTGGCAGCGTGAAAGGATGGTGGGCAGTATCTTGTGCTTCTCGGTAGTGGCAAGGATGAATATGGCATGGCGTGGAGGCTCTTCCAGTGTTTTCAGGAAAGCATTGAAAGCCGAGGCGGACAGCATATGTACCTCGTCAATGATATATACTTTGTATTTACCTATTTGAGGTGGTATGCGTACCTGCTCCACCAATTGGCGGATGTCATCCACAGAGTTGTTTGAGGCGGCATCCAGCTCATGGATATTGTAGGAGCGCTGCTCATTGAAGGAAGTACAGGATTCACACTGGTTGCATGCTTCACCGTCTGCTGTGGGGCTCATGCAGTTGATTGTTTTAGCAAAGATACGGGCACAAGTTGTTTTTCCCACGCCTCTCGGACCGCAAAAAAGATAGGCATGCGCCAGTTTTCCGGTGGCAATGGCATTCTTCAAGGTAGTGGTCAGTGCACGTTGGCCTACTACGGACTCAAAGGTCGAGGGACGATATTTCCGTGCAGATACGATATAGTTTTCCATATTTGGGATATTCTTTGCTTTTTGTGCAAATGTACACAAAAAAAAGAAATCTTTCGGTTATTCCTCTTATCTTTGTGACGTGAAGTTATATGATGGACAAGCTCCATCATGAATGATAAATTGCTAAATAGTAGATAACGAGATGGATAAACTTGCTTCTCTTTGGTCTTTTGTCCGCAAGCATAAATATCTGATTACGCTTGCGTTGTTTGCTGTAATTATCGGGTTCCTGGATGAGAACAGTGTTGTACGCCGTTTGGGTTACGCCCGGGAAGAAAGCCGTCTGCGCGATGAAATAGAAAAGTACCGCAAGGAATACGAGGAGAATACCGAACGGCTCAATGAGCTTGCCGTCGACTCCGGTGCCATCGAACGGATTGCCCGTGAGAAGTATCTGATGAAAAAGCCCAATGAGGATATTTATGTATTTGAAGAAGATATAGAAGAATGAAACAACTGATACCCGCCCTTTTCGCAGTAGGGGCCGTGATGCTCTTGGCAGGAGCTGCCGTTTATATCACGGGCTGGCCTCTTTCACCTTATATATATACTATCGGCGCTACGATGGTTGCTTTGGCCCAAATTAATTCTCCGTCCAAATGTAAAAGTCCCACTGTCAAACGCCTGCGCCGACAGCAAATATTCGGTGCGCTTTTGCTGGTGCTTACGGGGGCATTCATGCTCTTTACAAGGGGCAATGAATGGATTGTGTCTCTGACGATAGCCGCCATTCTTGAGCTTTACACTTCGATACGTATTCCACAAGAAGAGGCGAAAGAAGGTTTAAGCTAAATCCGGAACATATATTCTGCATAAACAAGAGGGGCTGAACTCTTTTATAGAGCCAGCCCCTTTCTCATTTAGTTAATCTTCTGCGTTATCCGTCTATCTTTCTACCTTTTCTACTGTCAGAACTGCCGAAGAGACACCTGCCGTTACGTCAACTGTGAACCGGTAAGCGACACCGTTTTCCAGGCTTTTGCCTTCTACGAGGCCCAAGTTGCCGGCATCACGTCCGTTGGTACCGTCACCTATAAATACTAAGTCACTGGTGGTAGACAAGGCATCGTTTTTATATTCACCTCCCCAACCTTGCTGGTGGAAGAACTTGAAGTTGATGTCATCAGATTTGATTTGCTCTCCCGCTACTACTGTTACCTGATACTTCTTCGCTTCAATCTGTGACATGCAGAGACCTTTTTCTGTAGTCCAACCTACGGCATTGGTCGCTACGGAAGGTTTACCGATACCGTCACCGATAATCCAAAGGGCGCCGGTTCCGTCATCGTTCAGAGTGGCGGTGCTTGTTCCGTTCATTTTCAATACTTCCAGATAATTCAGGGCCAGGTTGGCAATGACGCGATAAGTTCCATCGATGGGCAGGAACTTCAGCGAACCGTCTTCATTCTTTTCGAAGAAGTCGGGGTCTATCCAATATTGGTCGAAGTTGGGAATGTCTGCAGTGATGTTGTCCCCTTGCTTCAGATTGAGGTCGATGCTGTAATGGTCATCATCCACCATCTCCATTTCAGAACCGTTCAGCAGTAGTTTCACGAAAGGAGCGGCTGCATAAGTCAACGTATTGAAGGAGATGGAATATTCTCCAGCTGACAGACTGGAGAAGGTGATTTCACTGGAGGTGCCTTGCGTAATGGCACCGTTACTCCATCCGAAGTTGATTTCATTGCCGTTGGCACCTACTTTAGGAGCTTTGATGTATCCTTTTACTTTTTGTGCAAATTCACCGGTCACGCTATACTGATTGGCTGCGGTTTTTTCCATGCGGTATTCCTGGTCTCCCGAAACCAGAGTCAGGTAAGGGAAGTCCGGACGGCTCAGCGCCACGTCATAGCTTTTCTCTGTAATTGTGAAATTGATGTTCTGTAGAATGAACTTCAATGTAGCTGTTCCGTTGGGAATATTTGCCAGATAGGGAACATATATTTTCCCGGTATAGTCTTGACCGTTTACTTTTGTACGGATTATAGTCTCTGACACCATTTCGTCGCTGAAGTATAACCGCGCTTTTAACGTGGAAAGGGGTACATCTGCGTCCGATGCCTTGATTGTAAAAGGCAGACTGTCTCCGAACAAGGCTGAAGAAGGTTCTGCCTGAAAGTCCATTGTCGGGTTGCCGGGAACCGGATCGTCATCGCTGCAAGCATTCAGCATGGCTATGCCTGCCAATGCCATTAGATAGTATTTTAAGCTTTTCATTATAATCTTCTGTTTAAATTATTAGTTTTATTTTTTCCAACGGTAAGAAACGACTGCTTTGGCCGGAACTTCGTAGGAAAAGTAGTGTGTGCCGTCGCTTACGGTGATTCGCTTGGCATCTGCATTGTTGTTTGCCAATACGAATGCATAGGTACCGTCCGTATTCTCGAAGGCGGAGTAGGTGATTCCGTTGGCTGTGTAACCGGTCGTTCCGATACGTACAGCTCCCGGTTTCACGACTGAAGACATGTGCCCGATAAGGTAATAATGGGAATTACGGACAATTTTAGAATAGTTTGTATTGTCAATATCCACTGCACCGTAGCAGGTCTTGCAAGAACCGTCTGAAGGGCTTACCGGTCCCAGGTCACTGTCTAACATCAGGTTCCACACAATGGCACCGCGGCACCAGTTGTTGGCTGTCCCCAATGCTATTTCTTCCATATCGTTAAGCAGACGTGCTTCTAAATCGCGGCCGGAGTTCCAGGTGCCGATAGACGTTTCTGTGAAAAGCAATTCCTTGTTGGGGTAAAGCTTATGGATGTTCAGCAGTTCGGAACGGTTGCCGCCATAATTGTGGTAGGCAGCACCTGCAATGTACTGTGAGGCTTCCGCATCATCATAAATCTTGGTGGGGTAACTTTTTTGATCGGCCAGATTGTCGTAGTTATAGTTATGGTCGAAAACATAAATCTTTGTAGTAACTCCGGCTTCTTTGAAGGCAGGGCCCAGGCCGGTCTTGATGAAGTCACGGGCTTCTTCCCATCCCATGAACAAGGATGCTGAGTTACCGTGGTTCAGCGGTTCGTTCTGCGGAGTCACAGCGTGGATTTTGATGCCTTCCTTTTCGAAAGCTTGTATCCATTTTACGAAATAGTCGCCATACGTTCTGTAATATTCGGGGTTCAAGTGTCCGCTGGTCCATGAGTCAAAGGGTACACGTTTCTCCAGGCTTTTCACTTTCATCCACTTCGGACATGTCCAGGGAGCGGCAATTATTTTGACGGCAGGATTGATTGCCAGAATTTCCTTCAATATAGGAATCACATATTTGGTGTCTTCCATCGGAAGGGCAAAGTGCTCAAGTCCCTTTTCGTCACAGCAAGTGAATTCACTGAATGAGAAGTCGGAACAACCGATGGCAATACGTACATAGCTGAAGCCGTAGCCTTCTTTGTCCGAGAATGTTTCAGTCAGAAACTTCGTGCGGTTCTCTTGTGTCATCTGCATCAGGTTGTAACCGGTAGAGCCGGTGATGGCTGCACCGAAACCGTCCATTTCCTGATAGCGGGTGGCAGGGTCAAGTGTCACGGTAGAAGGTGACATGTTGCTTCCGGTGCCGAAGGCCAGCCCGGACTTTGTCAAATCATAAGTACGACTGGTGTTCGTTACATAGAGGGTAACATCCTTTGCCTCTTCCGTGGGTTGGTCTGGCTTGGGTTCCGGTGTAGGGGTGATGTTACTGTCATTGTCATTGCCGCAGGCTGCCAGTATGGTGAAGCAACCTAATGCGGTAGTGAATATATTTCTTAAATTCATATTCAATTGATTTTTATATTACTCATTAGTATTAATAGCCCGGGTTCTGTATCAGATTTTCGTTCTGGTCGATGGCTCCTTGGGGAATAGCCAGCAGATAGGAGTTCTCATTGAACAGATTTTCTTGTGCATGGCGGCCGCTGTCTTTGGCGTAAACGGCGTTCATCACTTCTTCTACCTTATTGAGGCGGCAAAGGTCGTACCAGCGCTGTCCTTCAAAGGCAAGCTCCATGCGGCGTTCGTCCATATAAGCTTGGAGCAATGCTTCTTTACTGCTGCGGGTGCTTTGTGGAAGTTTGCCCAGTCCGGCGCGGTTGCGGATGCGGTCGATGATGTCGGCTGCACCGTTCAGGTCGGGAGCCTCTCCCATAATTTTTGCTTCGGCTTTGAGGAGCAGGATATCGGCATATCGCAGATAGATAATGCTGTTGAACGCAGAGCGGCATTTGTACATGAAGGCATAATGGTCTGCCGGATAATAGTTGCTCCATCCGCAGTCATACCATACAACAGATTCATTGTAACGTTTCGTGTCTCCTTGCTCTTCATAGAGGCGGATAAGGTCACGGGAAGGGGTAATCCATTTGGCCCAGGTGAAACTTTCATCCCAGTTGCTCAAGTTACGGCCGAACATCCAAGTACACCAGTTGCCGGAGCCGGGAGGAAAGTGGGCTTCGAGAATTGCCTCCTTGGTATTGCGTACCCGGCAGTCTTTTTTTTCCGTATCATACGCCCAAAGGTCGCTGAAGTCTTCCACGAGGTCGAAGCCGTCGGCAGCAAGTTCATCGGCATATTTGATAACCTTTGCATAATCGCGCAGAGGTTTTTCTGCATAGACCTTGGCAAGCATGGCACGTGCCACCGATTTGGTAAGTATGCTCTTGTCTGATGTGTCGTTTGTCGGTGTGTTGGGGTTTTCCACTGCTTCAGTCAGGTCTTTCTCTATTTGGGCGTAAGCCTCTTCAGCCGTATTCTGTGGAGGAAAATAGGTCGGGTACATTTCTTCTACGTTGTCTTCGGTAATGTCACCGCCCACGGTAGTGATGACCGGGAAGTTACCCCATAAGCGTACCATATCGAACATGACCATGGCACGGAATATCTTGGCTTGTGACTGATACTTGCCGCGTTCACTTTCACTGAGTGCCTTGAGCTGGTCACAGCCCACGATGATGCGGTTGGCAACGGCAATGTCGCCTAAGAAACGGTCCCAGTCACGTTTTAGTACAGAATTAGAGCCTTCAATGGAGTTGGTTTCGTAAGGCACCACTTCGGCCCCCGTTGTTCCGGCGTAGGCATTATCGGAATGAGCGTCACCGATAAGCAGTTTGTCGACATACCAGTGCTCCTGCTGGTCACGAAATTTTTTGTGAAGGGTTACCATTGAAGTTTCCACGTCTTGCACACTGTTGAAAATAGGCTTTTCATCAGTTTTGTTCACTCCTTCCGTTACATCCGAGTAGGTGTCTACCGGATTATAGTCCAAGTCACATGAGGTTGCGGTCATTGCCAACAATACACCGCAAGCTATACTTTTATATATATGGTTTAGTTTCATAAGTTATTTCTTCCTTTTTTAGAATTCAACATTGATACCGAAAACGAATGATTTGCTCTGCGGGTAAGTTCCATAGTCGATGCCCTGTACAGAACCGCTGTTGCCATATTGGTTCACTTCAGGATCCATACCTGAATAGCTGGTCCAGGTCAGCAAATTGCTGGCGGTAAAATAAGGCTGTACGCGGCTGATACCCCATTTCTTGAACTGGCGGCAACGGATGTTGTAAGAGAGTGAAATGTCTTTGACACGCAGGTAGCTGCCGTCTTCTACAAAGTAAGTGGAGTTCTTGATGTTGAAGTTGGCTTTCGGGACATTCGTAATCTGTCCGGGAATTCTCCAGCGTTTCAATACTTCCGTTGACTGGTTTTTACCGTCATACATACCTTCGGTTTCCATACGGGACACATTGAAGATGTCGTTTCCGTAGCTTCCTTGGATGAAGATGCTCAGGCTGAGGTCTTTCCATGTAAAGGTGTTTGTCAATCCGTAGATGAAGTCGGGATTCGGGTCGCCGATATAGGTACGGTCAGAAGTGGAAATCTTGCCGTCTTCGTTAAGGTCGCGATAAATCAGGTTACCGGTTTCGGGGTCTACACCGTCGCTGATGTAGCCGTAGAAACCACCCAAAGGACGTCCGGGCTCATTGCGTACGATATTTTCTTTCACCACCTCGGCACTGCTTGCTGCTGTATAGATTTTCTGCAATGACAGCTTGGTCAGCTTGTTCTTATTGAAAGAAATGTTGAAGTCTGTATCCCAAGAAAACTCGCCGGTCAGGTTATGGGAGTTGATGGCGAACTCGAATCCCTTGTTGGTCATCTCGCCTTCGTTACGGGTGATGCTGGTGGTTGCTGCCGCACCAGCAGGCAGACTTACATTCATCAACATGTCTGTAGTTTTCTTGTAATAGTAGTCCATGCTGAAGGTTAGTCTGTTGTTCAGTACAGTCAAGTCAAGACCGATGTTCGTCTGGTTGGTAGTTTCCCATTTCAGGTCACTTGTTCTCAGGTTGGCCTGGCTGATACCGGGAACTGCATGGTCGTTACCTTCTTCAAACCAGGGTATGCGGTTGATGTTGTAACGTTGCAGATACGAGTAATCGCCTATACCGCTTTGGTTACCGGTCTGTCCCCAGCCACCGCGGAGCTTCAAGTCATCAATCCAAGCGATGTCTTTCATGAACTTTTCCGACGAAATGCGCCATGCAGCCGAGAAGGAGGGGAAAATACCCCAGCGATGGTCGGGATGCAGCTTGGATGAACCGTCGGCACGCATGTTCATGGTAAGCATGTACTTGCTGTCATAGTTGTAGGACACACGGGCGAAATAGGAAGAGATGGCCCACTGTGAAGCTCCTGTTCCGGTACCGTCCCATGAAATTTTATTGGCAGCGTTCAGGGTCTGTATTTTATCGTCCCGGAAATGTGAGCCGTTTATCCAGCTGTTGGTATAGTCCGATTTGGTATAGGAAGAACCTGCCATTACGTCGATGCCGTGCTTCTTGATATTGGTATTGTAAGTCAATATATTATCGAAAACCAACACGGTATTCATATTCCGGTTGTCAGAGGCTGTACCGAAGCTGTTGCGTCCGTCGGTGGTCGATATTGGATCGAGGAATGTGGTGCTTACACCGTTACGGCGGTCCAGGGCTACAGATGATTTCAACTTTAGGTTGGGTAGGAAGCTGATGGTAGCGGCTCCGGATGCGATGAGGCGGTTTTCCTTGTTCTTGTTGTTTTTCTGGCGGGCCAGGTTTTCCATCGGATTCATGATGTTCACTCCATAGAAGTTCTTATTGTATTGATTCGGTTTTTCAGGATCCCAAATAGGAGCATAGGTCGGAGTGTTGATGACCGAGAGGACTACACCACCACGGTTGGCACCCGTACCGGAGATGATGCCGGTGTTTCCGATGTTGTCGGAGTAGGAGATATTGGCACTTACATTCAGCCAGCTGCGTATTTGGTTGTCGATATTGGCGCGGAAGCTATACCGCTTGAAGTATGTTCCTTCCAAAATACCTTTTTCATCCAGATAACCGGCAGAGAGGAAGTATTTCATCTTTTCATTTCCGTTTGATACGGACACTTGGTAATTCTGGGTTTGTCCGGTCTTGTAAACCTCGTCAAACCAGTCTGTCTGGTCGGTCAGCCCTTCAAGAGCAGTTGGATTTACAGCCCCGATTTCTTCTTGCAATTCGCGGTACTGTTCTGTATTCAGTGCTTCCATGCTCTTGCCTACTTTTGTCATGCCATATTGTACGTTCAATGCTACTTTGGCGTTGCCTGCCGAGCCGCTCTTGGTAGTAATCAATACCACACCGTTGGCTGCGCGCGAACCGTAGATGGCTGCTGATGAGGCATCCTTCAGAATAGAGAGGTTTTCAATGTCGTTGGGAGAGAGAAAGTTGATATTGTCTACAGGTACACCATCCACTACGTAGAGCGGGTCGTTGCTACCATTGAATGAGGTGGTACCACGTACGCGGATACTCATACCACCGCCCGGTTCGCCGCTGGGCTGCATAACCGACACACCGGCTGCTTTACCTTGTAGGGCTTGGGCTGCCGATACAATGGGGCGTTGGTCCAAATCCTTTGTAGAAACCGTAGATACGGCAGTGGTTACGTCTTTACGCTTCACACTTCCATAACCGATAACTACCACTTCGTCCAGCAGTTCGTTGTCTTCCTGCAATGTGATATTCATGTTGGTGGCTGCTTTTACCTCTATCGTTTTGTAGCCGATGAAGGATATTACCAGTGTGGCATTCTGTCCTACACTCAGGGAAAACTCCCCATCCAGATTGGTAACAACACCGTTGGTTGTTCCCTTTTCCAATACAGATGCACCAATGACCTCCAGGCCTGCGGCATCTACTACTTTACCCGTAGCTGTCAATCGTTGGGCAAATGCATTTGTTGACATTAGCAGTACGAGTAATGTCAGAAGGAGCTTGTAACTCCGCGTAAGAAGATTTCTTGTAATCATTCTCATAGTACTTTAATTAAAAGATTTAATTTATTTTAGAAAAGTATGTTCTAATAGAGATTGGATGTTTTCCATAGTACACTTTTCTTTCTCTGTTGCAAAGATAGTGGACAACCTTATTCGTCCGATAGGCGGGTAATGTATAGAAGTAAGTCGGAGTAAAATGTAAATGCCACATATATAGCGAGTTATATTCTTGCTGATTGCTGTATAAAGTAAAGGTCAGCTACTATGGAAGGAGGTCTGTATATGTTGTTTTATCGCTATAAATGGTCGAAATACCTCTTAACTTTCATGTACTTTTTAGGGTAGAAGTAGCTTATGTTTAGATAGATTAATTTATCTTTGTGCTCTCAGCCTTATATAAATAATAGAAATGAAAAGAAAAATCATAGCTTTACTATTTTTACTGATGGGGTGTACCTTTCTGAATGCGGCACCTTACAGTGAAAAGATAAAAGAACTGCTGGTGCGCCTTGACTCTCTGATTGCGCAAAAAAACACGTTTGCTATGCTTAAAGAGGCGAAGATTGCCCAGTTGCACAAGCTGCAAAAGGATGTGCGTACTTTGGAAGAGAGATATTGGCTGAATAAAAATCTTTATGATGAGTATTGCGTCTATAACGCCGATTCTGCAATGAATTATGTGGTAGACAATTTGGATATAGTTTATAAGCAGAATGATAAATACCGGCAGATGGAGTGGAAGATAAAAAAGTCTTTTCTGTTGGCTGCCACCGGTTTGTTGAAAGAAGCTCAGGATGAATTGCGCGGAGTTTCAGGCGGTTCGCTCCCCAAAGAATTATTAGTGGACTATTACGGGCAAATGCTGTATCTGTATTCGCATTTCAATCAGTATACCGGTAGTGAGGGTACTTTGCATGAACATTATGCACAGTTGGAGCGTGTTTACAAGGACTCTTTGAATATGGTTCTTACCCCTGAAGACCCCTTGTTCTTGTGGTATAAAGGGCAGGTAGTACAAGGTACGGACAGTATGTATGTTTTTAAAGAACGTTTGCAGAAGGGAATTCTTAATTCTGCATTCGACACTCGGCGCGATGCCATGAATGCTTACGTGCTGGCCTGCTTTTATCGCGAGTCCGATGAGCAGGAAAATTATCTGACTTACCTGATATATTCTGCTATGGCCGATGTACGTATCTCCAATAAAGATATTGCTTCGTTGGAAGAGCTGGCGGGGGTACTTTTTAGTTTGGGTGATATTGACCATGCCTATGTCTACATGAGTTACTGCTTGCAGAATGCCTTGGCATATCGGAACCGGGTGAGGGTAGTGGGCATCTCTGCAGTGCAGGACACCATTCATCAGATCTATCAAGAACGTAATCAGAGGCAAGAAGCGCGGTTACGTATGTATTTGGTACTGGTCAGTGTCTTGTCCTTGATATCCTTGTTTGCCTTCCTGTATATATATAAGCAGATGAAGCGATTGAAGCAGTCGCGCCAACAGCTGAATGAGGCAAACAACCGCCTGAATAAGCATGTGGAAGAACTTTCGAAAATGCACGGACAAGTGGCAGAAACGAATGTGCAGCTGACTTCTTTGAATGAACAGTTGAGAGATACCAATAATCAGCTTCGTGAATCCAACTATGTGAAGGAGGAATACATAGGTTATGTCTTTTCCATTTGTTCCAATTATATCAGCAAGCTGGATGAGTATCGGAAAAATATCAATCGTAAGCTTAAGGCAAATCAGTTGGAGGATGTGAAAGCATTAACCGATACTCATTCTATGGCACAGAATGAGTTGAAAGAGTTCTATCATAACTTTGATGCTATCTTCTTGCACATTTATCCGGATTTTGTAAGTGACTTCAATGCCTTGCTCCATCCTGACGAGCAGATTGTGCTAAAAGATGGTGAGCTGCTGAATACGGAATTGCGCATTTATGCTTTGGTGCGTTTAGGTATCACTGATAGTGTGAAGATTGCCGAATTCTTGCATTATTCACCTCAGACCGTTTATAATAATCGTTTGAAAACACGTAATAAGGCTATCATTCCTCGGGAAGAGTTTGCTGCCGTTGTGCGTTCTTTGGGTAGGGCACAGAAGTGGATTTGATAAAGGCTTCTACTGATTGTCGCAGTATGGTGCGTAGATGACACCTAAGAGTTAGGAAAAAAACTGCGATGTACTACCTTGTTTTTCTCTAAAAACTAATCTTTCCACAGCAATGTTCTTTTCTTACCACAGCTGTGGAAAGAAAGAAACGCGGGTGTGGTAAGAAAGAAACATATCTGTAGTGAGAAAAGTTGTTCAGTAGTTCTCGTTTAGTATCCGGGCTTTCCGGATGTAGCCTTTCGCAGGTTTATTGTCAGTTCTCTTTGGGCTCCTCAAGCGTGGTGCCGGCCGTTCTGTGGTCTATGTGAAGGTATGAATGGTCTATTTCGACGCGCGCGCGTATATATATAATGTGTCCCCTTCGTTCCGGCCTCCTTTTTCCTTTAAAAAATATGCTTTAAAACATATCTATCAATCAGCGAGTTATGAAAAAGTTCACGTAAACCCTCAAAAAAAGCTTGTATATATTTTGCAGATGTCCGTAAAAGCCCTACTTTTGCATCCGCTTTCGGGAACGAAGGCGGCGATGTTTTGACATTCTGACAGTAAAACGGAGCGGTAAGCTTCCATTTTTCTCTTCTTTGCCATAGGTTTCTTTCGGAACTTCGGCCTTGGAAAAGAAAAGTGAAAAAAAACTTCCGAAACATTTGGAAGTTATGCTTTAAAGTTCTTACCTTTGCACCCGCTTTTGAAAACGAAAGCAGCGCGAGTTGACATTCTTCTTTCAAGAAACGGTGCCTGGTTCTTCTTCCTTTTTCTTTTTGCCTCCCTTTCGACAA